>NZ_CP121668.1:8819656-9139895 GCF_029714425.1 Bradyrhizobium sp. CB2312 | reverse complement strand
GCGCCATGTCGACGGGCTCGGCTATGTCCGCTATTGGCTCGCCGAGCATCACAACCTCGCTTCCGTCGCGAGCCCCGCGCCCGACGTGATGATCGGGCAGATCGCGGCGGTGACGAAGCACATCCGCGTCGGCTCCGGCGGCGTGATGCTGCCCAACCACGCGCCGCTGGTGGTGGCCGAGCGCTTCAAGATGCTGGAGGCGCTGTTTCCCGGCCGCATTGATCTTGGCCTTGGCCGCGCGCCCGGCACCGACGGTGCCACGGCCTATGCGCTGCGCAGCCGGCTCGACCGCCGCGAGGGCGACGATTTCCTGGAGCGGCTGCACGAGCTGATCCTGTGGGAGACCCGCGAATTCCCGTCGGGACATCCTTACAACAACGTCGTCGCGATGCCCGACGATACGCGGCTGCCGCCGATCTGGCTGCTCGGCTCCAGCGACTATTCCTCGGAGCTCGCCGCCCAGGTCGGCATGGGCTTCGCCTTCGCCCATCATTTCGCGTCCCATGATGCGATCGACGCGATGGTGCACTATCGCAACCACTTCCAGCCCTCGGCCTGGAGCGACAGCCCGCACGCGATCCTCGCGGTCGCAATCGTCACGGCGGATACCGATGAAGAGGCCGAGAAGCTCGCCACCTCGTTCGATCTCAACCGTCTGCGCCGCGATCGCGGTCAATATCTGCCGCTGCCGAGCGTCGAGGAAGCGCTGGCTTATCCCTATACGGATTCCGAGCGCGTCTCGATTGCCCGCAACCGCTCGCGCCTGTTCGTCGGTAGTCCCGCGACCGTGCAGAAGAAGCTCCAGCCGCTGATCGATGCCAGCAAGCCGGACGAGCTGATGGTGATCACGGCCGTGTACGATCACGAGGCGCGGAAGAAGTCGTATTCGCTGCTGGCGGAGGCGTTTGGGCTTCGCGCTGCAGCGTAAATCTCTCGTGCCCCGGACGCAGCGCAGCGCGCAGTGATGCGCTGCAGAGCTGGGGCCCATCGAAGTCCTGTGAATTGCAGCCCCTGGGTCCCGGCTCGCGCTTCGCGCGTCCGGGACACGAGACTAATCCTGTGCCTCGCTGAACGTCGCGCGGAACGGGTGGCCGGGATACACGCCGACGATGCGGAATTCTCGCGAGAAGAACTTCAGCTCCTCGATCGCAAACGCAAGGCCCTTGTCTTCGGGGTGGCCATCGACGTCGGCATAAAACTGCGTGGCGAAGAAATTGCCGTCGACCATGTAGCTCTCGAGCTTGGTCATGTTGACGCCGTTGGTGGCAAAGCCGCCGAGCGCCTTGTAGAGCGCGGCCGGCAAATTGCGCACGCGAAATACAAAAGTCGTGACCAGCGGGCCCGAACCTTGGACCGCCCATTTCGGCTCGCGCGCCAGCACGACGAAGCGCGTGGTGTTGTGGGCCTCGTCCTCGATGTCCTCGGCAAGGATGTCGAGGCCATAGATCTTGGCGGCGAGGCGCGAGGCGATCGCGGCGACGGTCTTGTCGTTGCGCTCGGAGATGTCGCGGGCGCTGCCGGCGGTGTCGGCATGCACGATCGGCTTGATGCCGAGCTTGCGGATGATGCGCCGGCACTGGCCGAGCGCATGCACATGGCTCTCGACGCTCTTGATGTCGTCGAGCCTGGTCCCCTTCACCGCCATCAGCTGGTGGCGGACGGGGAGAAACCATTCGCCGATGATGAAAAGGCCGGAGGCCGGCAGCAGATGGTGGATGTCGGCGACGCGGCCGGCGACCGAGTTCTCGATCGGGATCATGCCGAGATCTGCCTCGCCCGAGGAGATCGCCGACAGCGCGTCCTCGAAGGTGGCGCAGGGCATCGGCTCGGCGTCGGGATAGGCCTCGACGATGGCAATGTGGGAATTGGCTCCGGGCTCGCCCTGGAATGCGATCTTCATCTTGCTCATGTCTTGAAGTGCTCCTGGTCGGCCTTGTAGCAGCGGCTCAGGATTTGGAAAGGATGCTGCGCGCGGTTTCGAGATCGGGCGGCGTATCCACCCCGCGAGGCACGGTGTCGACGATCATGATGTCGATGCGCATGCCGGCTTCCACCGCCCGGAGCTGCTCCAGGCTCTCCTGTTTTTCGAGCGGTGAGGGCGGCAGCGACACGAACCGCTCCAGCGCGGCGCGGCGATAGGCATAGAGGCCGATGTGGTGGTATCGCGGTCCGTTGCCGTAGGGGGCGGTGGCGCGGGTGAAATAAAGTGCCCGCATCCGCCGCGGTCCGATCGGCGAGCCGATCGCCTTCACGACGCTCGGAGCGAGGTCTTCTTCCTCGGTGTGGATCTGGGAGGCCAGTGTCACGATGTCGACCGCGGGGTCGTCAAAAGGCGGCAGCACCTCGCGGATGGTCTGCGGAGTGATGGTCGGGAAATCGCCCTGGAGATTGATCACGATCTCGGCCTTGCCGTCCGGATCGAGCTTCTGCATGGCCTCGTGGATGCGGTCGGAGCCGGAGGGGTGTGTAGAGCGGGTCATCACGGCCTCGCCGCCATGGGCCGTAACCACCGAGGCGATCTCGTCAGTGTCGGTTGCGACCGCGACCCGGCCGATTGCAGCGGCCTCGGCGCGGCGCAGCACATGCACGATCATCGGCAGGCCCGCGATGTCGGCGAGCGGCTTGCCGGGCAGGCGGGTGGCGGCCATGCGGGCTGGGATCAGCACCAAAATGCGGGGATCGATCATCGGTCAAGGGCCTGGAAACGGGGCGTTTTCCGCGCCGAGAAATGGGGTGGGGACGGGTTCGAAGCCGGGTCGCTTATACGGGTTGCCAGACCCCGGGCAAACCGATATCTCAATGGCAAAACTCGGGGAAACAACAAGGAACGTTTTGATTCTCCCGAGGCTCGTCCTGGCGGCCCGCTTGGGCCGCTGTTTCCTTCTTGCGGTGTGGGGCCTGGCCGGAAATGGACTCTTTCGAACTCAACAAGATTCTCGGTGCCGTGCTCGGCACCTGTCTCATCCTGCTGGTGACGAGCTTCACCGCCCAGGCGCTGTTCTCGCCCAAGATGCCGGAAAAGCCGGGCTTCGAGATCGCGGTCAAGGAAGATGCCGGCCACGGTGGCAAGGAAGGTGGCGCGGCCGCCGCATCGTCCGAACCGATCGAAAAGCTGCTCCAGACCGCTTCCGTCGAGAAGGGCGCTGCCGCCGCCAAGAAGTGCGGCGCCTGCCACACCTTCGAGAAGGGCGGCCCGAATCGCGTCGGTCCGAACCTCTATGGCGTCGTCGGTGAAGCCAGGGGCGAGGGCCGCAACGGCTTCAACTTCTCGGCCGCCATGAAGGCCAAGGGCGGCACCTGGACGTTCGACGACCTCAACAAGTTCATTGCCAGTCCGAAGGGTTTCATCCCGGGCACGGCGATGGGCTTCGCCGGTATCCCCAAGGATTCCGAGCGCGCCGACGTCATTGCCTATCTGAATTCGCTGTCAGAGCATCCGCAGCCGATCCCGACGGCGTCGAAGTAAGGGCGTCAAAAACCTCTTCTGGAACATGCGGCCAGGCTGAAAAGCCTGGCCGTTTCGTTATCCGGGCCTCGCGATGACGTTATCGGGGCGTTTGGCCGCATCCGAGAGGCCGTCCGGCCTTCCAACATGAGGAAAAAGCAACATATTCCGTCGAAACCTCGCCTATATTGGGACCTTAAAGGAGTAGCCTCCTTCAAGACAGGACTATTGATTTGGCCATTACCCGACGCGATCTCCTGCTCACCGGCGCCGCTGCTGCCGCGCTTCCCGTTCTCGGCTCCGTTGCCGGCATTCCCGTCGTCGGCGCCGCCGAGGCGCAATCGGCGAGTGAGTTACCCTGGCGCCATGCGCTGTCGCTGTTCGGAAAGGTCAAGTACCCCGCAGACTTCAAACGTTTCGACTACGTCAATCCGGAAGCACCCAAAGGCGGCGTCGCGCGCCAGATTGCCGTCGGTACATTCGACAATTTCAACATCGTCGTCTCCGGTGTGAAGGGGCAGGTCGCCGGGGCCGTCGCGTTCATCTATGAATCGCTTCTGACGCCCGCGCTCGACGAGGTCTCGACCGAATACGGCGCGCTGGCTGAAGCCGTGAGCCACCCCGACGATTTCTCCTTCGTGACCTACCGGCTGCGGCCGGAGGCCAAATGGCACGATGGCAAGCCGGTCACCGCGGATGACGTGATCTTCTCGCTCGATTCCTTCAAGAAGCATCATCCGATGTATTCGGCCTATTACAGCCATGTGGTGAAGGCCGAAAAGGTCGGCGAGCGCGAAGTGAAATTCGTGTTCGACGCGCCGGGCAACCGCGAGCTGCCGCAGATCGTCGGGCAGCTCACGGTGTTGCCGAAGCATTGGTGGGAGGGCACCGACGCGCAAGGCCGCAAGCGCGACGTCTCCGCGACCACACTGGAAGTGCCGCTCGGCTCCGGCCCCTACAAGATCAAGGAATTCGTTGCCGGTCGCTCGATCGCGCTGGAGCGCGTCAAGGATTATTGGGGGCGCGACTTTGCCGCCAATGTCGGCCGAAACAATTTCGATGAGCTGCGCTACGAGTATTTCCGCGACGCCACCGTGGCGATCGAGGCGTTCAAGGCCGATCAGGTGGATTGGCGCACCGAGAACAGCGCAAAGAGTTGGGCGACCGCCTATGATTTCCCGGCCGTCGCCGAAAAGCGCGTGATCCTCGAGGAATTTGCCAATCGCAGCTCGGGCGTCATGCAGGCTTTCGTGCCGAACCTGCGTCGCGCCAAGTTCAGCGATCCCCGCGTGCGTCGTGCGCTCAACTACGCGTTCGACTTCGAGGAGATGAACAAGCAGATCTTCTACGGCCAGTACAAGCGCATCACCAGCTATTTCGACGGCATCGACGAGCTCATGGCGACCGGCTTGCCGCAAGGAAAGGAGCTCGAGATTCTCGAGACCGTCCGCGCCGAGGTCCCGCCGGAAGTCTTCACGACGGCCTACACCAATCCAGTCGGGGGCAGTCCGGAAGCCGTGCGCGATAATCTGCGCGAGGCGCTGCGCCTGTTCAAGGAGGCCGGCTACGAGGTGCGCGACCGCAAGCTGGTCGACGTCAAGACCGGCGCCCAGTTCTCTCTGGAACTGTTGAACCAGGACCCGAGCTTCGAGCGCGTGACGCTGTTCTACAAGCCGTCGCTGGAGCGGCTCGGCATTGCCGTCAGCGTGCGGACGGTCGATCCGACCCAATACGAGAACAGGACGCGCGATTGGGATTTCGACGTCGTCACCAACTCGTGGGGCGAGTCGCAGTCGCCGGGCAACGAGCAGCGCGAGTTCTGGTCGTCCAAGACGGCCGACATCGCCGGGTCCCGCAACATCGCCGGCATCAAGAATCCGGCCGTGGACAAGCTGATCGAGCGGCTGATCTACGCCAGGGATCGCGACGATCTCGTCGCGGCAACCAAGGCGCTCGACCGCGTGCTGCTGTGGAATCACTACGTCGTGCCGCAGTGGACCTATACGAAGATCCGCACCGCGCGGTGGGACCGCTTCGGCCGGCCCTCGGAATTGCCCAGATACGGCCAATCCGGCTTCCCGTTCATCTGGTGGTACGACGCAGACAAGGCGGCGCGGATCGCAAAGAAATCGTGAAGGACGTTTCCCGCATGAGGCAGATGTCACGCCGCCACGTGCTGGCCCTGGGTGTCGGCACCTTCGGTGCATCCCTGGGCGGGCCGCTGTTGCGCGGCGCGGCCGCCTCCGAGATGCCCACCGAGGCCCACGGCATCTCGGCGTTCGGCGATCTCAAATATCCCGCCGACTTCCAGCATTTCGATTATGTCAATCTGGACGCGCCGAAGGGCGGGACGTTCTCGCTCATCCCCTCGGTGCGGTCGTACAACCAGTCCTACCAGACCTTCAACTCGCTCAACGCCTTCATCCTGAAGGGTGACGGCGCGCAAGGCATGGACATGACCTTCGCGCCGTTGATGGTGCGCGCCAACGACGAGCCGGACGCGATGTACGGGCTTGCCGCCCAATCCGTGCAGATCTCGCCGGACAAGCTCACTTATCGCTTCACGATGCGGCCGGAGGCGAAATTCCACGACGGCACCAGGCTCACCGCGCACGATGCAGCGTTTTCGTTGACGGCGCTGAAGACCAAGGGACATCCGCTGATCACCGTGCAGATGCGCGACATGGTCAGCGCGGAAGCTCTCGACGATGCGACGCTCGTCGTCACCTTTGCCAAGGGACGGGCGCGCGACGTGCCGCTCTATGTCGCGGGCCTGCCGATCTTCTCGAAGGCGTATTACGCCACACGAGCCTTCGATGAATCAACGCTGGACACGCCGCTCGGCTCGGGCCCGTACAAGGTCGGCCGCTTCGAGGTCAATCGCTACATCGAATACGAGCGGGTCAAGGACTGGTGGGCGGCTGATCTGCCGGTTTGCCGCGGCAGCTACAATTTCGATGTCGTGCGCTACGAATTCTACCGCGATCGCGATGTCGCCTTCGAGGGTTTCACCGGCAAGAGCTACCTCTATCGCGAGGAGTTCACCTCACGCATCTGGGCGACGCGCTATGACTTCCCGGCGGCGAAGGATGGTCGCGTCAAGATGGAGGTCGTGCCCGACGATACACCGTCCGGCGCGCAGGGCTGGTTCATCAACACGCGGCGCGACAAGTTCAAAGACCCGCGCGTGCGCGAGGCTCTGATCAATGCGTTCGACTTCGAGTGGACCAACAAGACCATCATGTACGGGGCCTATGCCCGCACTGTGTCGCCGTTCCAGAATTCGGATCTCATGGCCAGCGATGGTCCGCCTTCGCCGGAAGAGCTGAAACTGCTGGAGCCGTTCCGCGGCAAGGTCCCCGACGACGTGTTCGCCGCGCCATTCACGCCGCCGGTCACGGACGGCTCCGGGCAGGACCGCAGCCTGCTGCGCAAGGCGCAGCAATTGCTGAACGAGGCCGGCGTGCCGATCAAGGACGGCAAGCGGGTGCTGCCGAACGGCGAGCCGTTCAAGATCGAGTTCCTGCTGGACGAACCCTCGTTCCAGCCGCACCATGCGCCCTACATCAAGAATCTCGCGACGCTCGGCATCGAGGCCAGTGTGCGTCTCGTCGATGCGGTGCAATTCAAGGCGCGGCAAGAAGATTTCGATTTCGATATGTCGATCCAGCGCTTCAGCATGTCGGCGACGCCCGGCGATGCCATGCGCGCGTTCTTCTCCTCACAGGTCGCGAACACCAGGGGATCATACAATCTCGCGGGCGTTGCCAGCCCGGCGATCGACGCCATGGTCGAGAAGATCATGGCCGCCGACAGCCGCGAGGAGTTGACCATCGCCTGCCGCGCCTTCGACCGCCTGTTCCGTGCCGGCCGCTATTGGGTACCGCAATGGTACAACAAGACGCACCGGCTGGCCTATTGGGACGAGTTCGCTCATCCGCAGAAGCTGCCGCGTTACGCCAACGGCGTCGGTGCCCCCGACATCTGGTGGCATGACGGCGGCAAGGCGGCCAAGCTCGATCAGGCGAAATAGTCATGAGTGCTTATATCGCCCGCCGCATCCTCTTGATGATCCCGACCCTGCTCGGGATCCTCTTTGTTTCCTTCGTCGTCGTGCAGTTCGCGCCGGGCGGCCCGGTCGAGCGCGTGATCGCACAGCTCTCCGGTGCCGACACCGGCGGCACCTCGCGCATTTCGGGCGGGGGCGATTTTGCGCAGCGTGCGCCGGGACAACTCGGCGCGGGTGGCGATGCCATCAACTCGAAATATCGCGGCGCGCAGGGCCTCGATCCAGATTTCATCAAGAAGCTGGAGGTGCAGTTCGGCTTCGACAAGCCGGCGCCGGAACGCTTCGCGCTGATGGTGTGGAATTTCGCCCGCTTCGATTTCGGCAAGAGCTATTTCCGCGACGTCAGCGTGCTTCAGCTCATCAAGGAGAAGCTGCCGGTCTCGATCTCGCTTGGCCTCTGGCTGACGCTTCTGACCTATCTGATCTCGATCCCGCTCGGCATTCGCAAGGCCGTGAACGACGGCGCGCGGTTCGACACCTGGACGTCGACCGTGCTCGTGCTCGGCTATGCCATTCCCGGCTTCCTGTTCGCGATCCTCCTGATCATCCTGTTTGCCGGCGGCTCGTTCTTCAACTGGTTCCCGCTGCGCGGGTTGACGTCGGACGGCTGGTCGCAGTTTCCCTGGTACTGGAAGATCATCGATTATTTCTGGCATCTGACGCTGCCGCTGATCGCCATGGGGCTGGGTGCGTTCACCACCATGACGTTCCTGACCAAGAACTCGTTCCTGGACGAGATCCGCAAGCAATACGTCATGACCGCGCGCGCCAAGGGTTGCAGCGAGAACCGGGTGCTGTACGGCCACGTCTTCCGCAACGCCATGCTGATCGTGATCGCGGGCTTTCCCGGAACCTTCATCCACGCCTTCTTTTCGGGCTCGCTTCTGATCGAGACAATCTTCTCGCTGGACGGGCTCGGGCTGCTCAGCTTCGAGAGCGTGCTCAACCGCGACTATCCCGTGGTGTTCGGCACGCTCTACATCTTTTCGCTGGTCGGACTCGTGATCAACCTGATCTCCGACCTGACCTATATGTGGATCGACCCCCGGATCGATTTCGAGGCGCGGGAGGTCTGATGACAATCACCGCACCGACGCCGATCGAGACCACGACCCAGTCTCCCCTGGGAGAAGTCGTTCCGATCACGGGCAAGCCGTTCGCGCCTTCGCCGCTCAACCGGCGGCGATGGCAGAACTTCAAGGCCAACCGGCGCGGCTACTGGTCGTTCTGGATATTCATTGCGCTGTTCGTGATCTCGCTGTTCGCCGAGCTGATCGCCAACGATCGGCCCTTCCTGATCAAGTTCGACGGCCGTCTGTATTGGCCTGCCTTCGTGACCTATTCGGAAACCACTTTCGGCGGTGATTTCGAGACGGCCGCCGACTACCGCGACCCCTATTTGCAGAAGCTCATCAAGGACAAGGGCGGCGTCATCGTCTGGCCGCTGATCCGCTATTCCTACGACACCCACAATCTCGATCTGCCGACCCCGGCGCCGTCGCCGCCGACTTGGATGTTGACGGAAGCGCAGTGCAAGCCGGTGGTCGAGAAGAAGGGCCTGAAGAGCTGCCGCGATCTCGAATACAACTGGCTCGGCACCGACGATCAGGGCCGTGACGTGGTGGCGCGATTGATCTACGGCTTCCGCATCTCCGTGCTGTTCGGCCTTTGCCTCACCATCGTCTCATCCGTCGTCGGCATTGCCGCAGGCGCGGTGCAGGGCTATTTCGGCGGCTGGGTCGACCTCATCTTCCAGCGCTTCATCGAGATCTGGACGGCGATACCGTCGCTCTATCTTCTCCTGATATTGTCCTCGGTCCTCGTGCCTGGCTTCTTCGTGCTGCTCGGCATCCTGCTGCTGTTCTCCTGGGTCTCGCTGGTCGGTCTGGTGCGGGCCGAATTCCTGCGCGGGCGCAACTTCGAGTACATCCAGGCGGCGCGGGCGCTCGGCGTCTCCAACCCGGTCATCATGTTCCGTCACCTGCTGCCGAACGCGATGGTCGCGACCATGACGTTCCTGCCATTCATCGTCTCCTCGTCGGTGATGACGCTGACGGCGCTCGATTTCCTGGGCTTCGGTCTGCCGCCGGGATCGCCTTCGCTCGGCGAATTGCTCTCGCAGGCCAAGGCCAATGTGCAGGCGCCGTGGCTCGGATTTTCCGGCTTCTTCTCGGTCGCGATCATGCTGTCGCTCTTGATCTTCATCGGCGAAGCCGTGCGCGACGCCTTCGATCCGCGCAAGACGTTCAGGTAAGGCCATGGACGCGATCAACCAGCCCCTGCTCAGCGTGCGCGACCTCTCGGTGGCCTTCCACCAGGGCGGCGCGACGACGCTCGCGGTCGACAAGGTCTCGTTCCAGATCAAGCGCGGCGAATGCGTCGCGCTGGTCGGCGAATCCGGCTCCGGCAAGTCCGTCAGCGCGCTCTCGATCCTGAAGCTGCTGCCTTATCCGAACGCCTCGCATCCCTCCGGCAGCATCCGCTTCAAGGGGCAGGAGCTGATCGACCAGAGCGAGCAGCAGATGCGGGAGATCCGCGGCAGCGACATCTCCATCATCTTCCAGGAGCCGATGACCTCGCTCAATCCGCTGCACACGATCGAGGCGCAGATCGGCGAGATCATCCAGCTGCACAATCCGACCAGCAATGCCGAGGCCCGCAGGCGGACGCTGGAGCTGCTGACGCAGGTCGGCATTCCCGAGCCCGAGACGCGGCTGAACAGCTATCCGCACCAGCTCTCCGGCGGCCAGCGCCAGCGCGTGATGATCGCGATGGCGCTCGCCAACGAGCCGGACCTGTTGATCGCGGACGAGCCGACCACGGCGCTCGATGTCACCGTGCAGGCGCAGATCCTGGCGCTGCTGGCCGAGATCCGCGCGCGGCTCGGGATGAGCCTGCTGTTCATCACCCACGATCTCGGCATCGTGCGCCGCATCGCCGACACCGTCTGCGTCATGAAGGGCGGCGTGATCGTCGAGCAAGGGCCGGTCGAGCAGGTCTTCAAGACCCCGAAGCATCCCTATACCCGCGACCTGCTCGCGGCCGAGCCGAAGCCCGACCCGGCGCCACCGCAGCCGACTGCGCCGGTCGTGATGTCCGCCGACGATCTCAAGGTCTGGTTTCCGATCAAGCGCGGCCTGATGCGCAAGACGGTCGGCCACATCAAGGCGGTCGACGGCGTCAGCGTTGCCGTGCGCAAGGGCGAGACGCTCGGCGTCGTCGGCGAATCCGGCTCCGGCAAGACCACGCTCGGGCTTGCGCTGCTGCGGCTGATCTCCTCGAACGGCCGTATCGTCTTCCTCGGCAAGGACATCCAGGGCCTGCGCTTCAAGGAGATGCGCCCGTTCCGCCGCGACATGCAGATCGTGTTCCAGGATCCGTTCGGCTCGCTCAGCCCGCGCATGTCGGTCGCAGACATCATCGCCGAAGGCCTCTCCGTGCATCAGCCAAAGCTGTCGCGCGAGGAACGCGAGGCGCGCGTCGTCAAGGCGCTGGAGGATGTCGGACTGAAGCCGGAGACGCGCTACCGCTATCCCCATGAATTCTCCGGCGGCCAGCGTCAGCGCATCAGCATCGCGCGCGCGGTGGTGCTGGAGCCGGATTTCGTCGTGCTCGACGAGCCCACCAGCGCGCTCGACATGTTGATCCAGGCGCAGATGGTCGATCTGTTGCGCGAGCTTCAGCGCAGGCGCGAACTCACCTACATGTTCATCTCGCACGACTTGCGTGTCGTCGCCTCGCTCGCCAGCCACCTCATCGTGATGCGTAGCGGCAAGGTGGTCGAGGAAGGCCAGGCCGCCGAGCTGTTCAAGAACCCGAAGACCGATTACACGCGCGCGCTGTTTGCGGCGGCGTTCCGGCTGGAGACGGCGGGGAACGGGTCAGTCGCGACCTGATCCAGTCATCCCGCGGTGCGCGATAGCGCATCCGCGGGGCACGCGATAGCGCGGACCCCGGGGACGCTCCTGCTTGTAGCCAAAGCGGACTGCGCCTACCAGATCGCGTCGATCTATGCGGCGCGTTCCCTGTCTGATTGTTCCTCGGCCGT
The DNA here is from genome assembly GCF_029714425.1 of Bradyrhizobium sp. CB2312. Classification (NCBI taxonomy): domain Bacteria; kingdom Pseudomonadati; phylum Pseudomonadota; class Alphaproteobacteria; order Hyphomicrobiales; family Nitrobacteraceae; genus Bradyrhizobium; species Bradyrhizobium sp. CB2312. The sequence goes on along the minus strand of NZ_CP121668.1, from coordinate 9,128,333 downwards.
GCTCGCTCTTTCTTCCAGGCCCTTTTCGTAATTGCCCGCGAGCCTTTCGATACTGTCGGCCCACATCCTCAGCATTGAGACCTGAAGGTGGATTATCGGCTTCAAGGCATGCATGCCGATTGCTGTGGCTGCGGCGATGCGTCGTTGCGGGTCGTGCGCGAAGCGGTTTTCAGTAGCGGTCTTGTCGGCCATGCTGTTCGCTCCTTTGCTCTGGTGTTATGGCCTGAAGTCACCTCTCGGATTGTGAGCTGCGTGCTTCCAAACACTCGGCCAAAACTTGATCTGCCGCGAGTCGTGCGCCTCGGTCGTCGTGCAATTCATCCAGCTTTTTCAAGTAGGCGACTGCGGCTATTTGCAAGAGGTCGAAATCATCTTCGCCGGTATCGCGAAGATTGGTGATGTAGCTGTAGAGGGCGGAACGCCTGTTGTCGTTCTCGCTGATACCGCTGTGGATCAGCAAGTAGTTTCGCCAAGCGAATGCGCACGCGCCTTCCCTCGCTTGAGAACTCATGGGCACCTCCCAAAGCCAGAGAAAGACTGACGGCGCGTTTCGTTCCGCAAACCTCTCAATTGTAACGTTGTTCCGTCGCTGCGGCGCGGGGTGCCTGTTAGCCGGGAGCGGGATGCCTTTCGAGTGTCGGGTTGCTCGAATGATCGTGCGTGAGTTCCCTGAAGAAGGAGCCTGGGGGAACCCACGAGATTTCCGGTTCTCTGTGCCGGAGTGTCGCTGTCGGCTTCGCTCGCGGCGAAATATGAATACAGGCCCTACAGTCGCTTGATCGCGACGACGTCGCTGCCCGCCTGCTTGATCCGCGCGAGCGCCGGCGCGATTGGCTCGATCACCGTCGCCATGTGATGCGCGTTGGCATGAACCATCGTGCTGCCGTCGCGCACGATGGCGACATGTCCCTTCCAGAAGATCAGGTCGCCGCGCAGCAAGCTGCTCCGCTCGTGCGGCTCCAGCGCGCGGCCGAGGCCTGTCTGCTGCATGTCGCTGTCGCGCGGGCAGCCGATGCCGGCAGACGTCAGCGAGACCTGGACGAGGCCTGAGCAATCGATGCCGAGGCTGCTCTTGCCGCCCCAGAGGTAGGGCGTGCCGATGAAGCGCTCGGCCACCGCAACGAAATCCGGCTCGCGATGATCGAGCGCTGCAAGATGTGCCTTCGGCACATACGTCCCGTCGCGCGTCACGGCGAAGCTGCCGTCCTCGCGCGCTATCGCGAGCTTTGACCCCAGCACGAGCGTGTCGGCGGGCGGCAGCTTGATCGAGGGACCGGGAAAAGCGAAGGTTCGGAGCGCACTCACTTTGTGCGTCGGCGCGGCTGCGGGGCGCATCAGCACCGCATCCGGCAGCCAGCCGACATAGCCATCGCCATTGAGCTGGCCCCAGGCCCAGCCCTCGCCGTTGCGATCGTAGACCGTGACGCGCTCGCCGCGCAGCGCCTCGGTCATCAGCATCGCGTTCGATGACGGCTGCTCGCGCACCGGCGCGACCGCATCGATCACCTCGAACTCCTCGCCGGTGACGAAGCGCTCCGCCTGCACCTTGCCTTCGAGATATTTGGCGGCGAGGTCACCCCGCGCCGGCGTCAATCGCGGATCATGCATAGCGCTCGCTCAGCACTTTGTAGATGGCGCGTGCGGCCTGGCATTCGCCGCCCTCGGGGCGCGCGGGCTTTGCCGACGGCGTCCAGCCGTAGATATCGACATGCAGCCAGCTCTTGGCGTGCTCGACGAAGCGTTGCAGGAACAGCGCGCAGGTGATCGAGCCGGCGAAGCCGCCGGATGGGGCGTTGGTGATGGTGGCGGTCTTGGAATCCAGCCACGCATCGTAGGGCGGCCACAGCGGCATGCGCCACAACGGATCGTTCTCCTTCACCGCGCACCGCGCGACGTCGGCGGCGAGCGTCTCATCATTGGTGTAAAAGGGCGGTAAATCCGGTCCCAGCGCAACGCGCGCCGCGCCGGTCAGCGTGCCCAGGTCGATCAGCAGGTCCGGCTTCTCCTCGTCGGCCAGCGCCAGCGCGTCGGCGAGCACAAGCCGGCCTTCCGCGTCGGTGTTGCCGATCTCGACCGTGATGCCTTTGCGCGAGGTGAAGATGTCGAGCGGGCGGAAGGCGTTGCCGGCGACCGCATTCTCCACCGCCGGGATCAGCACGCGCAGCCGCACCTTCAGCTTGGCAGCCATCACCATGCGCGCCAGCGCCAGCACGTTGGCGGCGCCGCCCATGTCCTTCTTCATGATCAGCATGCCGCTCGACGGCTTCAGATCGAGCCCGCCGGTGTCGAAGCAGACGCCCTTGCCGACGAGCGTCACCTTGGGATGATCGAGGTCGCCCCAGCCGATGTCGATCAGCCGCGGGGCGCGGCTGGAGGCCATGCCGACGGCGTGGATCAGCGGAAAATCCTTCTCCAGATCCTCGCCGATGGTGCAGGCAAAGCTTGCACCGAACTCCGTGGCGAGGTCTTGCGCGGCCGCAGCGAGCTCCTCGGGCCCCATGTCGTTTGACGGCGTGTTGATGAGGTCGCGCGCCAACATCGCGGCATCCGCGATGCGGGTGATCTCGGCGGCATCGACACCGTCAGGCGGCACCAGCCGGACGTCCGGGCGATCGGCCTTGCGGTAGCGCGCGAAGCGGTAGCATCCCAGCGCGAAAGCGAGCGCCGCCAGCCGTGCGTCGTGCGGCGCATTGACGAAGCGATAGGTGCCCGGCGGCAGCAGGCCGGGCAGGGCGCCCGGCCGGAACAGGTCGCGCGATCGTGCGCCCTCGTCCTCGAGGCCGAACAGCACCTGCGCGATCGCGCCGTCGGGCGCCGGCAGCGCCAGATAGCCGCCGGGCTTGGCGGCATAAGCGCTGGCTGTGGCGAACTGGCGTTGTGCCGGCGGCAAGCTTTCGCGCACCGCATCCCAGCTTGACTTGGTGACGAAGGTGATCGGGATGGCGGTGGACGATGTCTCGAAGACAGAAGGCATTGGCGGGTCCGGATCGTCAGATCGACAGGTCATGCGAAGGCACGAGACTTCGCAGAGTTTTGCCGTGGCCGCAATCGGCTTTGCTGTCACCGTTCAGCGAGCCGCTACTCGCCGCAAGGGGGCCATGCTAGGTTCCGGAGAGTGGACGTCAGCTGTGCCGGGATCGCCAGCGGCCGACGACGAAGCCTGCCGGGAGGACATGCGATGGAATTTGTGTGGAGCGTGGTCACATTCATCGGCCAGGCCGTCGAAGCGATCTTTGGCTATGTCGAGCATCATCACTGGATCTTCGCGTTCCTTGCCGGCGGTTACGTCTTCTATCTCCACGACCGCTCCGTCCACGCGCGGTTCGATGCGCTCGACAAGCGCATCGACGAAATCCGCAAGCGCTTGGCCATCGAATATTGATCGGGACCGACGAAACGTTCGTCGGGGAGCTCTCGTATCTCGTGCTGAGAACTGCCGTTCACGACGGCGCAGCCGCAGGGCTTTACTAGCGCCGCGGTTGTGGCATTATTGACGAATATTTTAGATTGTTCCGTGCGTTTCTGCACGTATCGGAAGTAGGCGCGCAATGGCACGCGTTATCTGCCCGGGTCATCCCTGCCGGGTTCGATACCGGTCTGATCTGTTCGTCCCGATCTCTTCGTCCAAGGCATTCTTCCGATCGTTTAGGCGGCGCAGCATTCGCGAATGAGCGGCGCAAAATGGATAGATCATTCGTTATTGCGCACATCTCTGACCTGCATCTGGACGGGTCGGGCCGGCTGTTGGCGACGATCGAGGCGCTCAGTGCTGCAATTCGCGAAGCGATGGCAGACGTCGCTGACGTTCCCGATCGCATCCTACTGATCACGGGCGATCTCGTCGACGATCCGACGCCGCGTGCGCTCGACGAAGCGCTCGCCGTCATCGCCTCGTTCCGCCAGACCGGGCTGTTCACGGACATTCAGGCCGTTGCCGGCAATCACGACGTCAAGCGCCCGAGTCAGCGTGCGCGTCGTCATGACGTCTACGATCATCTTCATCTGCCGCGGACCTCGAAGAGCATCTATTACCGCCAGGCCGGACTCGATCTGGTGCTGCTGGATTCCAACAGCGCCAGCATCTCGAAGCTGGCGAGCGGCGATATCGACGAGAACGCCTACCACGCGCTGGTCGCAGATTCGGCCCGGCTGAGCGTCGAGCTCGCCGGCAGCATGGGCTCGGTGGGGCGCGCCGATTATGCCGAGCCGGCGGAAAACCTGGTGCGCGTGCTGGCGCTGCATCACCATCCGCTGCCGCAGGCGACCGGCGAAGGAAAGCGCTTTCTCGGCCTGCCCGACGAGCCGCTGATGTATCTGGCTGCGCCCGCGACCTTCCTCGAAGCTGCGACCTCGCTCAACGTCAATCTGGTGCTGCACGGTCACCGCCATGTCGAGGGACTGACGCGCTATTCGATTCCCGATCCTCGCGCCACGTCGAGCGACGGCGATGAAGCGTTCTGGCGCACGATCTACGTGCTCTCCTGTCCGTCCTCGACCGGCCAGGCGGGCGACGATGCCGGCTTCAACATCGTCCATTTCGGCCCGTCGTCCGATGCAGGCGAGACGACGTATCGCTTCGCGATCGCCCGCTATTCGCGTCCGCGCAACGACGGCGCGTTCAGGTCGCTCGACTCCAACCTCCGGGACGGCGTCATCAAGCTGCCGGCAGGGCGGGATTTTTCGCGTGACCCGGCGGTTCAGTCGATGATCGAGATCGGCGCATGCCGGACGTTGTCGCGTGATCAGGTCGCAGCACTGGTCCGCCGGCTGTTGATGCGCGGCGCCTTCTACGCCGATGGCGAGGCGTCGTGGGCCAGCGCGCTGTACGTCTATCTCGTCACCTCCCATGCCTGGGCCGACCTTGCGAGCAAATTCGAGAGGTCGGGGCGCAAGCATGAGGTCGATGCGCTGGCAGCCGTGACGCTGCTGCTGCGGCGGCTGATCGCGCAATCCGCCGCCGTGCTCGGCATCGACGACGATCAGCTCGATGAGCTCCGCGCCAGGCGCCTGGTCCATCGCGACGATCTTCAGCGCGAATTGCCGGGGATGCCGTGCACGGACATCGATGTCGTCGCGGAGGCGCGGCAGAGGATTCAATCCCTGCGAGACCTGGACGAACAAGTGAAGCGGCTTGGTCTCGATCTGGATCTCGGCGGCGAGACGTCACGGCAGACGCAGCCTTAAGGGGCAGCCAGGCTGACGTTAACCGGCCGTTAGGGTTAACAGTCTATTGCTGACGCGTTCGGCTCGATCAATCGGCTCGAGAGTCAAAGCGTCATGCGTCAACGGTTCAGTCCTGCCCGGCTTCTCGCGTCTGCCTCGCTCGTCGCGATGGTGGCGACGGGCCTCGGCGGCTGCACGGCAATGTCAAAGCTCTCCGACGTCACCGGCTCGATCGGGTCGAAGGCGGAGGCCGCGCCGCCCGCGGATCCCGCGCGCGCCGTCGAGGTCTATGGCGAGCGCTACCGCGCCAATCCCAAGGACGCCGACGCCGCGCTCGGCTACGGCCAGGCCTTGCGCGCCAACGGTCAGCGTGCCCAGGCCGCTGCCGTGCTGGAGCAGGCGACCATCGCAAATCCCGGCAACAAGGCGCTGCTCGCCCAGTACGGCCGCGCGCTCGCCGACAACGGTAATTTCCAGCAGGCCTTCGACGTGCTGTCGAAGGCGCATTCGCCCGACAATCCGGACTGGCGTCTGCTCTCGGTGCAAGGCACCGCGCTCGACCAGATGGGCCGCCACGAGGAGGCGCGCTCCTACTATGCGAGCGCGCTGAAGATCGCGCCGGGCGATCCCGGCGTGCTCTCCAATCTCGGCCTGTCCTACATGCTGTCGAAGGATCTGCCCAAGGCCGAAGAGGCGTTGCGGCAGGCTTATGCCTCGCCGCGCGCCAGCAGCCGGGTGCGGCAGAACCTTGGCCTGGTCGTCGGTCTGCAGGGCCGCTTCGCCGAAGCCGAGACCATCGTGAAGGCGGACCTGCCGCCGGACCAGGCCGCGGCCAACGTCGCCTATCTGAAGGACATGCTGAGCCGCAGCGACACAGCGCGCGGCGCACCGAAGCGCACGCCGGTCGCTTCGCTCAGCCAGGCCGACTGATCAAACCAGATCTTCCAATTTGAAGCCAATATGCGGGCCGTGCGCGGCCCGCATTCGCGTTAGGGCATGATCCGGAAACGTGCGTAGCGGTTTTCCGAAAAGATCATGCTCAAACAATAACCTAAAGCGGATGGTGATTCATCTTCATGCCATCGCGCATTAATGCAGCTCGGAGATCTTGATGCCGGTCGGTCCGAGAATGACCACGAACAGCACCGGCAGGAAGAACAGGATCATCGGCACCGTCAACTTCGGCGGCAGCGCGGCGGCTTTCTTCTCCGCCTCGTTCATGCGCATGTCGCGGTTTTCCTGCGCCATGACGCGCAGGGAATGGCCGAGCGGGGTGCCGTAGCGCTCCGCCTGCTGAAGCGCAAGACACACCGACTTGACGCCCTCAAGGCCGGTGCGCCGCGCCAGGTTCTCATAAGCGGCCTTGCGATCCTGCAAATAGGACAGCTCGGCCGTGGTCAGGGTGAACTCCTCCGACAACGCGATCGACTGGCCGACGATCTCGGTGGCGACCTTGCGGAACGCCATTTCGACCGACATGCCGGATTCGATGCAGATCAGCAGCAGGTCGAGTGCGTCCGGAAAAGCGCGCTTGATCGAGAGCTGGCGCTTGGAGATCGCGTTCCTGAGGAACAGCATCGGCGCCTGGAGACCGAGATAGGCCGCGCCGATGCAGATGCCGATCTTGATCGGCATCGCTTGCTCCATGTGCGCGATCACGAAGACGTAGATCACCGAACCGACGAACAGCACGATCGGGGCGACCATGCGGGCGAACAGGAAGGTGATGTAGGGGGCCTGGCCGCGATAGCCCGCCATGATGAGCTTGTCACGCGCGGCTTCCTGCGCGAGCCATTTGGTGAGGTTGAAATCCTCGACGACCTTGGAGACGATCTGCTTCGGCGTCTGGCGCAGCGAAACCTTCTCGCTCTTGTTGAGGCGGTCGCGCTCGCGCTGCCGGATGCGCTCGCGCTCGCTCGCCACCGCCTTCATGCGCTTGGCGAGGCCCTCGCCGGCGAACAGCGGCATCACCAGGGTATACACGGTGGCGCTGGCGGCGATGGCCGCCAGCAGCATGGTCATGAAGCGTGCGTCATGCAGTTTCGTAATGAGGAACTCGACCATGGGGCACCGTCAGAAGTCGAAATTGATCATCTTCTTCATCACCATGATGCCGATCGACATCCAGATGACGCAGCAGACCAGCATGAACTGGCCGGTCGGATGGGTCCAAAGCAGGGAGATGTATTGCGGCGTCGTGAGATAGACGAGGAACATCACGATCGGCGGCAGCGAACCGATGATGCCGGCGGAGGCCTTGGCTTCCATCGACATCGCCTGGATCTTCTCCTTCATCTTCTTGCGGTCGCGCAGCACCTTGGAGAGGTTGCCGAGCGCTTCGGAGAGGTTGCCGCCCGATTTCTGCTGGATCGACACCACGATGCCGAAGAAATTGGCTTCCGGCAGCGGCATGCGCTCGTACAGCCGCGAGCAGGCCTCGCCGAGCGGCATGCCGATCGCCTGCGTCTCGATGATGGCGAGGAATTCGCTGCGCAGTGGCTCCGGTGAGTCGGCGGCGACGACCTTGATCGATTCGAACAGCGGCAGGCCCGCCTTGATGCCGCGCACGATGACGTCGACCGCGTCGGGCAGCGCCTGCAGGAACTTGGTTTCGCGGCGCTTCTTCAGGAAGCCGAGCGCCCAGCGCGGCAGGCCGAAGCCGGCGGCAAAGGCGAAGCCGCCGGCGCCGAGCAGGCCGCCGCCGGCGAACATAACGGCGGCGAAGCACACGCCCGCCACGACGGCGGACACGATCCAGAATTTCTGCGGCGTCCAGTCGAGCCCCGCCTGCGACAGGCGCACGCTGAGCGAGGCGCTCTTTTCCTGGAGGCGCCGTGCCTCGAGATCCTTGAGCGTGGTCTCGACCTGCTCGCGGCGCGAACGTTGCGTCTTCTCGGCCTGGCGCGCGGTCGGCGCCTCGGCGCGCGCGATCGAGGCACGGCGGCTTTCGGCCTTCCGTTCCCCCGATAGCAGCGGATAGAGGAAGACCCAGGCGATGCCGCCGACGGCGGCGGTGGCGAGGAAGGCGAGGGCGAGGACCTGCATGTTCATGGCGCGCTGACCTGGTTATGTCTTCGGCGCCACTTCCGCAGCGTCGAGCGCGGCGGCAAGGCGTTTCTCGTCGCCATAATAGCGGGCCCGCTCCCAGAACCTCGGACGGCCGATGCCGGTCGAGCGGTGCCGGCCAATGATCTTGCCGTTGGCGTCCTCGCCGACCATGTCGTAGAGGAAGATGTCCTGGGTGATGATGGTGTCGCCTTCCATGCCCATCACCTCGGTGATGTGGGTGATGCGGCGCGAGCCGTCGCGGAGGCGCGCGGCCTGGATGATGACGTCGATCGAGGCGCAGATCATCTCGCGAATGGTTCGCGAAGGAAGCGAAAAGCCGCCCATCGTGATCATGGATTCGCAGCGCGACAGCGCCTCGCGCGGGTTGTTGGCGTGCAGCGTGCCCATCGAGCCGTCATGGCCCGTGTTCATGGCCTGGAGCAGGTCGAACGCCTCGGGTCCGCGGACCTCGCCGACGATGATGCGTTCGGGGCGCATACGCAGGCAGTTGCGCACCAGTTCGCGCATGGTGACCTGGCCCTCGCCCTCGATGTTGGGCGGCCGGGTCTCCAGCCGCACCACATGGGGCTGCTGGAGCTGGAGCTCGGCGGCGTCCTCGCAGGTGATGACGCGCTCGTCGTGCTCGATGTAGTTGGTGAGGCAGTTGAGCAGCGTGGTCTTGCCCGAGCCGGTACCGCCGGAGATCAGCACGTTGCAGCGGACGCGGCCGATAATCTGGAGGATCTCGGCGCCCTCCGGCGAGATCGCGCCGAACTTGACGAGCTGATCCAGCGTCAGCTTGTCCTTCTTGAACTTGCGGATGGTGAGCGCGGGGCCGTCGATCGACAGCGGCGGCACGATGGCGTTGACGCGGGAGCCGTCGGCGAGGCGCGCGTCGCAGATCGGCGAGGATTCGTCGACGCGCCGGCCGACCTGGCTGACGATGCGCTGGCAGATGTTGAGCAGCTGCTGGTTGTCGCGGAAGCGGATACCGGTGCGCTGGATCTTGCCGCCGACCTCGATGTAGACGGTGTTGGCGCCGTTCACCATGATGTCGGCGATGTCGTCGCGCGACAGCAGGGGCTCGAGCGGGCCGTAGCCGAGCACGTCGTTGCAGATGTCGTCGAGCAGCTCTTCCTGCTCGGCGATCGACATCACGATGTTCTTGATCGCGATGATCTCGTTGACGATGTCGCGGATTTCCTCGCGCGCCGATTCCGAATCCAGCTTGGCGAGCTGGGCGAGGTCGATGGCCTCGATCAGCGCCCCGAAGATGGTGGCCTTGACCTCGTAATAATTGTCCGAGCGGCGGCTCTCCATGGCCGGAGGAGGCGGGGCTTTGGCAGGGGCAAGCGGCGGCGAGGCGACGGCCGGCGGGGTCGGCGCGCGCGACACGGCGGGCGCCGGAGCCTGGGCAGGCTCTGGCGACACAGCGCCGGGCTTGGGGGCCCGAAGGTCGGTGTCTGTTCCGCTACGCTTACCGAACACTTAACGACTCCATGCGGCGGCCTATTTTCCCCGCAACTTCTCAATCAGCGGTGAAAGCAGGGACGACTTTTGTTTCTTCGTTTCGCTACGGCCGGTCAGGCGCTGGGCGATCTGAAGGAACATCTCGATCGACTTGTGGTTGGCGGAGATCTCCGCGATCATCTGGCCGTTGTTGGCCGCCGAGCCGAAGATCTGCGGCTCGAACGGGATCGAGACCACCGGCTGGCTCTCGATCGCCTTGGCGAACTCTGCCGCCGCGATTTCGGGCCGTTTGGGGATGCCGACCTGGTTCAGGCAGTAGAGAGGCGGCCGGTCGTTGGGACGCGAGGCCTTGAGCAGATCGACCAGGTTCTTGGTGTTGCGCAAGTTAGCGAGGTCGGGCGCCGCCACGATCAGGATGTCATCTGCTCCGATCAGGGCGCGCTTGGTCCAGCCCGACCATTGATGCGGGATGTCAAGCACGATGCAGGGCATGGTGGAGCGCAGCGTGTCGAACACGGCATCGAAGGCGTCGGTGCCAAAATCATAGACTCGGTCGAGCGTCGCCGGCGCCGCCAGCAGGCTGAGATGGTCGGTGCATTTCGACAGCAGGCGGTCGATGAAGGCGGTGTCGACGCGGTCAGGCGAGAACACGGCATCGGCAATGCCCTGCGGCGGGTCCTGGTTGTAGTCGAGCCCGGCGGTGCCGAAGGCAAGGTCGAGATCGGCGACCACCGCGTCCATCGCGAGGTCGCGCGCGATCGCCCAGGCGACGTTGTGCGAGATGGTGGATGCGCCGACGCCGCCCTTGGCGCCGACCACGGCGATGATGCGGCCGACTGCCTTGGCTTCAGGCGCCGAGAACAGGTTGCAGATCGAGCGGACGACGTCGATCGGGCCGACCGGCGCGAGCACGTAATCGCTGACGCCGCGGCGCACCAGCTCGCGGTAGAGCATGACGTCGTTGATGCGGCCGATCACGACCACGCGGGTGCCGGCGTCACAGACGGTGGCGAGCTGGTCGAGCCCGCCCAGGAGATCATTGCGGCCGTCGCTCTCGAGCACGATCACGTTCGGTGTCGGTGCGGAGCGGTAGGCCTCGATCGCGGCCGCCATGCCGCCCATCTGGATCTTCAGATGGGCCTTGCCGAGACGGCGATCCTCGCCGGCCGACTGCACCGCGGCCGCAGTCTCCACGGTCTCGCAGAAGGCCTGGACCGAGACACGCGGCGCGGGCGCAATATGCTCCTCGACCGGCGGCGGGGCCTCCGGCTGCTCTTCTTGGGTCTGGCGAGCGTAGCTGATCATTTGCCGGTGTCGCTGAGTTTGGCCCTGTCGGCTTCGGGATAGGTCGTCGCCGTCGTCGTTCCCTTGCGATATTTCTCGAAGGCCGTGATGCGACGCGCTGTGTAGGGCGGTGTTTCAGGCCGCGGCTGCTCGAGATCCGACGGATTGTCGACCATCGCCGCCAGATTGCGCTGATAGGCGCAGCCGTAGTTGTAATAGTCCTTGTTCTCGAACCAGCCCTTGTTCTTCATCGAGGGGCCGATATCCTCGGGCCACAGGCCGCAGGGGCCCGCGACCGCGGCGATCCTGGAATAAGTGAGCCGGATCGGCGGCAGGAAGCGCCTGTCTTCCGGCTGATACGGACGAACGTTGATGCCGCGCGGGGGAATGCCGGCTCCCGCCAGCATGGCCTGGATCTCACGCATCGTCTCCCCGACCGGACGCGCATTGGGCGTGCCGGACGGCACGTCGATGCGGATCGCACCGGTGCCTTCATGCAGCCAGGCCGACGCGACGCCCATCACGTCGGCGCGCTGGGCGGCGGTCAATCCGCCGCGGGCATGGCCGACGAAGACGACGATCGAGCGGTTCTGCTCCTCGATCGCGATCGGATGGCGCTGCTTGTAGTCGTCGGGAATCGAGGCGGTCGTCACCTCGTCGTGCTGGCAGCCGCCGAGCGCGAGCGCCATGCCGACGAGCGCGCCACCGAGGCGGATGGCGCGTTTGCGAAGCTGGGGTGGTCTTGTCATCATCGTGAAGTCCCCGTTCCGCCTCAGTCGGTAATGAAGCCGTAAGTGCCGCGGTAATTCTTGGCCGGTTCGGTCCGGCCGGGCACGCCGTAGATGCGGTTGATGTTGCCGATCAGCTCGGCCTGTGGATCGGCGGGCGCTGCGAAGCCGTCATCGGGCCGCGACAAGTCCTTCTGCGCCACGGCGCGCACGATATAAGGGGTCACGATCACGGCCAGCTCGGTCGCGTTGTTGACGAAATCGCGGCTGCGGAACAGCGTACCGAGGACCGGAAGCTGCATCATGCCGGGCAGTCCGTTGATCGCCTGTTTGGTCTGGTTTTGGATCAGGCCGGCCATTGCCATGGCGCCGCCGGAAGGAATTTCCAGCGAGGTCTCGGCCCGGCGGGTGGTGAGCGAAGGAATGGTAACTCCGCCAAGGGTGATCGCGTTCTGCATCGACACGTCTGATACTTCCGTCATCACATGCAGGCTGATACGCCCTTCGCTCAACACGACCGGCGTGAAATTCAACGAAATGCCGAATTTCTTGTACGTGACCGTTTGAGTACAGAGAAAGGCTCCCCCCGGGCTAGGTGCGCAAGAGGGCGCGCCTCCCGGAACCGGGAATTCGCCACCGGCGAGGAATGTTGCCGATTCGCCGGAGATCGCGGTCAGGTTCGGTTCGGCCAGGGTGCGGATCACGCCCGCGGCTTCCATCGCACGCAGGGTGGCCTGCACCGAGGGGGTGGCGCCGAATTTGGCGCTCAGGCTGTTGCCGTCCACGAGGTTATGGCCAAGCGCAGAGAACGGGTTCGTGTTGGCGAAGTTCACCACCGAGGTGCCGTAATTGAGGTTTGCCGAAAGGTCGATGCCGAGCTGCTTGACAATGTTGCGCTGGACTTCGGCGACCGTCACCTTCAGCATGACCTGATCGCGGCCGCGGAGCACGATCGAGTTCAGTACCTTATCAGCGCCGCCGGCGAGGCGCGCGGCGAGATCGTTGGCCTGCTGCGCTTCCACCGGATTCGCCGCCGTGCCGCTCAGCACGACGCCGTCGCCGAGCCCGTCGATCTGGATGTCGGCGTTCGGCAGGACCTGTTTCAATGCGGCCCGCACGCCGTTGAGATCGCGCTTGACGGCGATGTCATAGGCCGCGATCTGCTGGCCGGCGGAATCGAAGAACACGATGTTGGTCTGGCCGACCGAGGCGCCGATGATGTAGGCGCGCTGCGCCGAGCGGACCACCGCATTGGCGATCTTGGGGTCGGCGACCAGCACGTCCTTGATGTCGCGCGGCAGGTCGATCACGACGGACTTGCCGACGCCGAGCGAGAGGAAGCGCGCGTTCATCTGGCCGTCCGCCGCGACCGGCGCCACGGGGCGGTAGTCGGCGGCGATCACCGGGTTCAGCGTCAGCGCAAGAGCGGCCGAGAACGACAGGGCGCGGACCAGTGAGGTTCGCATCGTCGCCAAATCTGCCCTGCATTTCATATCGACAGTCCTCATCGTGCCTTCGCGGTCGAGCTCGGGATACCGTAGCGAATGATCGAAACGCCATCGCGCTTCTGCAAGGAATCGTCGAGCGTGATCTCGCTCATCTTGACGTCGGCGATGCTGCGCAGCGCCAGCGACAGCGTTCCGGCCTGACGGGCCGATGAGAGCGCCTGGGTCTGCGCCGGATTGAGCTCGAGCGTGACGGTCTTGCCGACCACCGTGTTCTGGCCGTCCTTCTCCTTCGGAGCCTGATCGATGGCGAGGACGCGGACGTTGGACAGGATGATCTCGGACGTGACGATATCGGGCGCGCCGCTGCTCTGGTCGGGGTTCTTCAGGCGGCGGGTCAGAAGCACGTCGACGCGATCGTTGGGCAGGATGAAGCCGCCCGCGCCGGTCTCCGGCGAGATCTCGGTCGAGATCGCCCGCATGCCGGTCGGCAGGATGGCCGCCATGAAGCCGGAGCCCTCGGCCTTGACCAGCTTCTGGTCGCGGATCGGCTCACCCTGGATGAAAGGCGCGCGCGCGATCGAGCCGGTCACCTGGGATGCGCCCTCGGGACGCTCGTTGCGGCGGATGAAGGTGGGGCTGGCAGTCGCGGCCGGCCAGGTCTGCCATTGCACGTCGTCCGGCTTCACGGTCTGGCCGAGGCCGATGTCGTTCTTGGCCACCAGGACGTCGACGGTCGGAAGCTGCGGGGCTTGCGCCACTTGAATCGGCGCAGAATTGTCCGAGCCGCTCGCCAGATACGCGGCGACGCCGCCGGCGCAGATGGCAACCGTCAGGACGACAATGCGTGCCCTATTCATACGCTTCACTTTCCAACAAAACGCCGCGACGCTGCCGCCGCCGTAATCGGCAGTTGACCAGCTATTCGTCAAAGCATGGTTAATGAGGCGTATCTAAATCGCCTTAACGCCTGGTTTACCCGGCGTGTTCAACGCAGTGCGAAGTGAGTAAGGTCGATCGCCTTCACCCACTCGGTCTCCGGATAGACCATCAGCGCGCCAAGCGTGAGCGCGATGCCGTAGGGAATGCCGGTTTCCTTGTCGTGCAGCCGTGCAAGCCAGGCCTGGCCGGCAAGGCCAAAGGGCAGCGGCCATTGCCGGAACTGGAGCAGCAGCAGCGTCAGCGCACCGCCGAACAGCGAGGCGTAGAGCAGGAAGTCCATCAGGGGCGCGAAGCCGAACCACAGCGCGACGGAAGCTGCGACCTTGGCGTCGCCGCCGCCCATCCAGCCCATCGCAAAGCAGGTGAAGGCCACGGCCAGCAGCAGCGCGCCGGCGCCGACATGGCTGAGCATCTCGTAAGGTGCCATGCCACCGGCGAAAGCGAGCACGAAGAAGCCCGCCATCAGCGCCAGCGACACCCGGTTCGAGATCGTCATCGTGAAGAGATCGCTCGCTGCGGCGAAGGCCATCAGGGCCGGAAAGAGCAGAAGGCGCGCAAGGTCGAGGATCATGGGCGTCTTGAGGCCTGTTCTTGAGCCTGGGTTCGTCGCGGGATCGGGCGTCGCGCGATGCTAGCCGGCAGTGCTAAACAAACCGACAACGACGGCCGCGGCCTTGGGGGCAGAAGTCCGCCGAAAGCGCGTTCACCAGAAGCTGGCAATGCGCGCGGCGAGCGCGATCGTCGCAAGCAGCAGCGCAAGGCAGACCCAATAGGCCGGCGAGCCGGTCTGCGCCGCCTCCGCCTCGTTCGCCGCGACCGCGGCATCGGTTCTGTACTTGCGCAACGCCACTGGAACTCGCCGTCTTCGAAAAAACAAAGGCCCCGGAAGTCCGGGGCTTTTGCCGTCGTATCTCGGGGGCTTACTTCAGCGAGGAGCTGATCGAGCCGAACTTGGTGTTCATCGTGCTGCCGAGGTTGTTGACGACGGTGATGATGGCCAGCGCGATACCGGCGGCGATCAGGCCGTATTCGATGGCGGTGGCGCCGGATTCGTCCTTCGCGAAACGCGCAATCAGATTTTTCATGAACGTAACTCCATCTGGTGTGTGTTCGCCTCGTTCGGCGCCGTCGTTGACGCGCCGAACATGAGAGCCGAGCTCTTTCGGTAGAGTTAATTCGATCGCGCAAACACGCGTCCTGCGCGGCGCTTTTGGCCAGAGTGAATGTCGCCTTAAGACGCAAGCCCCAATTCGCGTCGGTTCCGGACCTGCCGCATGCGCCGCGCCGGCTTCACCCTCCCTTAAATTTCGCGGAGTAGGCCTAAGCGGGACGAGAGTTCAGAAGAGAGGCGACGATGTCGAGCCTGCCCATGCAAGTCGCCCTGATGCTTGGCGAGACCATCGAGAAGGTCATCCCCGTCACCTTCGCGCTCGCGGTGGTTTTCACGGTGCTCGAACATTTCTGGGCCTGCAATCCCGGTCCGTCGTGGTGGCGCAAGCGGGAGATCGTCACGGACATCTGCTATTGGTTCTTCGTTCCGGTATTCGCCCGCACCATGCGGATCGGGCTGTTGATCGTCACCGCCGGCATCGTCTTCAACATTCACGACGCCGACGAGCTGATCGCCTTCTACGACAACGGTCACGGCCCGCTCTCGCAACTGCCGCTCTGGGTGCAGGGCGTGCTGTTCCTGGTGCTCGCCGACTTCATGCTGTACTGGCTGCATCGGCTGTTTCACGGCGGCGAGTTCTGGAAATACCACGCCATCCATCACTCCTCCGAGGAGATCAGCTGGATCTCGGCGGCCCGCTTTCATCCGGTGAATCTGGTGCTCGGCACGATCGGCGTCGACGTCGTGCTGCTGATGGCCGGCATCTCGCCGAACGTGATGATCTGGGTCGGTCCGTTCACCACCTTCCATTCGGCCTTCGTGCACGCCAACCTGAACTGGACCTTCGGGCCGTTCAGATACGTGCTGGCGACGCCGGTGTTCCACCGCTGGCACCACACGTCGCTCGAGGAAGGCGGCGACACCAATTTCGCCGGCACCTTCCCGGTCTGGGACGTGCTGTTCGGCACCTTCCGCATGCCGAAGGGTGAGCTGCCGAAGGATTACGGCAAGGACGAAGCGACCATGCCGAAGGAGATCGCCGGCCAGCTCGCCTATCCGTTCCGGCGCTAGAGGCGGGGTCCGGGACCCTCGCGGGCCGCAAAATGCCGGTCCGTTCAAACAATGGTCGGCGAATTTGCGGAACGTTCACGAATTAAAGGCAGGTTAGCCGGGTCGGGCACCGGCTCCGCTGTTATCTGTTCGCTTCTGCCGGTTTGTGACGTCCCGGGGGTAAAAGTATGCGTAAAGAGTTGCTGCGCCGTCATGCGCGCGTCTGTCTTCTGGTTGCGGCTGCGGTGCTGGCATCGCCTTCTGCCGGCGTTGCCGAGCCGACTGCCGATACCATCGCGGTCAATGTCGACCAGGCCAAGCTGGTCCGGCTTCCGGGCAAGGTGGCGACCATCGTGGTCGGCAATCCCCTGATCGCAGACGTCACGCTCCAGCCCGGCGGCATGATCGTCGTGACCGGAAAGGGCTACGGCGCCACCAATTTCATTGCGCTCGACCGCGGCGGCGAGATCCTGGTCGACCGCCAGATCCAGGTTGAAGGCCCGAGCGACCGGCTCGTCACCGTCTATCGCGGGATCGAGCGCGAGTCCTACAGCTGCATGCCGCTTTGCCAGCGCCGCGTGACGCTGGGCGACAGCGACACCTATTTCAACAACACCATGAGCCAGGCCGGTTCGCTGAGCAGCACTGCCAGCGGCAATGCCGGCGGCGGTGGTGGTGGCCCCGCCAAAACCAACTAGCAAGACGAACCGGCACGATTTGCCCGGGCAGGATCGCTGGTCCTGCCCGCAACGTTCGCTTGCGGCGAGCCTCGTCTCCGCGAGTCGCTCGTGGTTAGCGCGCCGTTAACGGTGCGGTCCGGCGGGTGCGGATCGCCTGAAACACTTAAACAATCAGTTTCCGCTATTGATCGCGGCAGATGATCGTCCGCTGCTGGGGAATTTGACGCGATGCCATCGCCTGCACCTACGAGGTTGACGCTGCTCGCCGCGTTGCGCCGGTTTCGCCGCAACCGCCGCGGCTCCGCCGCCGTCGAGTTTGCGTTGGTCGCACCGATCTTCTTCGCGCTGCTGTTCGCCATCATCGAGGTGGCGATCATGTTCTTCGCAGGCCAGGTGCTCGAAACGGTCACGCAGAATTCCGCCCGCGTGTTGCTGACCGGGCAGGCGCAATCCGGCACGGTGACGGCCTGCGCGGTATCCGGCGTGAGCACTCCCTGTTCGCAGGCGACATTCAAGACCTTCGTCTGCAGCCAGATCCCAGCGTTGTTTGATTGCAGCAAGCTGTCCATCGACGTCGTGAGCGCGGGCTCGTTCGGAGCGTTGAGCCTCACCAATTATGGCGATTCCTGCAGCTTCAGCCCAAGCGGCGTGCAGTACAGTCCCGGAGGCTCCGGCCAGGTCGTCGTGGTGCGCCTGTTCTATCAGTGGCCGCTCATCGTCACCGGGCTCGGCTTCAACATGGGGTGTGGCAACAAGCGGTTGCTGGCGGCGACCGCCGCATTCAAGAACGAACCGTTCTGAGACAGATGGATCCGAGCTGACCAATGCAGGCGATTGCGAATATCTGGAGGAATGCCCGTAGCTCCGTGCGCGAGTTCGTCGCCGACAGGCGCGCACTCGCGGCGACCGAGTTCGCCGTCATCGTTCCGGTCATGCTGGTGATGTTCTTCGGCACCGTCGAGTTCTCGTCGGCCGTGGCGATCGATCGCAAGATCACGTTGATCGCACGAACCCTGTCCGATTTGACGTCGCAGTCGGTCAAGCTCGCCGATAGCGACATGCTGGACACGTTCACGGCAAGCATATCGATCATCCAGCCTTACGACGGTACTCTCGTGAAGGGCACGATCTCGCAGATCTACATCGATACCGACAGCATCGCCACGGTGCAGTGGAGTAAGGCCGGCACCATTGCGAGCGGAGCGACGCAAGCGACGCTGGCGACCTCTGCCCGGAAGGCCGGCGATAAGGTCACCTCGATAATCCCCGCGACGCTCCTGGTTCCGTCGACCTACCTCATTCTCGGCGAGGCGAGCTACACTTACTCACCTACGATCGGCTACGTGTTGAAGTCGAGCCTGCCGCTGAGCGATGTTGCCTACACGCGGCCGCGGCAGACCACCTGCGTTCCCTACAACAACGTACCGTCGTCGTGCTGAAATCTGCGCGCGGGCGCGAATATGAAAAAAGGCCGTGCGCTGCGCCCGGCCTTTTCTTTTGACTTTGTCTGACTTGTCGATTTGCGACGTGTTCGCTCGAGCCTTTTGGCCGTGAGCGGTAACTCAGCCGGCGGCGCGGAGGTTGTCGGCTGCCTGCTTGCCGGAACGGCGGTCGGCCACGATCTCGTAGGAGATCTTCTGGCCTTCGCGCAGCGAGCCGAGGCCGGCGCGCTCGACGGCGCTGATGTGAACGAACACGTCGTTGCCGCCGTCGTCGGGCGCAATGAAGCCATAGCCCTTGGTTGCGTTAAACCACTTCACGGTTCCCATGCTCATGGGGGTCGTCCCTTCTCAGATACACACAATGTAAAAGCCCGCTCGCGCAGGCAGGTTAGATCGAATTTTTGGAAGGGTCGTCAGCGTGTCTGAACCGGCTGTACCGGTGGATGCTAATGTCGTCCGGCCGAAAATCGATTAATTCATTTTATTGGAAATAGGGCCTCAGAACAATCCTGACGTGCACGATTTTTTGATCCGCCGCGATGCGCACGGCGGATCAGCATACAGGCTTGAATTTTATTTCCGCGCTCGCGCGACGGAGTCGATCAGCGGCGGCGGAACTGACCGCCGCGCTGCGGCCCGCCTCGCGGCGGTCCACCGGCCGTTGCAGGACGTTCGTCCTTGTGGCGGAAAATCAGCCGGCCCTTCTCGAGGTCGTAGGGCGACATCTCCACCGTCACGCGGTCGCCCGCCAGCGTCTTGATGCGGTTCTTCTTCATCTTGCCGGCGGTGTAGGCGACGATCTCGTGTCCGGCGTCGAGCTGCACGCGGTAGCGCGCGTCGGGGAGGATTTCGGTGACCAGTCCTTCGAACTGGATCAGCTCTTCCTTAGCCATGTGGTTGTCTCCAGTCGTGGACGGCTAGTGCGAATGAGGATTGCGGTTCGGTCGACCGGCGGGACGACTCTCGCGGCGCAAAAAGGCAACGCCTTGTATTCCATCAGGCTTGCCTGCGCTATGCGCGGGACGCTGTTCCGACCGATCGGTTGGTGAGGAGTTCATCTTACCACCGGAACCGCGGCGACGGCGAGACCCCTTGGAGGCCTTGTGGCCTTCACCGGGCCTGCCATCAACAGGTCTGCCTTCGACATGGCGTCCTTCGCCGGGCCGTCCGTCGACATGCCGTCCTTCGCCCTGCCTGCCGGCGCTGTGGTGTCGGCCGTCGGCATGCCTTTCGTCGGTACGCCGTCCGTCACCGTGCCGTGCGCCCTGCGGACGCTGGCCCGGGCGGCCGCCCGGCCGGCCCTGTCGTTGTTGCGGCGCCGGGGGACCCGCATCGCGGCGGCCGGCGTCGGTGCGAAGATCTTCGCGCGGCAGCGCCACCTTGATCAGCCGCTCGATGTCGCGGAGATAGCTGAGCTCCTCGCCACCGGCGACCAGCGAGATCGCGGTGCCGTCGGCGCCGGCGCGCGCGGTGCGGCCGATGCGGTGGACATAGGTCTCGGGCACGTTGGGCAGGTCGAAATTGATGACGTGGCTGATGCCGTCGACGTCGATGCCGCGGGCGGCGATGTCGGTGGCGACCAGGGTGCGGATCTCGCCGGAGCGGAACTGCGCCAGCGTGCGCTCGCGGTGGTTCTGCGACTTGTTGCCGTGGATGGCGTTGGCGGCGATGCCGGCCTTGGCCAGCGTCTTCACCACCTTGTCGGCGCCGTGCTTGGTGCGGGTGAAGACCAGCGCGCGGTTGATCTCTTCGTCCTTCAGCAGCTTGGTCAGGAAGGCGGGTTTGGCCGAGAAATCGACCTGGAGGATGCGCTGGTTGATCCGCTCGGCGGTCGAGGAGACCGGGGTCACCGCGACGCGGGCGGGATCGCGCAGCATGGAATCGGCAAGCTCGGCGATGTCCTTCGGCATGGTGGCCGAGAAGAACAGCGTCTGCCGCTTGATCGGCAGCTTGGCGACGATTTTGCGGATGTCGTTGATGAAACCCATGTCGAGCATGCGGTCGGCCTCGTCGAGCACGAGGAATTCAACGCTCGAGAGCTTCAGCCCGTTGCTCTGCACGAGATCGAGCAGGCGGCCCGGGGTCGCGACCAGCACGTCGACGCCCTGCATTAGGGAACGGACCTGTCGGCCCATCGGCACGCCGCCGATGGCGAGCGTCGAGGACAGGCGGATGTGGCGGCCATAGGCGTTGAAGCTGTCGAGGATCTGCCCCGAGAGCTCGCGGGTGGGTGACAGCACCAGGACGCGGGCGGTCTTCGGCTGCGGCTTGATGCGGTTCTCGAGCAGACGATGCAGGATCGGCAGCGCGAAGGACGCGGTCTTGCCGGTGCCGGTCTGGGCGATGCCGACCACGTCGCGGCCGGTCAGCGCCAGCGGAATGGTTTGGGCCTGGATTGGGGTGGGAGTGACGTAATTCTCTTCGCGAAGAGCGCGGGCGATGGGTTCGGCGAGGCCGAAGTCCTGAAACGAAGTCAAACGACGGGTTCTTTCCATGTCAAAAGCGGACGCCCGGCGCATCTAGCGCGGCGCGCGCAAAAGGGTGTCGAGAAGACACCTGCGTGTTTGGGGTGTCGGATGGCTTGGGAGATATGGGGCAAGCCAGAGGCCCGAAGGGGGCTTAAGAACACGCGGCTCGCTACGACCCCTTTGATTCGCAAGAGGTCTCGGCCGTTCATATGGAACATCGAGGGGGCGCTTTCAAGGCAAGCGTGCCCGAAACAACGATTGCGGTGCAGAAATAGTTATGCCGGAAATTTAGCCAGAAGCCGCATTTTGCTTACAAAATGATCTGCCTGCCGCTTTCGCATACATTTCAATTGCCTGATATTTAGGCGATATGACTGCGGCGAAACTTTGATTTCTGACAATTTTCCAAGCAATAACAAAAGCTTGGTGGGTGCCTCGGGCATGGCATGGTTCTTGCGATTCCGTTAATCGCAGGCGGCCGTGGGGCCGTTTCGCAGCGTATTCACGCCTGCGTCAGGGAGACGAGACAATCATGTTTAGCAAATCCACTCACGATATAGCGGCATCATTCAGCCGCCGCGGCGTGCTCGCCGCGACCGCCGGCCTGATGCTCGGCCTGGCTTCCATTTCCGGTGCGAAGGCCGCGGACGACACCATCAAGGTCGGCGTGCTTCATTCCCTGTCCGGCACCATGGCCATCAGCGAAACCACGCTGAAGGACACCATCCTCTTCCTGATCGACGAGCAGAACAAGAAGGGCGGCGTGCTCGGCAAGAAGCTCGAGGCCGTCGTCGTCGACCCCGCTTCGAACTGGCCGCTGTTCGCCGAGAAGGCCCGCGAGCTGATCACCAAGGACAAGGTCTCGGTCGTGTTCGGCTGCTGGACCTCGGTGTCGCGCAAGTCGGTGCTCCCGGTGTTCAAGGAGCTCAACAACATCCTGTTCTACCCCGTGCAGTACGAGGGCGAAGAGTCCGAGCGTAACGTGTTCTACACGGGCGCTGCGCCGAACCAGCAGGCGATCCCCGCCGTCGACTATCTGATGAAGGACGAGAAGGTGAAGCGCTGGGTGCTCGCCGGCACCGACTACGTCTATCCGCGCACCACCAACAAGATCCTGGAAGCCTATCTGAAGTCCAAGGGTGTCGCCCAGGAAGACATCATGATCAACTACACGCCGTTCGGTCATTCCGACTGGCAGACGATCGTGGCCGACATCAAGAAGTTCGGCTCGGCCGGCAAGAAGACCGCGGTGGTCTCGACCATCAACGGCGACGCCAACGTTCCCTTCTACAAGGAGCTCGGCAACCAGGGCATCAAGGCCAAGGACATCCCGGTCGTCGCGTTCTCGGTGGGTGAGGAAGAGCTCGCCGGCATCGACACCAAGCCGCTGCTCGGCCACCTCGCTGCCTGGAACTACTTCCAGTCGATCAAGTCCCCGGAGAACGAGAAGTTCATCAAGGCCTGGCAGGCCTACACCAAGAATCCGAAGCGTGTGACCAACGATCCGATGGAAGCGCACGTGATCGGCTTCGACATGTGGGTCAAGGCGGTCGAGAAGGTGAAGTCGACCGATCCGGACAAGGTGATCGACGCTCTCCCGGGCATCGAAGCCAAGAACCTGACCGGCGGCACCTCCAAGATGCTTCCGAACCACCACATCACCAAGCCGGTGTTCATCGGCGAGATCAAGGCGAACGGCCAGTTCGACGTGGTCTGGAAGACCCCGGGCCTCGTGGCCGGCGATGCTTGGTCGAAGGAGCTTGACGGCTCCAAGGACCTGATCGGCGACTGGGTCGGCAAGAAGTGCGGCAACTTCAACACCAAGACCAACAAGTGCCTCGGCTCGGGCTCCTGATCCGGATCTGAAGGTTCATTGCACGACGGGAGGAGGCGGCTATTCCGCCGCCTTCTCCCCACTTCTGCCGGGGTGATTCACAGTGCCAACCATTCTGTCCGCACGTCTCTGTTCGTTTGTTCTCTCGCTATTCCTGGTCGCGTTCGCACTGCCGGCCTTCGCCGGTCCGTTCGAGGACGCGGTCGCCAAGTTCGCCAACGACGATTTTTCCGATACCGATGAGGCGATCGGCGTTGTCGCGGCCAGCGGCAACAAGCTGGCGTTCCCCATCATCAGCGCGCTTCAGGACGGCCGCCTCATGGCGGACCCCGACAGCAAGAAGGTTTACGTCACCGACACCGACGGCAAGTCGATCGATGCCGCGACGGGCGAGCCCGTCGCCAGCGTTCCCGACAGCGCGAGCGCGGTGCGTCTGAACAACCGCCTGCGCCGCAGCGTCGACGCCGCGCTCGGCAGCCTGACGCTGCAATCGCCGGACCTAGCGACGCGCCTCCAGGCCGCGCAATCCGTCTTCAAGTCGCACGAGGAGACCGCGCTCGACGCCGTCGATGCCGCACTCGCCAAGGAGACCAACAAATCCGTCAAGGCTGCGCTCGGCGAAGCCCGCGCGGCGATCCTGCTGTACAAGTCCGATGCCAGCGAGGTCGAGAAGCTCGAGGCGGTCGCCACCCTCAAGGCGCGCGGCGACCAGGAGGCATTGGCGCTGCTCACCGGCATGGGCGACCAGCCGGCCTCGGTGACCAAGGCCGCGGCCAGCGCGATCAGCTCGATCCAGTCTTCGCTCGCGGTCTGGTCCACGGTGCAGAACGCCTGGTACGGCCTCTCGCTCGGCTCGGTGCTGCTGCTCGCCGCGATCGGCCTTGCCATCACCTTCGGCGTGATGGGCGTCATCAACATGGCCCATGGCGAGATGGTGATGATAGGGGCCTACACCACCTTCGTGGTGCAGGAGGTGATCCGCACGCGTTATCCCGCATTGTTCGACTATTCGCTCCTGATCGCCGTGCCGCTCGCCTTTCTGGTCGCCGGCGCCATCGGCGTCTTGATCGAGCGCAGCATCATCCGTTTCCTCTACGGTCGTCCGCTCGAGACGCTGCTTGCTACCTGGGGCCTGTCGCTGGTGCTGCAGCAGGCGGTGCGCACCATGTTCGGCCCGACCAACCGCGAGGTCGGCAACCCCTCCTGGATGAGCGGCGCGTTCGAACTCGGCCAGATCACCATCACCTATAACCGGCTCTGGATCCTCTGCTTCACGCTCGCCGTGTTCGCGATCCTGCTGGCGATGTTGCGCTACAGCGCGATCGGCCTCGAGATGCGCGCGGTGACGCAGAACCGCCGCATGGCGGCCTCGATGGGCATCGCGACCTCGCGCGTCGACGCGCTGACCTTCGGCCTCGGCTCGGGCATTGCGGGCATTGCCGGTGTGGCGCTGTCGCAGATCGACAATGTCAGCCCCAATCTCGGCCAGAGCTACATCATCGACAGCTTCATGGTCGTGGTGTTCGGCGGCGTCGGCAATCTCTGGGGCACGCTGGTGGGCGCCTTCACGCTCGGCATCGCCAACAAGTTCCTGGAGCCGGTCGCCGGCGCCGTGCTCGGCAAGATCGCGATCCTGGTCCTCATCATCCTGTTCATTCAAAAGCGCCCGCGCGGACTGTTCGCGCTCAAGGGCCGTGCGGTGGAAGCATGACCCCTCACATGCTGACCCGATCGCTGGACCGCGGCGCGACCATCTTCCTCGCGATCGTCGCGGCCTGCGGCATCCTCATCCCGCTCTCCAACCTGCTGCTGCCGGCAGGCTCGTTCCTGCAGGTGCCGACCTATCTGGTCGCGCTCTGGGGCAAATATGTCTGCTACGCAATCCTCGCGCTCGCGATCGATCTGATCTGGGGCTATTGCGGCATCCTCTCGCTCGGCCACGGCGCCTTCTTCGCGCTCGGCGGCTACGCCATGGGCATGTATCTGATGCGGCAGATCGGCACCCGCGGCGTTTACGGCAATCCGATCCTGCCCGACTTCATGGTGTTCCTAAACTGGGAGAAGCTGCCCTGGTACTGGTACGGCTTCGACATGTTCTGGTTCGCGGCGCTGATGGTGCTGGTTGTGCCCGGCCTGCTCGCCTTCTGCTTCGGCTGGCTCGCCTTCCGCTCCCGCGTCACCGGCGTGTACCTGTCGATCATCACGCAGGCGATGACCTATGCGCTGCTGCTTGCCTTCTTCCGCAACGACTTTGGTTTTGGCGGCAATAACGGCCTCACCGACTTCAAGGACATCCTGGGCTTCAACGTGCAGGCGGAGGGCACCCGCGCCGCCTTGTTCGCGCTGAGCTGCCTGGCGCTGATCGTGGGCTTCCTGATCTGCCGTGCCATCGTCTCGTCCAAGCTCGGCAAGGTCTTGATCGCCGTGCGCGATGCGGAATCGCGCACGCGCTTCCTCGGCTACCGCGTCGAATCCTACAAGCTGTTCGTCTTTACGGTGTCGGCGTGCATGGCCGGCGTCGCCGGCGCGCTCTACGTGCCGCAGGTCGGCATCATCAATCCATCCGAATTCGCCCCCGGCAATTCGATCGAGGCGGTGATCTGGGTTGCGGTCGGTGGCCGCGGCACGCTGGTCGGCGCTGCGCTCGGCGCCGTCGTCGTCAACTACGCCAAGACGTTCTTCACCTCGGGCGTGCTCGCGCCGTACTGGCTGTTCATGCTGGGTGCGCTGTTCATCCTGGTGACGCTGCTGCTGCCGAAGGGCATCGTCGGCACCTTCAACGCCTGGTGGGACCAGTCGAAGGAAAAGCGCGCCGCGACCACGGCGAGCGCTGCGGCCGAAGACGGCGTCACCCAACCGAAGATGGCGGAGTAACGCGATGAACGTCATGGACACCCGCGCGACTTCCGCGATGCTTTACCTGGACGGCGTGCACGTCTCGTTCGACGGCTTCCACGCCATCAACAATTTGTCGCTGACGCTCGGGCCCGGCGAGATGCGCGCCATCATCGGCCCGAACGGCGCCGGCAAGACCACGATGATGGACATCATCACCGGCAAGACCAAGCCGGACGAGGGCACCGTGCTGTTCGACGGCGTCACCGATTTGACGCGGCTCGACGAGACCCGCATCGCCGAGCTCGGTATCGGCCGCAAATTCCAGAAGCCGACCGTATTCGAGAGCCAGACCGTGCAGGACAATCTGCTGTTGGCGCTCAATGTCGACCACAGCGTCAAGGGCACGTTGTTCTGGCGCGGCAGCAAGGCGGAATCCGAGCGCATCGACAAGGTGTTGGAGACGATCCGCCTCACCGACGCGCGCAACCGCCTCGCTGGCAGCCTCAGCCACGGCCAGAAGCAATGGCTCGAGATCGGCATGCTGCTGGCGCAGGATCCGAAGCTGCTCCTCGTCGACGAGCCCGTCGCGGGAATGACCGATGTCGAGACGCATCTCACCGCCGAGCTCCTGAAAGAGATCAACAAGACCCACACCGTGATGGTCGTCGAGCACGACATGACCTTCGTGCGCGAGCTCGGCGTCAAGGTCACCTGCCTGCACGAGGGCACCGTGCTCGCGGAAGGAACCATCGACCAGGTCTCGTCCAACGAGCGGGTCATCGAAGTCTATCTGGGACGCTGAGCGATGCTTGAGGTCAAGGACATCAACCTGTTCTACGGCGCGGCGCAGGCGCTGCGCGGCGTCTCGATTTCGGCCGAGCCCGGCAAGGTGACCTGCGTGCTCGGTCGCAACGGCGTCGGCAAGACCTCGCTGCTGCGCGCCATAGTCGGGCAGTACCCGATCTCCTCGGGTGCGATCGTGCTCGACGGCAGCGACATCACCGGCCTCAAACCCTATGAGCGCGCTCGCAAGGGCATCGGCTTCGTGCCACAGGGCCGCGAGATCTTTCCGCTTTTGACGGTCGAGGAGAACCTCAAGACCGGCTTCGGCCCGCTGAAGCGCGAGGACAAGCACATTCCGGACGACGTGTTCTCGCTGTTTCCGGTGTTGCAATCCATGCTCGGCCGCCGCGGCGGCGACCTCTCCGGCGGCCAGCAGCAGCAGCTCGCGATCGGCCGCGCGCTGGTGATGCGGCCAAAACTGCTGCTGCTCGACGAGCCGACCGAGGGCATCCAGCCCTCGATCATCAAGGACATCGGCCGCGCCATCTCGTATCTCCGCAACCTCGGCAACATCGCCATCGTGCTGGTCGAACAATATCTCGACTTTGCCTGCGAACTCGGCGACAGTTTTGCCGTGATGGATCGCGGCGCGGTGAAGTTCACTTGCGACCGCTCCAATCTCGACCCGAGCGAGATCAGCCGCCAGATGGCGCTGTAGCCCGGAAATTTGCCGCGACCGGCTGGGGAGGCGGATGCGCAGCGAGCTATCAGTCACATCAGGAGTTTTCGAAGCGAACCGCGCCCGCGGCGCGGTGCGCTTCGACGTGCATGCCCGCGATGGCGTCACGCGGCGCGGCGCCTTGCATGAATCCGGCTCGCTGCGCGTACGGTTTCCGTCACCAGAAGGCGAGGGGCTGTCCGGCGTGTTCGTCAACACGGCCGGCGGGGTTGCCGGCGGCGATCGTTTTGATATCGAGATCTCGGCCGCCGACGCTGCACGTCTGACGTTGACCACGGCGGCCGCTGAAAAGGTCTATCGCGCGCCCGGCGCAGCGGCGCAGCTCAATATCGGCTTGAAGGTCGCCGCAGGCGCGCATCTTGCCTGGCTGCCCCAGGAGACGATCCTGTTCGATCGCGCCCGGGTCCATCGCCGTTTCGACATCGAGCTCGACGAGGCCGCTTCGCTCCTGCTTTGTGAAATTGTCGTATTCGGCCGCACCGCGATGGGCGAGCGGATGGAGCAAGGCGAGTTCGTCGACCGCTGGCGGCTACGCCGCGGCGGCAGGCTGGTGTTCGCCGAGACCGTCAGGCTCGACGGCGATATCGGCGCCAAACTTGGCCGGTCCGCCATCGCCAAAGGCGGCGCCGCGATCGGCACGGCGCTGATCGTCCCTGGCGATGAGGCCCTGGTCGAAAAAATCCGCGCGGCCTCGGATTCATTCTCCGGCGAGGTCGGAATCTCCGCCTGGAATGGCTTTGCAATGGCGCGGTTCTGTGCCCAAGATGCGGCGCGTTTGCGCGACGACATGATGGCCGTGCTGGCGCGCACCGGTGCCGCCTTGCCGCGGCTCTGGTTGAATTGATGCGTTGAACGGAAGAGATTTTCATGAACCTGTCTCCCCGCGAAAAGGACAAGCTTCTGATCTCGATGGCCGCCATCGTGGCCCGGCGCCGGCTGGATCGCGGCGTCAAGCTCAACCATCCGGAGGCGATCGCGATCATCTCCGATTTCATTCTCGAGGGCGCGCGCGACGGCCGCACCGTCGCCGAGTTGATGCAATCCGGCGCGCAGGTGCTCACCCGCGACCAGGTGATGCCGGGCATTCCCGAGATGATCCACGACATCCAGGTCGAGGCGACCTTTCCGGACGGCACCAAGCTCGTCACCGTGCACGAGCCGATCAGGTGAGGCGCGACATCGTATCAACGACGTCATGCCCGGGCTTGTCCCGGGCATCCACGACCTTCGAACCAGGTGGCGCTACGTGGATGGCCAGGACAAGCCCGGCCATGACGCGGCGGAGCAAGACGAGGTAGCAGACATGATCCCCGGCGAACTCTTCATCCAGGACGGCGAGATCGAGCTCAATGCCGGCCGCAAGACCGTGACGCTGACGGTCGCCAACACCGGCGACCGGCCGATCCAGGTCGGCTCGCACTACCATTTCTTCGAGACCAACCCGGCGCTGAAGTTCGACCGCAAGAAAGCCCGCGGCATGCGCCTCGACATCGCCGCCGGCACCGCCGTCCGCTTCGAACCCGGCCAGACCCGCGACGTCCAGCTCGTCGCGATGGCCGGCAAGAAGACCATCTACGGCTTCCGCGGCGACGTCATGGGGAAGCTGTGACGTAAGCCGAGATGAGTGCCGTGATGCACAGTGAGGTGAGCACGCCGGTCGGGCTTCCTCCCCCCTTGCGGGGGAGGGTTGGGGAGAGGGGTATGCTGTGCACTCCGACGGGAGTGATGTGGCATGTTGCGCCCAACGGTCTGGAGGAGCATTAAGCATGCTGTCGCCAATCCGCCTCATCTCCGAAGCTGCTGAATTCGCTGCGCGCCGCCACAACGGCATGGCGCGCAAGGGGCGCGGCAACGAGCCCTATATCAATCATCTCGCAGAGGTCGCGAACCTGCTTGCGAGCGCGACCGACGGCGCCGATGCCGAGCTGGTCGCGGCAGGCTGGCTGCACGATGCGATCGAGGACACCGACACCACACGCGAGGAGCTCGCGCAGACATTCTCCGAGCGTGTCGCCTCGCTCGTCGTCGAATGCACCGACGACATGAGCCTGCCGAAAGCCGAGCGGCGGCAGAAGCAGATCGAGGACGCTCCGCACAAATCTCCGGGCGCCAAGCTGATCAAGATCGCCGACAAGGTCAGCAATATCGGCGCGCGGATTCAGTCCGATCCGACCAACGAGGAGCGCGAGGACCTCGCCGACTACACCGGCTGGGCCGAGCAGGTCGTCGCCGGCTGTCGCGGCGGCAATCCATGGCTCGACACCAAATTCGACGATACCGTGAAAGCAGCGAGGGCTTTGCTGTGAGCGCGAGGAAGAATCGAGTTGTGGGACAAGCCTCTGGCATCCGTCGGGTTGTCAACTCCCTCGTTCTGAGCCCGTTGATCCTCGGCTGGACCTCCGGCGCCGTCATTGCACATGAAGTCGAGTGGCGTCTGGTAAAACTGACCGGCGACGCGTTGATGCTCTACACGGCGGACACCAACGAGGCGACCGATGCGATCGGCTATTTGCACTTCGAGTGCAAAGCCGGATCCGACCTCGTGAAGGTCGACAAGGACATCAAGGACAAGAGCGAGCGCGCCGCGATTGCCAAACTGGTTCTCGATGATGGCTATCCGACCGTGGAGCTCAGTCCTGGACCTGAGAAATCCTCCCTCGATGCCATAACCAGTTCGGACGCCAGTGGATGGGGTTACAGCTTCCAGATCAGCGCGGATACGCCGGCATTCGACTTGTTTAGGAAGACCGGCATTTTCAAGTTCAAGATCGGCGGTGCTCCAATTCAGGGTGGCATCAAATCCGGCCTCGACAAAATAGCAGAATTTCAATCGGCGTGCCGAAAGCCCTCTGACAGACCAAAGGCTTCAAAATGACATCCAGGATTTCCCGACGCGTCTATGCCGACATGTTCGGCCCGACCACCGGCGACAGGGTGCGGCTCGCCGACACCGACCTCATCATCGAGGTGGAGAAGGATTTCACCACCTATGGCGAGGAGGTGAAGTTCGGCGGCGGCAAGGTGATCCGCGACGGCATGGGGCAGTCGCAGGTCACCAACAAGCAGGGCGCGGCCGACACCGTCATCACCAATGCGCTGATCGTCGATCATTGGGGCATCGTGAAAGCCGACGTCGCGATCAAGGACGGCATGATCTCGGCGATCGGCAAGGCCGGCAATCCCGACATCCAGCCGGGCGTCACCATCATTATCGGCCCCGGCACCGACGTGATCGCGGGCGAAGGAAAAATCCTGACCGCCGGCGGCTTCGACAGCCACATCCACTTCATTTGCCCGCAGCAGATCGAGCACGCGCTGATGTCCGGCGTCACCTCGATGCTGGGCGGCGGCACTGGTCCCTCGCACGGCACCTTCGCAACGACCTGCACGCCGGGGCCGTGGCACATCGGGCGGATGATCCAGTCGTTCGATGCCTTCCCGGTCAATCTCGGCATCTCCGGCAAGGGCAACGCCTCGCGTCCCGCTGCGCTGGTCGAGATGATCAAGGCCGGCGCTTGTGCGCTGAAGCTGCACGAGGACTGGGGCACGACGCCGGCCGCGATCGACAATTGCCTGTCGGTCGCCGATGATTACGACATCCAGGTCATGCTGCATTCCGATACGCTGAACGAATCCGGCTTCGTCGAGGACACGATCAAGGCCTTCAAGGGCCGCACCATCCACGCCTTCCACACCGAAGGTGCCGGCGGCGGTCACGCCCCTGACATCATCAAGGTCGCAGGGCTCAAGAACGTGCTGCCGTCCTCGACCAACCCGACGCGGCCCTTCACCCGCAACACCATCGACGAGCATCTCGACATGCTGATGGTGTGCCACCACCTCGATCCGTCGATCGCGGAAGACCTGGCGTTCGCGGAAAGCCGCATCCGCAAGGAGACCATCGCGGCGGAGGACATCCTGCACGATCTCGGCGCGCTCTCGATGATGTCCTCGGATTCGCAGGCCATGGGCCGTCTCGGCGAGGTCATCATCCGCACCTGGCAGACCGCGGACAAGATGAAGAAGCAGCGCGGGTCGCTGCCGCAGGACAAGGGCAAGGACAACGACAACTTTCGCGTCAAGCGCTACATCGCCAAGTATACGATCAACCCGGCGATTGCGCATGGCGTGTCAAAATTGATCGGCTCGGTGGAGAAGGGCAAGCTTGCCGATCTCGTGCTGTGGTCGCCGGCCTTCTTCGGCGTCAAGCCGGACTGCGTCGTCAAGGGCGGCACCATCGTTGCCGCGCCCATGGGCGATCCCAACGCCTCGATTCCGACGCCGCAGCCGGTGCATTACCAGCCGATGTTCGGCGCCTTCGGCAAGGCGCGCACCGCGTCCTCCGTCGTCTTTACCTCGAAAGCCGCGGTCACCGGCGGCCTCGCGCGAAAGCTCGGCATCGAGAAGAAGCTCTATGCGGTCCAGAACACCCGCGGAAAGATCTCCAAGAAGAGCATGATCCACAACGACGCCACGCCCGATATCGAGGTCGATCCGGAGACCTATGAGGTCCGCGCCGACGGCGAACTCCTCACCTGCGCCCCCGCCGATGTGCTGCCGATGGCGCAGCGATATTTCATGTACTGAAATAGCGGCTCAACGCATGTCCCCGGAACATATCCGGGGACGGCTTTTCGGGTTTTGCGTTCGATCCCGCCTGGTCTAATGTCCCGCCCGGTATCGCAACCTTTTAGAAGAAAAGCCGGGAGGATTTCTCGTGATCTACGTCGTTGCCACCCTGACCATCAAGCCCGAGACGCGCGCCGAATTCATTGCAGCCGCCACCGCCTGCATCAAGGAGACGCGGAAGGAGCCCGGCAATATCGCCTATGATTTGCACGAGAGCGTCACCGATCCCAGCAAGATGGTGTTCGTCGAGCAGTGGGAGAATGCCGAGGCGCTGGTGCCGCATCGCGGCATGGAGCACATGAAGACATTCGGCCGCGTCGCGGTGAAGTGCTTCACGGCGCCACCGAAGATCGAGGTGATCACGCCCGAGAAGGTCGAAGTACGGTAACAGGGTAGAAGCGAAATGATCCGGGCGACGCAGGTTAAGGGACAGCACCGCTTCACGGAAGCGCCAGCGGACACCGTCGTGCTCGATTTCGACGATCGGCACCGCCGCCGCATGGCGATGACGGGGACGCGGGGGCTCGAATTCCTGCTCGACCTGGAGAACGCCGTCGCGTTGCGCGGCGGCGATGCGCTGATGCTGGAGGACGGACGGCTGATCGAGGTGGTCGCGGCGCCGGAGCCGCTGCTCGAGATCCGCGGCCGCGATCCGCACCATCTCATCCGCGTCGGCTGGCACCTCGGCAATCGCCATCTGCCGACGCAGATCATGGCCAAGGCCTTGCGCATCCGCCGCGACCACGTCATCGAGGCCATGGTGAAGGGGCTCGGGGCGCGTGTGGTCGAGATCGAGGCGCCGTTCGATCCCGAAGGCGGCGCCTATGCCGATGCAGGTCATGCGCATGGGCACGATGATCACGCCCATCACGATCACGCACACCACGATCACGGGCATCACCACCACGATCATGGTCACGACCACCACGATCATCACGGCCACGACCACCATCGCCATGATCATGCCGCGCACGACCATGGTCACGATCACCACCATCACCACGGCGAGCATTGCGACCACCCAGACCATCACCACGGCCACAAGCATGCTCATGACCACAAATGAGCCGGCCAGTGCCGGTGACCTTGCCGCGCGCGAGGCGGCGGCGCTATACCGGCTGATGACCTGGCTGTCGCCGGCGTTTCCCGTCGGCGGCTTCTCCTATTCCAGCGGCATCGAATGGGCGGTCGAGGCAGGCGATATCACCGACGTCGCGACGCTCGCCGACTGGCTCGAGGCGATGCTCGCCGATGGCTCCGGCTTTTGCGATGCGACCTTTCTGGTCCACGCTTATCGTGCCGCCGAAGCGGGTGAAGATGCCGCCTTGAACGATATTGCCGAGCTCGCCGCGGCCTACGTGCCGTCGCGGGAGCGGCAGCTGGAGACGACCTCGCAGGGGCGCGCCTTCGTCGACATCGCCCGGGCCGCGTGGAATGCCGACGGCCTGGATGCCGTGGTTGGGGCATGCCGTGCGCCGCTGGTCTATCCTGTCGCCGTCGGCGTGGTCGCAGCGATGCACGGCGTTGCGCTGGCACCGACACTGCACGCCTTCCTGCATGCACTGGTCTCGAACTGGATCTCGGCGGCAAGCCGCCTCATTCCGCTCGGCCAGACCGACAGTCAGCGCGTGCTGGTGAAGCTGGAAGCCAATGTGGCTGCCACCGCCAATCGATCGCTGAATGCGACACTGGACGATCTCGGCAGCGCGACGTTCCGCGCCGATCTCGCCAGCCTGCGCCACGAGACACAATACACGCGGCTGTTCCGTTCGTGAGCGTTGCGGCCTTCGATCCATCAAGAGAGAGCAAGTCACATGTCGAAATCCCACGGCCCCTTGCGTGTCGGCGTCGGCGGCCCCGTCGGATCGGGCAAGACTGCGCTGATGGACCTGCTCTGCAAGACCATGCGCGAGCGCTATGACATCGCCGCGATCACCAACGACATCTACACCAAATGGGATGCGGAATTCCTTGTGCGATCGGGCTCGCTGACGCCGGACCGCATCGCCGGCGTCGAGACCGGCGGCTGCCCGCACACGGCGATCCGCGAGGACGCCTCGATGAATCTCGCCGCGGTCGCCGACATGCGCGCGAAATTCCCGGGGCTCGATCTCGTGCTGATCGAATCCGGCGGCGACAATCTCGCTGCCACTTTTTCCCCCGAGCTGGCCGACCTCACCATCTACGTCATCGACGTGGCGGCCGGCGACAAGATCCCGTCCAAAGGCGGCCCCGGCATCACACGGTCCGACCTGCTGGTCATCAACAAGATCGACCTCGCGCCCCATGTCGGTGCCTCCCTGGAAAAGATGGATACGGACGCACGCCGCATGCGCGGCGAGCGCCCCTTCGTCATGACCAACCTGAAGAAAAGCGAGGGGCTCGATCGCATCGTCGCCTTCATCGAGGCCAAAGGCGGCCTGAAACGGGCGGGCTGACGGACGCGACGACGTAACGCAGGCGCTTTTCGCCGTTAACACCTGGGGCAGAACGGTACCCGGCGGAACAAATTTCGGACACGGCGATTAATTACCTCCGGTGCCCGGGGCAGATCCATCCTGGCCAGACCATCGGCCGGACGGAATTAAGCTTGTCGGGCGACCCAAGTTGCGTACTGATGCCTCCTCCTTCATTATCTCCGCCACTGGGGTTCACCCTGTTTCGGCACATGGCCGTTCGAACGGCGTTCATATGCTCCGTGCTTATTGTCGACCTGCTGCTTTCGCCTGAGTAGTCGCGTGGTCCGGCTGGGTTTCATCATCGGTTTCATCGCTCTGCTCGGAGCCTTGCTCTCCGGGCTGGCGGCCTATCGCGTTCACGACCAGGAGCTGGCGCTGGACCGGATCGCGCTCGCGCGTGCGATCGACGTTCATGCCAGCCTTGTTCAGGACCGGCTGACCGAGCGTGAGCTGCTCGCGCGCGTCGCCTCAGGCCTGTTCCGCACGCCATCGGTGCTCAAGCCAAGCATGCTGGAGCCGCTGCGCTCGGCCATCTATGCCTTCAAGACCGATTTCGTTGTGGCCGGCTGGGTTGCCCGCCTTCAGCCGAACGAGCTCGCAGCGGCGCAGGCCGCGATCGCGGCCGCCGGTTTCCCGAGGCCTGAGATCCGCGACTACAACGACAAGCCGATCACCGGCCTCACCCAGCCGATCGACGTGCTGATGGATCTCGAGCCGCGCAGCGATGAGACCAAGATGCTGCCCGGCCGCAGCTATGATCAGGACCCGGTGCGCAGCGCGATGCTCACCCGCGCGCGGGTCGAGAAGAGGTCGGTCGCCTCCGACCCGGTGCCGCTCCTGCAAGCGAACGGGCCGATCGGCGTGATCGTCGCAGCTCCGGTCATTCCCGAAGGCGCGACCGTGCCGGTCGGCTTCGTCACATTTTCTTACGAACTCGCCTCGCTGATGCTGACCAATGACGACATGTCGTTGTTCTCGGTCGCGCTCAAGGATCCGCGCAGGGAAGGCGGCGAGCTGATCGCCAACGACCAGGGCGTGGTCTCGACGCGCAGGGCGGCGGCGGACGGGCCGGCGCCGTCGGCGACGCGCACGGTGAGCTTCGGTGGCCGTGACTGGCAGCTCAGCTACTACGCCAAGACCAACTCGGCGCGCCGCGCCGAGCAGACCGCGATCATCGTGGCCGCGATCGGCTTTGCCATCACCGCGATGGTGTGCGGCCTGTTCGGCTATGTCGCCTACAACAATCTGCGGCTCAGCCGCGAAATCCAGGTGCGGATCGGCTTCGAGCGCCGGCTGACCGCCGTCATCGACGAGCTCAACCACCGGGTCAAGAACATCCTTGCGGTGATCCAGTCGATCGTGACGCGGACACTGCGTCACGGCTCGGACATCGACGTCGCGCGCGAGCTTTTGATCGGCCGCATCCACGCCATGTCCAACGTGGTCTCGCTGCTCAGCGAGAGCCAGTGGCAGGGCGTCAAGCTGAAGGGCCTGTTCGAGGCGCGGGCCATCCCGCATGCGGACCGCATCGCCGTCACCGGTCCCGACATCGCGGTCAGCGCGCGCGCGGCGCAGAGCCTGTCGCTGTTGTTCTTCGAGCTTGCCTCGCATTCCGACGAGGGCCTGTCGCTCGTCGGCAAGCATCCGCACATCACCGCCAACTGGACGGTGACGGGCGAGGCGCCCGACGAGGTCTTCCATTTCCGCTGGGAGGAGTTCAACACCAGCGAGGCGACGCGCCGCCCGGATTCCGATTTCGGCCTGATCCTGCTCGACCGCGTCGCGCCCGAGGCGCTCGGCGGCACCGCCAAGCGCTTTTTCACCGACGTCT
Source organism: Bradyrhizobium sp. CB2312 (assembly GCF_029714425.1). NCBI lineage: Bacteria > Pseudomonadati > Pseudomonadota > Alphaproteobacteria > Hyphomicrobiales > Nitrobacteraceae > Bradyrhizobium > Bradyrhizobium sp. CB2312. The sequence goes on along the minus strand of NZ_CP121668.1, from coordinate 9,092,389 downwards.
CCTATGTCTATGAGTTGACCGCGCCGATGGAAACGGTGGTCGACATGACCGAGCGCGATCGCACCGACAAGCTCTCGGCGCCGGTAAGGCCTGTGCGCTAGGCTTTCGGCCGCAAGATCAGGTCGACCAGGTTGCGCGCGTAGCCAGGCGTGATCGGCGTGATGCCGAAGACGTAGCGGTAAAACAGGCTGCCATAGATCGCGTCGTAGAGATCTCCGGCCGGTCCTTCGGCCAGGACACTGCCGTCGTTCTGGCCTGCGGCAATGATCTCCACCAGCGCGTCGCGGCGGAATTGCAGATAGCGGGCGTAGAACAGCCCGGCCGAGCCGGTCTTCGAAATGCATTCGGAGATGACGGCGAGCTGGACCTTGCCGAATTCGCCCTGGAGCGCCTCGGCATAGGCCGCGGCGTGGCGGCGGGTGCGCGCCGCGGGGCTGCCGGCGCTCGCCGGCGGCAGCGGCAGCATCTGCGCGGCGTGGTGGAGGAAGGCGTCGATCAAAAGCGCCTCGCGCGACGGCCACCATTTGTAGATCGTCATCTTGGAGACGCTGGAATGGCGCGCGACGGCGTCGATGGTGGTGGCGGCAAGGCCGGTGGCGGCCATCAGCGCATAGGCGCTTTCGAGAATCGCGTTGGTGGTCTCGATCGACCTCGGACGACCGCGCCGGGGCGCGCTGCCGGCTTCTTCATTGTCACCTTTCGCCATCGCCACGCCCGGTCTCCTCACGACCCTCGGCATAGCGCAGCGGCCGCTTTCGGCCTAGCAGAATCGCACGATTCTTTTGGCAGCGCGTTCGAGCGAAGTGGATCCCGGTTCGCGTGAAGAAAACGCGTCAGGATAAGAATCCACGGCTCCGCTGCGAGTCCATCGGGACAGAGCTCTAGAGCATGATCCGGAAAAGTGTGCAGCGGTTTTCCGAAAAGATCATGCTCAAACAACGACCTAAAGCGCGATGGCGATTCATCCTGATCTCATCGCGCTTTAGGCCTGCTGGCGCAAGGCCGCCGGCAGATCCTGCCGCTTCGACCAGGAGATGTAGTAGGCAACTCCGGTCATCGCGGCGAAGCCGACGAGGCTCACCGCGATCTGCATCGCCACCAGGTTCGGCCCGGTGATCAAGATGAGATGGCCGGCGAAGGACAGGAACACGGCGATGCAGAACACCGCGAGCCATTCCTCGCCGCACGTGATCACCGCCTGAAGCGGCCGCCAATTCAGGCCGGGATGATCGGCCGGAACGAGATGGGTCGCGAGGAAGGCGAGCGCGAGGAAATGGACCACGCGATAGGGCGCGAGGTTTTCCTTGTCGGTCGGCGTGATGCCGCTGAGGAGGGCGTCCGGCAGGTAGGCGGACAAGGCCGGCGAATGGCGCATCAGGGTGACGGCCATCGCGAAGATGAGGTAGGTGCCGGCGAGGATCCGCAGCCAGGACATGCCGCGCAGCGCCCGGCCGGGCGCGCCCGTCACGGCGAACCAGCCGCCCAGCACCATCAGCATCTGCCAGCACAGCGGATTGAAGGTCCACTCCTGATCGGGATAGACCCGGAAATTCCAGTCGAACCAGCGTGCCGCCAGATACAGCGCGACCGATGCGCCGAGCGTCACGTTCGGCCGACGCAGCAGGCCCCACAGCACAAACGGAAAGAATGCCATCAGCGGGATCATCAGCTGCAACAGGTCGAGGTTCAGCGGCTCTTCCTGGAGCACGAGGCCGCGCACCAGAATGCGCAGCGGGTGCTCGAGAATCCCGGAGATGTTGTATTCGTGAATGAGCTCCGGCGCCATCGATTGCGAGGCGACATAAGCGATGGTGTCGATATAGATCACGAACAGCACGACATAGGCCGCGTAGAGCCGCCAGACGCGGCGGAAGATGCGCGTCGCCGCGACGAGATAGCCGCGCTCCAGCGCCATCCGTCCATGGATGATGGCGACGCCATAGCCGACCACGAACACGAACAGGTCCGCGGCACCGCTGAAGCCGAAATTGCGCAGCGTCAGCAAATTGACGACGTTGTTCGGGATGTGGTCGACGAACACCGACCAGTTGGCGATACCGAGCGTCAAATAGAGCCTGGCGTCGTGATGGAATGCGGCGAGGTTCGCCTTGACCGACGGCTTCATTGCTAAATATTTCTTTAGGAATCAGGGGCGACGCTTTTAGCGGCAACCGCCTGCCTCTCCGAGTAGCGTTTGCGTGAGCGAGGCCGGTTCGCCCCGGGCTGATGGAAAATTGCGCAAGGCGTGCCTGCGTGTTGGCGGATCGCCGCTTATCCCCCGTCCGGGACGCAATTTTCGGAAAAGGGGGCCGATCTTGCCTCCGCTCACGAGGGACCTTGCGCAGAGATGCTGCATGATTCTGCTCGTGGTTGCAGCACCTCTCAAGTCTAGAAATGGAAAATCTCCAGTCTGGAGGCCTTCTAGCACGCAAGGTTGAACCGCTGCGGTACCTCGTTGATCCGGCTGCATGGATGCGCAGCCGTTGGAATTGGGGAAGTTGCGGTGGGCGTTTTGGAAGTGCGGCGCCGGCGGCTCATGGGGGCCGTCAGCTCAGTCGTTTTGATCATTGCAACGGGGGCGGCGGCACAATCATCGACGGCGGCTTCGTCCATCGGAGCGCCCACCGAGCTCAGCCCGGTCACCGTGCAGGGGAGCGCACCTCCGAAAGGTGCGGGCGCCTCACCTTCGCGCAGAAGCAGCGCGGCCCGCGCGCGAACGGTGCGACGCTCGAATGCGCCCGCCGGCGCCGCTGCTGCGGCCGCAACCGAGGCTGGATCCGGAGCGGGCCGCAAGGAATCGGCCTTCGGCCATGTCGATGGCATGGTCGCAACCCGCAGCGGCACCGGTACCAAGACCGATGCGGCGCTGATCGAGACGCCCGTCGCAATCTCCGTCGTGACCCAGGACCAGATCCAGGCCCAGGGCGCGCAGAGCGTCTCGCAAGCGGTACGGTATGTCTCGGGCGTGATGGTCGAGCCGACCGGTGCGGATGCGCGCTTCGACCAGATCTACATTCGCGGCTTCCTCGCCGACCAGTATCTGGACTCGCTGCGGCTGATGAATGCCGGCATCTTCGCCTATCCGATCGTCGAGCCGTTCAATCTCGAGCGCGTCGAGATCCTGCATGGCCCGGCCTCGGTGCTCTATGGCCAGGCTTCTCCGGGCGGCGTGGTCGATCTCGTCTCCAAGCGGCCGACGCTGGAGCCCTATCACGAGATGTTCGTCTCCACCGGCAGCTATGGCCGCGCCCAGGCGGGCGTCGACCTGTCCGGGCCGATCGACCAGAACAAGGAGTTTCTCTACCGCTTCACCGCGTCGGGCTACGATGTCGGCAGCCAGGTGGATCACACCGGCTATCAACGCGTCTCGATCGCGCCGTCGCTGACATGGCGGCCGGACAACCAGACCACGTTTACGGTGCTCGGCACCTATCAGCGCGATCCCAAGGCCGGCTTCTTCAACCTGCTGCCGGCCAACGGCACGGTGTTTCCCGTTGCCGGCGGCGCGAAGATCCCGACCAGCTTCTATTCGGGAGAGCCGGGCTTCGACAAGACCGACCGCACGGTGGCTTCGATCGGCTATCTGTTCGAGCACCACTTCAACAACGTGGTCACGGTCCGGCAGAACCTGCGCTACATGGACAACAGCACCGATTTCGCGGTGGTCTCTCCAACCGTCCTGACCAACCCGTTCAGCCTGCCGCGCGGCGTCTACGCGACCTATGAGACGCTGCGTTCGCTCGCGCTCGACAACCAGGGCGAGTTCAAGTTCAAGGCCGGTCCGCTCGATCACACCGCGCTGGTCGGCATCGACTATCGCAACTCGGTCGATACCGCGCTCGGCCGCAGCACGACGACGGGCGTGCCGGCGATCAATGCCTTCGATCCCGTGTACGGCCTGCCGCTGCCGACCCCGCCGGTCACCTCCTACAACCGCCAGCGGCTCGAGCAGGTCGGGTTCTACGGCCAGGACCAGATCAAGTTCGGCGGCGGCTTCGTCGCGCTGCTGGGCCTACGCTACGACCAGGCCGACCTCAACACCGACAATCTGCTGGCCCGTACGACCGCGCCGAAATCGGACGGCGCGCTGACCAAGCGCGCGGCGCTGCTCTACAAGTTCGACAACGGCGTCGCGCCCTACATCCAGTACACCGAATCGTTCCAGCCGCGGCTCGGCACCAACTTCTTCGGCCAGGCGTTCAAGCCGACGCGGGGCCAGCAGGAGGAGGTCGGCGTCAAGTACCAGCCCGATCCGAAGACGCTGATCACGCTGGCCGTCTTCGACCTGACGCAGCAGAACGTGCTCACTCCGGATCCGGACCCGACCCATATCGTCGGCGGCGTTCGCTCCAATGTGCAGACCGGCGAAGTCCGCTCACGCGGCGTCGAGCTCGAGGGCAAGAGCGAGATCAACAGCAATCTGACCATGCTCGGCTCCTATACCTATACCGACATCGTCAACACCGCGTCCAACTCGACCAATCTCGGCAAGCGCGTTTCCGGCATACCGCCGCACGCCGCCGCGCTATGGGCCGACTACACGTTCCATGGCGGCGTCCTTGACGGCTTTGGCGTGTCGAGCGGCGTGCGCTATCTCGGCGCCTCGCCCGGCAATTCGCTCAATACGTTCGACGTCCCCGCCGCCACGCTGGTCGACCTCGGCCTGCATTACGATCTGTCCGCCCTCGGTCCGCAGTTCAAGGGTTTCCTCGCGAGCGCCAACGTCACCAATCTGTTCGACAAGACCTACGTCCAGCTCTGCCAGGACACGGGTTGCTATTATGGCCTGAGGCGGCAGGCGATTGCGACGCTGCGCTACCGCTGGTAGGGGAACGTGATGAGCGAGCAGGCGATCTCCAGGCAACGTGTCTACGAGCGGACGCCGGCACTGCGGCGCTGGCTGTTCGTGCATAAATGGTCGAGCCTGATCTGCACGTTGTTCCTGCTGCTGATCTGCATCACCGGCCTGCCGCTGGTGCTGCGCGACGAGATCGACGGTCTGCTCGACGACGCCTTGCCCTATGCGCAGGTGGCGGAGGGCACATCCAACGTCAGTCTCGACCGGGTGGTCGCGGCCAGCCGGAAGATGTATCCGGGCGAGACCATCATCTCGGTGTTCGTCGACGACGACGAGCCCAAGATCATGGTGTTCATGGCGAGCTCCTGGGAGGCGTTCAAGGCCAATCGGCGAGCGATCCACTCGATCCGGTTCGATGCCCACACCGGCGACGTGCTGAAGCAGACGAAACCCTTCGGCGAGGACGGACTCACCTTCCTGCAACTGATGTTGTCGCTGCATCGTGATCTCTTCGCAGGGCTCGCGGGCGAGCTGTTCCTCGGCGCGATGGCGCTGCTGTTCATCGCCGCGATCGTCTCGGGAATCGCGATCTACGGACCGTTCATGCGCAAGCTTGATTTCGGCAGCGTGCGTGCGGCCAGGTCGCGGCGGCTGAAATGGCTGGACCTGCACAATCTGCTCGGCGTCGTCACGCTCGGCTGGGCACTGGTGGTCGGCGCCACCGGCGTCATCAACGAGCTCTCGACGCCGCTGTTCGCGCTGTGGCAGCAGACCGACGTGCGCGCAATGCTGGCGCCGCTGCAAGGCAAGCCGGTGCCGCAGACTTCCGAACTGTCCTCGCCACAGGCCGCTTACGACACGGTGAAGGCCGCATTCCCCGACATGACCACCACCAGCGTGGTGTATCCCGGCGCGCCGTTCGGATCGCCGTTCCACTACGTGGTCTGGACCAAGGGCAGGGAGCCCTTGACCTCGCGCCTGTTCAGCCCGGTGCTGGTCGATGCGAGAAGCGGCGCGCTGGTGTCCGCCGTCACCATGCCTTGGTATCTGCGCGCGCTCGAGCTGTCGCGTCCGCTGCATTTCGGCGATTACGGCGGCATGCCGCTGAAGATCATCTGGGTGCTGCTCGATCTCGTCACCATCGTGGTGCTCGGCAGCGGAGTTTACCTCTGGTTCGTGCGATCGCGGGCCAGCAGGACGGAGCGGCCTGCGGCGGCCATGCCGCTGACATCGCCAGGGGCCGCGGAATGAGCGGACGCCGTTCGCTAACCCTGATCTGGCGCTGGCCGTCGCTGCTCGCGGCCTCGAGCATTTTCGGCCTGCTCTCCGCGTTGCTTGGTCAGACCGGCTTCTGGCTGCCGCTGTCGTGGATCGCCCTGGCGGCGCCGCTCGCGGTCGCCGCGATCTGCATCGGCCGCAGCCGGGCGTGACGTCACTCCGCCGGCTCGGCCGAGGCCTCGTCGGATACACCGGCGCGGCTCGCCATGATGCCGAGTGCGACGCCGCCGATGGCGAGGATCGGCAAGAGCCGCTTGACCCCGATGGCGCGAACGATCTGGAGCCCGGTGGCGAGCAGCATGGGATCGGCAAGCATGCTGTGCGCCGCCGACTTCGCGGCGCGCTCTGCCGCGATGTGGGCTTCCTTGCGCAACTGCCGTTTGTAGGCCCAATAGCTCACCGCCGCGGTCAGGGTCAGCAGGAAGAAAACGCCGGCCCCCGCGAGGCACGCCTGCACCGGACCGTATTTGTCGAGCACGAAGATGAACGCTGCCGCGCACAGGAAGCAGGTCGTGATGAACAGCGCGAATGCGGCGCCTGCGGCGAGGGAGGTCAGCCGCACTGTCGTTCCGGCGGATGCATTGATCCCGTCGATGATGCGCTGAAACATGGCCTTGCTCCTCAAATCCCCACAAGCCGCCGCCGGCGGCGCCACAGCGCGCCGCCGTTATCTCGATTCCGTTCCGCGGACCTTACCGCCGCCAGGCGGCGCCGATCAGGAAGCCGATGCCGAGTGCGAGGCCCACGGTCGCGAGCGGCCGCTGCGTGATCGCCTCTTCGAGCGTCTCCTCGATCGACCCGTAGGCGTCCTGCGCAGCACCCATCATCGCGCTGCCGCGGTCCGACATGTCGTCGATCGCCGAATCCATGTTCTCGCGCGCCTGGCGGTAGCCGCGCCTGGCCTGCTTGCTGGTGGAATTGGCAAAGGTGTTGAGCGCGTCGGTAATCTGGTCGGTGAGGGCGGCGATATCGCTTTTCACGGCTGCTACATCCTTCTCGAGGCGTTCTCTGGTGGCTTTGTCGGTCCAGTCTCTGATCCCGGCATCGGCGTTGGGCGTGGACATCAGGAGCTCCGAACTGTTGACGGCTGAGATAGCCGGAAAACGCTTCGTCGCCGGGGAAGTTCCGCTCACGGAAACCGGTCAGTCCTGCGGCAGCTGCGGCGCATCCGGCGGCAGGAGATGCTCCTTCAGGATCAGGGCGACGATCAGGAGCGGCGACGACAGGAACGCGCCCATCGGCCCCCACAGCCAGGTCCAGAACGCGAGCGCGAGCAGCACGGCGAGCGCATTCAGCGCCAGCCGCCGCCCGATGATGGTGGGCGTGACGAAGTGTCCCTCCAGGAAGGTGATACCGCCGAAGGCGAGGGCGGCAAGCAGGCCGCTGCTGATGGTCGGGAAGGCAACGAGCCCCACCACGACCAGGACGGCGAACATCGCGATCGGCCCGATGATCGGGATGAAGTTGAGGGTTGCCGCGAGTGCGCCGAGGCCGGCGGGATTGGGCATGTGGGTGAGCGCGCAGACGATGCCGGTGGCAACCCCAACGCCGACATTGATGAGCGTGACCGTCAGCAGGTAATTGCCGAGATGGACCTCGATCTCGTTCAGGATCCGCAGCGTCCGCAGCCGCGCGTCGCGATCGTTGAAGGTCATGATCAGCGCCCGCCGCAGATCGCGCCAGCTCGCGATGAACAGGATCAGCGTGACGAAGAACAGCAGGAATTCGGTGAAGGTCGGCGACAGGAATTCCAGCGTCGGCTGCACCCATTCGAATTTCGGCATCTGGAAGCTCGGCAATCCCTCGGAGCCGCCGACCATGGTCTGCAGCTCCCGCCACAGCAACAGAGGCCGGTCGAACACGTGCAGCTTGTCCTTGAGCTGCGCGCCGAGCTCCGGCAGGCGCGAGCTCCATTCCATCACGGGCGAGGCGATCAGCGCGACGATAAAGGCGACCACGGCGGTCACGGCGACCACGATCAGCGCGGCGCCCAGCCCGCGCGGCACCTTGCGATTCTCGAGAAAGGTCGCCGCCGGCGACAGCATGGTGCCGGTGACGAAGGCCATCACCACGGGGAGGAAGAACGCCTTGCCGACATACAGCACGGCCACGACCGCGATCAGCAGCAGGCCCGCGAGCGCGAAGGCAACGAACTCGGTGCGGCGGATCACCGGCGGCAATTCGCTATGGCTGTCGGGGAGCGGGGCGCCTTCGCCGTTACCGGAAATCAGACGTTCACTGGGAATGACGCGCACAATATCTCTCCCGCCCGGAAAAGCCTCCGCGCGCCACTGCTGATGATCCAACGCCCGTGCGGCGCCGCGGTTCCATCGCGGCTTCGTGAAGTCGTGCTCGCTTGACTGTGACGTCGCTGCCTCAGACGGCGGCGGAACTTGAGTCGCCTCGGCTGCGTTTGTTGGAAAGCCGCATCACCCTGATGCACACATCCAACGGGGCAGCACATGACAACGTTCCTTGCCTTCCGTCGCCGCTTCTCGCCGCGCGGCGTAACCGCTTTTGCCTTTGCGACAGCACTGCTGACGGTGCCGTTCGGCGGCGCCAGCGCTCAGACCTTCGGCTATGCGCCGATGCAGCCGCAGCTCTATCCACAAGACCCGAGCTATTCGCGAGGTTACGCCAGCCAGGGCTATGTCACCCAGCCGCAGGCGACGGATGAGGATGCCGCGCTGCCCGATCGGCTGCGCAAGCAGATCGTCAGCTTCGACCGCAGCGAGCCGGCCGGCACCATCGTCATCGATACCGGCAACACCTATCTCTACTATGTGCTCGGCAACGGCCGCGCCATCCGTTACGGCGTCGGTGTCGGCCGCGAAGGTTTTACCTGGTCGGGCGTGCAGAACGTCAGCCGCAAGGCGGAGTGGCCGGACTGGCATCCGCCGGCCCAGATGATCGCGCGCCAGCCTTATCTGCCGCGCTTCGTCGCCGGCGGCCCGGGCAATCCGCTCGGCGCGCGTGCGATGTATCTCGGTTCGAGCGAATACCGCATCCACGGCACCAACGATCCCACCACGATCGGAAAGTTCGTCTCCTCCGGCTGCATCCGCATGACCAATGAGGACGTCACGGACCTGTTCAGCCGCGTCAATATCGGCGCCAAGGTCGTGGTGCTGCCGAAGAATGCCCCGCTGATGGCCAAAGGCGGCGACCCCGTGCGCAAGCGCCCGGCGGTGACGACGTCGCCCACGGGTCGGCAGGCGCTGAACATCCCGTCGTCGGCCGTGAACTAGGAATGCGAGAGGTCACATGAACAGACGTTCGATCGGCAAACTGGCCGGTGGCGCGGCGGCGTTGTTCGCCGTCGCCTCCCTCGGCCTCGCGCTGACGCCGTCCGCGCATGCGGAGGATTTCTTCTCGGCCTTGTTCGGCGGCTTCCGCATGCGTCCGCCGCCGCAGATCCGTATCCCGTTCCCGAACGACGACATGCCGCGTTATGAGGCGCCGCGTTCGCGCGCCAGCTATGGCGGCGGCTCGGCCTATTGCGTGCGCGGCTGCGATGGCCGTTACTTCCCGGCGCAGGGCAACGATGCCGAGAGCAAGGCGCAATCCTGCAAGAGTTTTTGCCCTGCGTCCGAGACCTCGCTGGTCTATGGCAGCAATATCGATGACGCCACGACAGAGAACGGAAAATCCTATTCCGACTTGCCCAACGCCTTTCGCTATCGCAACGAGCTGGTGGCCGGCTGCACCTGCAACGGCAAGGATCCGGTCGGGCTCGCCCAGGTCAAGGTCGAGGACGATCCCACCTTGCGCAAGGGCGACATCGTCGCGGGCGCCGACGGCCTCGTCGTCGCCAACCGCAACGCCAACGACCGCCACGGCGTTGCGATGAACTTCTCCCCGCTGCCGCAATCAGTCCGCGCCAAATTCCGCCAGGTGCCGGTGGTCGCGAAGGAGTAGGGCGGGCGGCATCACGGGTGATGCGATGCTTGCGCTCCAATCTCCGGTGTCGTCCCGGACAAGCGCGCACAAAGCGCGCGCAGATCCGGGACCCATAGCCACAGGATTGGCTTTGGCGAAGATCGGGAGTTACAAGCTCGCGTTACAATTACTCCCTGTGGTTATGGGTCCCGGATCAGCGCTCGCTCCGCTCGCTTGTCCGGGACGACACCGAGGGTGTCGCGCCAGCGTGCCTATGCCGCGCGGATCTTGCCCAGGAAATCGCTGACCTGCTGGCCGAGCTGGTGGCTCTGCGTCTCCAGCGTCTCGGAGGCCTGCTTGACGTTCTCGGCAGCACCAGCCGCGGTGTCGGCGTCGGCCTTAACGCCGGTGATGTTGTCCGAGACGTTCTTGGTGCCTTGCGCCGCATATTGCGTGCTGCGAGTGATCTCCTGCGTCGCCGCGCCCTGCTCCTGCACGGCGGCGGCAATCGCAGTGGCCACTTCATTGACCTCGCCGATGATGCCGCCGATCGACTGGATCGCGTTGATGGCATCGCCCGCGACCTTCTGGATGTCGGCGATCTGCCCGGAGATTTCCTCCGTCGCCTTGGCGGTCTGGCTTGCCAGCGATTTGACCTCGGAGGCGACGACGGCAAAGCCGCGGCCGGCCTCGCCGGCGCGCGCCGCCTCGATCGTGGCGTTGAGCGCGAGCAGGTTGGTCTGCGCCGCAATCGTGTTGATCAGCCCGACCACCTCGCCGATACGGCCTGCGGATTGCGCCAGCCCCTGCACGGTGCTGTCGGTCTCGCGGGCCTGGTTGACGGCACGGCTGGCAATGCCTGCGGCATGGGCGGCCTGCTGGCTGATGTCGTTGATCGAGGCCGAGAGCTCCTCGGCGGCGGCAGCGACGCTATCGACGCTCATCGAGGCATCGTTCGAGGCCTTGCCCGCGATCTCGACGCGCTCATTGGTCTTTTGCGACACTGCGGAGAGGTCGCCCGAGGTCTTGCGCATCTCGCCGGAGGCTTCGCTGAGCTCGCCCAGCGACTTCCGCACCACGCCCTCGAACTCGCCGACGTAGGCCTCCATCGCGCGCTGGCGCGCGGCGGCGCCGGCATTGCGCTCGCGCTCCTGCGCCTCGATCTTGAGCTTGTCGATCGCCTGCTGCTTGAAGGTCTCCAGTGCGCCGGCCAGCGCGCCGATCTCGTCCTGGCGGTCGAGATAGCCGCTGTCGACGCCGAGAACGCCGCCGGCGACCTCGAGCATGGCGTCGCGAATCCGGTGCAGCGGCGTGATCACGCGGCGGCTGACCGCCAGCATGGCGGCGCCGGTCAGGACGATCGCGGCCACGAGCAGCGCGGTGTTGACGATCAGCAATTGCACGGCGGCCGCCCGCTGGGCCGCTGAATGATCCTTGGCAGCCTCCAGCGCCGCGTCGGCGAGCTTGATCGCGCTTGCCATGCGGCCAACCGAATAAGGGCTCCACTGGTTGGCTGTCATCGATGGCTTCTCGCCCTTGGCGACCGCGGCGATGATGCCGTCGCGTGTGGCGGCGTATTGCGGGTCAAAATAAACGGCCTTGGCGTTCGCCATCGCCGCGGCGAGCGGCGGTGGCAGTTGCAGGCCGACCGTGGCGAGCTCGATCGCATTCCAGGCCGTATCGGTGCCGCCAACGAACTTCGTATAGGCGAGCTGTAGCTCGGGCGTGATCTTGCCGGTGCCGAGCGCGTTGCCGACGATCAGAGACGACTCGCCGGCGCTCAGGCGCAAGAGCCAGGCCATCTGCTTGACCATCAGAAGCTGGTCGATGACTGCATCCTGGTGATTGACGCTCGCGCCCAGCATCGGCGCCAGCTTTTCGAGGATCGCCATCAATCCGTCCTCGGTGTCGGTATATTCCTTGGCGAGTGCTACGCGGCGCGAAGCCTTGGGCTTGGCGACCTCGGTCCAGAATTCTGTCTGCTTCTCGAGCAGAGCCTTGTTCAGCCGGCCGAGCTCGGACGCCATCGTCTCGCCCTGCGGCAGGTCGATTGACGGAAGAATCTCGACGGCGCGCGCCAGCGCCGGCATCAGGATGTCGCGGATGCCGCGGGTGTATCTTTCGATGTCTTGGTCCACCTGGACGTCGGAGGTGAGCTGGCGGCTGCTGGTCGAGCGGTCGGCCCGGATGTTCGCCATCGCCTTGAACACTTCGGCCGAAGCGGCCGAGACCGCAACGATCCGGTTGGCCTGCTGCAGCCGGCCCCATGAATTCCACGCGCTGATCGAGAAGCCGATGACGACGACGAGTGCGGTGGACAGGATCACCGCCTTCAGCAGCGTGGAGACGGTCAAGCGGTTGAGCATCGGACACCCCGGTATGCGTTTCGAAGTTCGTGGCCCCGAACGGCAGCCCCCGCGAACCTCGAACGACCAAAGGGGATGCACGCAGATGCGCATGCCCCAGGGGGCAGGCGCTCGACGCGCATTTGGCCCGAAAAGGGTAAAAACTTAGCCAGTGTTCCCGACGTATAATTACGGGGCGTTAGGATGCGCGACGCCGCCTCCCCAATTTCCGCCGTCGTCCCCGCGAAAGCGGGACCCATAACCACAAGATTGGGTTTGGCGAAGACCCGGAGTTGCCTGCTCGCGCTACAACTTTTCCCTGGGAGTATGGGTCCCCGCTTTCGTGGGGATGACACCGAGGGTGTGGCGCCGGCTGCGGCTACAACCCGCAGCTTACGCCGCGCGGATCTTGCCGAGGAAGTCGCTGACCTCGTGGCCGAGCTGACGGCTCTGGTTTTCCAGCATCTCCGAAGCCTGCTTCACGTTGTCCGCGGCGGCAGCAGCAGCGTCCGCATCGGCCTTCACGCCGGTGATGTTGTCCGAGACGTTCTTGGTGCCCTGCGCCGCGAATTGCGTGCTGCGGGTGATCTCCTGGGTCGCCGCACCCTGCTCCTGGACGGCGGCCGCGATGGCGGTTGCGACCTCGTTGACCTCGCCGATGATGCCGCCGATGGTCTGGATCGCGTTGATGGCGTCGCCCGCGACCTTCTGGATGTCGGCGATCTGCTCGGAGATCTCCTCCGTCGCCTTCGCGGTCTGGCTCGCCAGTGACTTCACCTCGGAGGCGACCACGGCAAAGCCGCGGCCGGCCTCGCCGGCGCGTGCAGCTTCGATCGTAGCGTTGAGCGCGAGCAGATTGGTCTGCGCCGCGATGGTGTTGATGAGGCCGACGACCTCGCCGATGCGCCCCGCCGACTTCGCCAGGCCCTGCACGGTGCCGTCCGTCTCGCGCGCCTGGGTGACGGCGCGGCCGGCAATGCCTGCGGCATGGGCGGCCTGCTGGCTGATGTCGTTGATCGAGGCCGAGAGCTCCTCGGCAGCGGCGGCGACGCTATCGACGCTCATGGAGGCGTCGTTCGAGGCCTTGCCGGCGACCTGGACGCGGTCGTTGGTCTGGCGCGACACCGCGGAGAGATCGCCGGAGGTCTTGCGCATCTCCCCGGAGGCCTCGCTCAATTCGCCGAGCGTCTTGCGCACAGCCCCCTCGAACTCGCCGACATAGGCTTCGACCGCGCGCTGGCGTGCGGTCGCGCCCGCATTGCGCTCGCGCTCGTGCTCCTCGATCTTGAGCTTCTCGGCCGCCTGTTGCTTGAAGGTCTCCAGTGCGCCGGCCAGCGCGCCGATCTCGTCCTGGCGGTCGAGATAGCCGCTGTCGACGGTGAGGTCGCCGCCGGCGACCTTGAGCATGGCGTCGCGGATGGTGGTGAGCGGATGGATGACGCGGCGGCTGACCAGCGCGATCGCGCCGGCGGCAAGTCCGATGGCGAGCGCCAGCAGCGTAAGCTGCACGATCAGTGCGCGCTGAGCCGCGCTGCGCTGGTCCAGCGTATGGCTCTTGGCGGCATCGAGCGCGGTCTCGGCCACGGTGACCGCGCTGGCGAGGCGGCCCACCGTGACCGGGGTCCATTGGTTCGCGGTCATCTCGGCCTTTTCGCCATTGGCGAGCGTATTGGCGATGCGATCGCGAAGGGCCAGATATTGCGGATCGAAATAGCCGGTCTTGGCCGTCCCCATGGCGGAGGACAGGGCCGGCGGCAATTGCATGCCCGAGGTCGACAATTCCAGCGCCTTCCACGCCGCGGCCGTTCCACCGACATATTGGATGTAGGCGAGGCGGGCCTCCGGCGTGATGCGGCCGGCGTTGAGCCCGTTCGAGATGATCAGCGAGGCTTCACCGCCGGTGTTGCGGAGCAGCCAAGCGTTCTGCTTGATCGACAGCAGCTGGTCGATCTCCGCGTCCTGATGGTTGACGCTGGCGGCCAGGATGTTCGAGAGCTTGTCGAGCGTCTCGAGCAGGCCCTGCGTCGTCTCCATGTATTCCTTCGGCAGGCCGGCGCGGCGCTGGTCCTTGGGCTTGGCGACCTCTTCCCAGAACTGCTTCTGCTGCTCGCTCGCGGATTTGTAGAGGCGCGCGAGCTCCGGCACTAGCGTGCCCGATTGCGGGAAATCCATGCTCGGCAGCAGTTCCAGCGCGTGTGCCATCGCCGGCATCTCGGCGTCGCGGGTCGTGCGCAGATATTTCTCGATCTCGGAATCCATGGGCTCGGTCGCATTGAGGAGCCGGTTGGTGCTCGCGCGGTCAGTGCGCAGATTGTGCATCGCCTTGAACAGATCGGCGGAAGCATCCGCGATCTGCGAGATGCGGTTGGCGGTCTTGAGGCGGTCCCAGGACTCGTAGGCGGTGAGCGAGAGCGCAATCACCACGCAGACCGACGTGAGCGCGATCACCGCCTTCAGCAGCGCGGATACGGTCAGACGATTGAGCATCGAAGTCCCCCCAAAGTCCCATTTCCAAAAGTCGTGAAGACGCCCGGCAAAATCGAAAACATTGGGCGAGCAGATCGGCAATCGCATACCGTTTGCGGCTCGGAGCCCGAACGGTTTCCGCATCTGAAAGGAAAAGGGTAAAGTTTTAGGCAGCCGGCCGCACTGTAGAAATACGGAATTACCAGAAGTTGTAGTGGGTTGCCCTGATGGAACCGGCGCGCGAGATCGGCGTTAGGACTACCGTTGGCAATTGCCTGAAGGGGGCATCGCGATGCTGGTCGGCGTACTCGTCACCTTTCTCGTCGTCATTCTCGTGCTTTATCTCATCAACATGCTGCCGATGGACGGCCGCGCCAAGCAGATCGCGCGCGTGATCGTGATCATCATCGGCGTGGTGTCGCTGCTGAAATATCTCACCGTGTTCTAGCGGGCGGCGATTGGGCCTCGTAACCCGGATTGCGCTTCGCTCCATCCGGGTTACACGTGCCCGACGAAAAAGCCCCGGCGCGAGCCGGGGCTTCGTTCGTGCGGTGCTAGTGCAGCGACTTGAGCCAGTCGTCGACGTCCTGACGGACCTGGTCCTTGGCCTTGCCGTAGCGTTCCTGGAGCCGGCCCTCGAGCTGCTCGCGGCGTCCCTCGATCAGCTGGAGATCGTCGTCAGTGAGCTTGCCCCATTTCTCCTTGGCCGATCCCTTGAACTGCTTCCAGTTTCCTTCGATGCGATTCCAGTCCATGACCCTCTCCCGTTGGTTGATGGCCGAACAACGCGAGGCGCACGCAGCCGTTCCGCGACGCGCCGCGGCGTTTCGTCCAACAAAAAAGCCCCGGCTTGCACCGGGGCTTTTGACGTTTCTGTGACCTCGCTCAGCCCGCCGCCTTGGCCTCGCGGCGGCGCGCGGTGAGGATGTATTCGGTGTAACCGTTCGGCTGCTCGCGACCCTTGAAGACGAGGTCGCAGGCGGCCTTGAAGGCAACGCCGTCGAAGGCTGGCGCCATCGGCTTGTAGATCGGGTCACCGGCGTTCTGCTTGTCGACAACGACAGCCATGCGCTTCAGCGATTCCATCACCTGCGCCTCGGTGATCACGCCCTGGTGCAGCCAGTTGGCGAGATGCTGGCTGGAGATGCGCAAGGTGGCGCGGTCCTCCATCAGGCCGACATCGTGGATATCAGGGACCTTGGAGCAGCCGACCCCCTGGTCGATCCAGCGCACGACGTAACCGAGAATGCCCTGGCAGTTGTTGTCGATCTCCTGCTTGACGTCATCAGGCGCCCAGTTCGACTTCGACACCGGAATGGTGAGGATGTCGGAGAGCTTTGCGCGCGGACCGGCCTTGGTCAGTTCCTGCTGGCGCGCGATCACGTTGACCTGGTGGTAGTGCAGGGCATGCAGCGTGGCGGCGGTCGGCGAGGGGACCCACGCGGTGGTGGCGCCGGCCTGCGGATGCGCGAGCTTCTGCGCCAGCATGTCCGCCATCTTGTCGGGCGCGGCCCACATGCCCTTGCCGATCTGGGCATGGCCGGGCAGGCCGTCGATCAGGCCCATGTCGACGTTCCAGTCCTCATAGGCCTTGATCCAGGCCTGCGCTTTCATCTCGTTCTTGCGGATCATCGGACCCGCTTCCATCGAGGTGTGGATCTCGTCGCCGGTGCGGTCGAGGAAGCCGGTGTTGATGAACATGATGCGCTTGGAGGCGCGCTGGATGCAGGCCTTGAGGTTGACGGTGGTGCGCCGCTCCTCGTCCATGATGCCGACCTTGAGCGTGTTCTCGGGCAGGCCGAGCATCTTCTCGACGCGATCAAAAATCTCGCAGGTCAGCGAGACCTCATCGGGGCCGTGCATCTTCGGCTTGACGATATAGGCCGATCCGGTGCGGCTGTTCTTGACCTTGGAGTTGCCCTTGAGGTCGTGGATGGCGAGCAGGCCGGAGACGGCGGCGTCGAGCAGGCCTTCGGGGACCTCTTCGCCCTTCTCGTCGAGCACCGCGTCGGTGAACATGTGGTGACCGCAATTGCGCATCAGGAGCAGGCTGCGGCCGTGCAGCTTGAGCTCGCCCTTGCCGTCCGGCGTCTTGTAGACGCGGTCGGCGTTGAGCGAACGCGTCAGGGTCTTGCCGCCCTTCTCGAAATCAGCCGACAGCGTGCCGTTCATCAGGCCGAGCGTGTTGCGATAGACCAGTACCTTGTCCTCGGCATCGACCGCGGCGACCGAGTCTTCCATGTCGAGGATGGTCGAGACGGCGGCTTCCATGATCATGTCGGCGACGCCGGCCGGATCGTCCTTGCCGATCGCGCTGCTGCGGTCGATCTTCACCTCGACATGCAGGCCGTTGTTGACGAGCAGCACCGCTGACGGTGCGGCAGCATCGCCCTGGAAGCCGGCGAACTGCGCGGCGTTCTTCAGCGCGGTGGCGTTGCCGCTCTTGAGCTTCACCGCGAGCTGGCCCGCGACCACGCTGTAGGTGGTGACGTCAGTGTGGCTGCCGGTCGCGAGCGGCGCGGCGGCGTCGAGGAGCGCCTTGGCTTTCGCGATCACCTTGTCACCGCGCGCCTTGTTGTAGCCCTTGCCGCCCTCGGAGGGATCGTGCGGGATTGCGTCGGTGCCGTAGAAGGCATCATAGAGCGAGCCCCAGCGCGCGTTCGCCGCGTTGAGCGCATAGCGTGCATTGGTGAGCGGCACGACGAGCTGCGGACCGCAGATCTTGCCGATCTCCTCGTCGACATTGGCTGTCTCGACCTTCTGCGTCGCCGGCTCCGGGACCAGATAGCCGATCTCCTTCAGGAACGCGGTGTAGGCAGTGAGGTCGAACGCCTTGCCCTTGTTGGCGCGGTGCCAGTCATCGATCTTGGCCTGGAGCGCGTCGCGGAAGGCGAGCAGCTCGCGGTTCTTCGGCCCCAACTCCCTGATGATGCCTGCCACCCCGGCCCAGAACGCATCCGGCGCGATCCCGGTTTTCGGGGCCGCTTCCTTGGCGATGAAGTCATACAGGACGGGAGCGATCTTCAATCCGTGGGCATCGACGCGTTTCATGATGGGCTTTCTTGTTGGAAATGGCTGTCTTTCGCTGCTTTTGACCCGACAGCAGCAAAATGCGCCCGCGAGGGGGCGGCTTTCGGGGCCCTATTAGCCCCAAAATCGAGGCGGTGAGAAGACCCCCAAAGGTTTGTCAAAATGTCAAGGCGAGGCGGCTGGCTCGTTTTACAAACCGATGGGGCCCGGCTTCGCGCCACACGTACAACTGCGCTCCCTCCCCCTTGCGGGGGAGGGCGGGGGAGAGGGGTGGCCCAGGAAACGGTGTGTCTGAGTTCGACGTGAAGTCAGCTCGCGCCGATGGAGAGAGTCCCCGTGTGGACCCCTCTCCCTAACCCTCCCCCGCAAGGGGGGAGGGAACGCACTGCATTTGTGGTGGCAGCGAATGCCGCAACGAAAGTGTGCTCAAATATTCGCGGCGAGGTCCACGAGCTCGTCGAACAGCACGCCTGATGTCTTCAGCATCTGCTCGATCTCGTCGGCCGCCTCGGTCACCGTCCGCTTCGACGTGTCGATCACGAGCTCGGCCGCCTGCGGCGCCTCGTAGTCGTTGCCGATGCCGGTGAACGAGGCGAGCGCGCCGGCCCTAGCCTTCTTGTAGTGGCCCTTGGGATCGCGCTCCTCGCACACCTCCGCAGGCGTGGCGACATGGATCTCGCGGAAGGCGGTGTCGGCGATGCGGCGCGCCGTGGCGCGGTCCTCGCGGGCCGGCGAGACAGCGGCGACGATCGCGATGTGGCCGTTGCGGGCGAGATGCGTCGCAACTTCGGCAAGCCGGCGGATGTTCTCGCTGCGATCGGCAGCGGAGAAGCCGAGATCGCTGTTCAGCCCGGCGCGCAGCGTGTCGCCGTCGAGCAGGATCGGCGAGCCGCCATTGGTGAAGAGGCGCCGCTCCAGCGCCCGCGCCAGCGTCGACTTGCCGGACGCGGGAAGGCCGGTGAGCCAGACCACGGCGCCGTTATGGCGGTAGCGCGCCGAGCGCTCATCTAGCCGCAGCGCGGATTCCACCGGCACGATGTCGACGGGCTCGGCGCGCTGGCCGGCATCGACCGACAGCACGAGACCACCGCCGGCGATGCGTCCGGACACTTCGATCACGAGGCGCCCGGTGCGCGGATTCTCGGTGTAGGGATCGGTGGCAATCGGATTCGAAAGAGAAATGTCGATCTCGCCGACATGGTTGCGGCCGATCGCCTTGTTCTCGCTGCTGGAGAGCTCACCGGGATCGACCGCCTTCTCGATGGCGACGACGGTGGCGCGGCTTTCCTTCGGCCCGCAGCGGACCAGGAGCTGGTCGCCCTTATTGAGCGGCTTGTCGTGCAGCCAGAAGATGCGCGCGCGCAGCCGCCGCGTCTCGCGCGGCGCGGCATTGGCATGCGCGATGATGTCGCCGCGCTCGATGAACAATTCGCGGTCGAGCGTGATGCCGACCGAGCGGCCTGCGCCTTGCCGTCCCGCCACCGGCGTCACCGGCCAGCTCTCGACCGTCTTGATCTTGGCGATCTTGCCGGCCGGCATGATCACGATCTCGTCGCCGGCGATCAGGCTGCCGGATTCGATGCGGCCCGCCACGATGCGGCGGTCGTCGAACTTGTAGATCGCCTGCACCGGCAGGCGCAGCGCCAAGGCTTCCAGCGGCCGCGCCGGCTCGAGCCCGTCGAGCGCCTCGACCACGGTCGGTCCCTTGTACCAGCCGATGCGGTCGGTGCGCTCGGCGACGCCGTCGCCGTCGCGCGCGGAAATCGGGATCACCGCCGTCGGCGTCACGCCGAGGCCGTTGAGATGCGCGGAGATCTCGTCGCTGATCGCCTTGAAGCGATCGGCGGAGAAGTCGACGCGGTCCATCTTGTTGACGACGATCGCGACCTGCTTCACGCCGAGCAGATGCAGGAGATAACCGTGCCGCCGGGTCTGGTCGCGCACGCCTTCGAGCGCGTCGATGATCAGCACCGCGCCGTCGGCCTGCGAGGCGCCGGTGATCATGTTGCGCAGGAATTCGGCGTGGCCGGGCGCGTCGATCAGCACGATGTCGCGCGAATTGGTGCGGAAGCGGATCTGCGTGGTGTCGATGGTGATGCCCTGGTCGCGCTCGGTCTGCAGCGCATCGAGCAGGAACGACCATTCGAACGGCATGCCGCGCCGCGCGCTGACGGCTTTCAGCATTTCCAGCTTGCCCTCGGGCAGGCTGCCGGTCTCGTGCAGCAGGCGGCCGACCAGCGTCGACTTGCCGTGATCGACATGGCCGACGATGACGATGCGGACCTGCGGACGCGTGGTGCCGTTCGGGGTGGCCGGCGAGGTGGGGGTGACGAGCATGTTCATGACCGCGATGCGTCCTAAGATCAGAGATAGCCGGCGACGCGCAGGCGCTCGAAAGCGTCCTCGGTCTCATGGTCGAGCGCACGGCCGGCGCGCTCCGGCACCTTGGTCTGTTCGAGCTCGATCAGGATCTCGTCGATGGTCGACGCGGTCGAATTCACGGGATTGGTGATGTCCTGATCGCCGAGCGAGCGATAGCGCTTGCCGTCCTTGGCAAGATAGAGCGGGATGATCGGGATGTTCTCGCGCTTGGTGTAGGCCCAGATGTCGGCCTCGGTCCAATGCAGGATCGGATGGATGCGCAGATGCGCGCCCTGCGGCGGCGAGGCGTTGAAGTGATCCCAGAACTCCGGCGGCTGGTCGCGCACGTCCCAATTGCCTTCGAGACCGCGCGGCGAGAACACGCGCTCCTTGGCGCGGGTGGCCTCCTCGTCGCGGCGGATGCCGGCGATCAGGCCGTCAAAGCCGTATTTGCCGAGCGCCATCTTGAGGCCCTCGGTCTTGCGCGCGGCGGAACGGGCGGCCGGCGGCAGCGTCGGGTCGACGGCATCGATCGGCGGGCAGGGCTCGACACGCAGGTCGAGATCCCATTCCTTCCCGTAATGATCGCGGAAGCGATACATCTCCGGAAACTTCTTGCCGGTGTCGACATGGAGGGCCGGGAACGGCATGCGGCCGAAGAAGGCTTTCCGCGCCAGCCAGATCATGACGTTGGAGTCCTTGCCGAGCGACCACAGCAGGGCAATCTTCTTCAGGCGAGCAAAGGCTTCGCGGAAGATGTAGATGCTCTGCGCCTCGAGCTGGTCGAGATGGTCCATACTGGGCGCAAGATCAGCAGAAAATTCTTGCGAGCCCGCGCGGCTGACGAGGGCCTGGCTGCTCACACCGACAACTGCGGAATCGTCCTTGAGAAGATGCATCTCTGCCACTTTGCGTTTGGAGGCGAAAATTCTATAGTTGCGGTGCAGAAGAGAAGAAAAAATTTTCTCTTTGCGCGCTCGAAACGACACATATATAGAAAATAATTCCAGTCAACCCCGGATGTGGGGGAAGCGAGTATCGCATGCGGTTCTTGCCGGTGTTTCTCGATCTCAAGGCCGGTCCGGTGGTCCTCATCGGCGCGGGCGAGCTTTTGCGCGCAAAATTGCGCGTGCTCGCCGCTGCCGGCGCGCGCATCCGCGTGCATGCGATCGACGGCAATCAGGAGCTCGGCCTCGGCTCCGAGGAAGCAGCGCGCGTTGAATTCGCCAGCGGCGATCCGCTGACCGCCGATCTCGCCGGCGTCATTGCGATCGTCTGCGCCGGTGCGGGTGATGTCGGCGTCGCCATGTCGGCCCGCGCCAAGGCACTCGGCCTGCCCGTCAACGTCATGGACGATCTCGAGCATTCCAGCTTCATCTTCCCGGCCATCGTCGACCGCGGCGATGTCGTGGTCGCGGTCGGCACCGGCGGCACCTCGCCGGTGGTGGCGCGTCGCGTGCGCGAGAAGATCGAGGCGCTGCTGCCGGCGCGCATCGGCGAGCTCGCGGAGTTCATCGGCACCTTTCGCAAATCGATCAACGAGCGCATCGCCGAGTTTCCGCTGCGCCGCCGCTTCTGGGAGCGCGTCATCGACGGGCCGATCGGCGCTTCGGTGCTCGCCGGCCGCAAGGGCGAGGCGGACGCGGCGCTCGAGTCCATTTCTGATCCGTCGGCATTTGCACGCGCGGACAAGCCGGAAGGCTCTGTCGCGCTGGTCGGCGCCGGCCCCGGCGATCCCGATCTGCTCACCATCAAGGCGCTGCGCGCGCTGCAGGACGCAGATATCGTTTTCCATGACGAGCTGGTCTCGCCCGAAATCCTCGATCGCATCCGCCGCGACACCACGCGCGTTGCGGTCGGCCGCCGCGTCGGCAAGCCCGGCATCGGCCAGGACGCCATCAACAAGCGCATGATCGAGGCCGCGCAATCCGGCCAGCGCGTGGTGCGGCTCAAGGGCGGCGATCCCTTCGTGTTTGGCCGCGGCGGCGAAGAGGTCGAGGCCCTGCGTGCCGCCGGCATCGCCTACTCCATCATTCCCGGCATCACCGCAGGGCTCGGCGGCGCCGCCGATTTCGAGGTGCCGCTCACCTTCCGTCATGAAGCGACCCGCATCACCTTCCTCACCGCGCACAAGGCGCGCGATGCGGAAGCCGTGGACTGGTCGACGCTGACCGACACCAGGATGACCGTCGTGGTCTACATGGGCATGACCGCCGCGCCCGCGATCCGCGAGGGCCTGTTCGCCGCCGGCCGCTCGCCGGAGACGCCGGTCGGCGTCTTCGCCCGTGTCACGCGGCCGGACGCGCAAGGCGCGATCGGCACGCTCCGCGATCTGCCCGAGCTCGTGCGACGAACCCATGGCGGTCCCGCCATCCTCATCATCGGCGACGTGGTCCGGCATGCCGGTTCGCTTCGCCGTCAAACCCCGAAACAAATCATCTCTGACCTATTGGATGCAGCCGAATGACCTCCCCGCTCGAACAGAAGAAGATCAAGATCGCCGGCCCCTCGGTCGTGACCGCCAACCGAACCTGGGACGGCATCGTGGTCTACCGCACCGCCGCCAAGAGCTGGTCCGCCGACCTCTCGGAAGCCGCGATCGTGCGCAACTCCGACGAGGCCAAAGCGTTGCTTGCGGAGTCGGTGGCCGATGACGTCGGCGCCATCGGCCCCTATATCGCCCCGGTGCAGGTCGGCGCAGACGGCAAGATCGAACCCGGCAACCTGCGCGAACAGATCCGCCGCACCGGTGTGACCATCGGGTCGTCGGCCCAGGCTTAAGGCGCTTTCTTATGTATGCTTACGACGAAATCGACCGCACGCTCGTCAACGAGCGCGTCTCGGAGTTCCGCGACCAGGTGAAGCGCCGCCTCTCGGGCGAGCTCACCGAAGACGAGTTCAAGATCCTGCGGCTTCAGAACGGCGTCTATCTGCAACTGCACGCCTATATGTTCCGCGTCGCGATCCCCTATGGCACGCTGGCGACAAACCAGTTGCGGGCGCTCGCCCATGTCGCGCGCAAATACGATCGCGGCTACGGCCATTTCACCACTCGGCAGAACATCCAGTTCAACTGGATCAAGCTCGCCGAGCTGCCGGATGCGCTTGAAGATCTTGCCCAGGTCGGCATCCATGCGATGCAGACCTCCGGCAACAACATGCGCAACGTCACATCGGACCAGTGGGCCGGCGTCGCGCCGGGCGAGATCGAGGATCCCCGCATCTGGTCGGAGCTGATCCGCCAGCACACCACGCTGCATCCGGAATTCTCGTTCCTGCCGCGCAAGTTCAAGATCGCGATCACCGCGTCGGACCATGACCGCGCCGCGATCAGGATCCACGACATTGGCCTCCGCCTGATCAAGAACGAGAAGGGCGAGACTGGCTTCGAGGTTCTAGTCGGCGGCGGCCTCGGCCGCACGCCGTTCATCGCCAAGACTATCAAGCACTTCGTGCATGGCCGCGACATCCTCAGCTACATCGAGGCGATCCTGCGCGTCTACAATCAGTACGGCCGCCGCGACAACATCTACAAGGCGCGCATCAAGATCCTGGTGCACGAGCTCGGTATCGAGAAATTCTCGCGCGAGGTCGAGGACGAGTGGCAGCACATCCGCAACTCCTCGCTCCAGATCGACGACGAGGTGATCGAGGACATCCGCTCGCGCTTCACCTATCCCGCCTATGAGAAGCTGCCGCACATGCCGGACGAGCTGCGCCAGGCCGCGGCCGATCCCGAGTTCGAGGCATGGCGCAAGAACTCGGTGGCTCCGCACAAGGTGCAGGGCTATTCCATCGTCACGATCTCGCTGAAGCCGACCGGCGGGCCTCCGGGCGATGCCACGGCCGAGCAGATGGATGCGCTCGCCGACCTCGCCGATAAATATTCCTTCGGCGAGATCCGCGTCGGCCACGAGCAGAACCTGGCGCTGCCGCACGTCGCCAAGCGCGATTTGCCGGCGCTGTGGAAGGCGCTCGACAAGCTCGGCCTTGCGACGCCGAACGTCAATCTGATCACCGACATCATCGCCTGCCCGGGGCTCGACTATTGCTCGCTGGCGAATGCACGTTCGATCCCGATCGCGCAGGAGTTGACGCGGCGCTTCGCCAACCATGAGCTCGCCAATCTGATCGGCCGGCTCCACATCAACATCTCCGGCTGCATCAATGCCTGCGGCCATCACCATGTCGGCCACATCGGCATTCTCGGCGTCGAGAAGAACGGCGAGGAGGTCTACCAGATCACCATCGGCGGCCGTGCCGACGAGAACGCTGCGCTCGGCACCCTGATCGGTCCCGGCGTCAAGTTCGACGAGGTCGCCGACGTCGTCGAGGACATCGTGGAAGCCTATCTCGCGCTGCGCGAGCGGCCCGAAGAGCTGTTCATGGACACCGTGAAGCGCCTCGGCGTCGAACCCTTCAAGGAGCGCGTCTATGCCACTCGTTAACGGCGGAAAGATCGCCGACGACAGCTTCGTCAAGCTTGCCGTCGACACGCCGCTGCCCGAGAGCGGCGACATCCTGGTGCCGGCCGAGCGCTTCCTCGGCGACGCCGAAACGTTGCTCAAGCGTGCCGGCAAGGTCGGCGTGATCTGGCCGAACAACCGCGACATCGACGAGCTGGTGCCGTATCTCGGTAAGGTCGCCGCGGTTGCGCTGGTGTTCCCGACCTTCCGCGACGGGCGCGCCTACAGTCAGGCACGCCTGCTGCGCGAGCGCTACAATTACCGCGGCGAGCTGCGCGCGACCGGCCAGATCCTGCGCGACCAGTTCGTGTTCATGCTGCGCGCCGGCTTCGATTCCTTCGAGGTCAAGAAGCAGGCCGATGCGGAAGCCTTCATGCAGACCGCCAAGCGCTATTCGGTGTTCTACCAGCCGACCGGTGACGGCCGCATCACGGCGCTGCACCGGCGCATGCAGCTGCGTCATTCCGAAGGTGTCGGCACGTGAACGCGATCGCGCCTCAGGTCTCATCCGTCTCTGCGCTGCCCTCGGCGGAAGAGCTCGATCGCGCCTTGCGCGATGCCTCGCCCGCGGAAATCATCGCGGCGGCGCTGAAGACGGTCGGGCGCGACAAGCTCGCGCTGGTGTCGTCGTTCGGCACGGAATCGGCGACGCTGCTCAAGGTGATGGCGGACGTCGATCCCGCCATCCCCGTGATCTTTCTCGACACCGGCTGGCTGTTCGAGGAGACGCTGGCCTATCGCGACACGCTGATCGAAACGCTGGGCCTCAAGGACGTCCGCTCGATCAAGCCGGCCGAGGAAGCGCTGTCGCGCGAGGATCCCGAGCGCGACCTCTGGTTCTCCAATCCCGACGCCTGTTGCCGCATCCGCAAGGTGGAACCGCTGGCGCGCGCGCTGAAACCGTTCGATGCCTGGCTCAACGGGCGCAAGCGCTTCCAGGGCAATGCGCGCGCCGACATTCCGGTGGTAGAGGACGATGGCGCGCGGTTGAAGTTCAATCCGTTTGCCAATGTCTCGCGCGAGGAACTCGAAGCGATTTTCGTCCGCGCCAAATTGCCGCGTCACCCACTTGCGGCGTCCGGTTTTCGCTCGGTCGGGTGTATGCCTTGCACGAGCAGAACGGCCGAAGGCGAGGATGAGCGCGCGGGTCGTTGGCGCGGCCGCGCCAAGACAGAATGCGGCATCCACACGATGAAGACTTCGTAGCACAGTCGATCTGCCACGCTGCGAACAAGAAAATCCGGTTCCGTTGACTTGAGCGCGTTTCGCCACGAGTTTCGCCTGCATGCCTTCGCTGACATTGGCGTCGTCGAAGTGAATGGAGATGGACATGATGCGCCGTATCGTTCCGCTCGCTGCAGGACTGCTCGTATCGAGTCTCGTGGCAAGCTCGGCTCTCGCCGCTGACATCAATCTTTTGAACGTGTCGTACGATCCGACGCGCGAGCTCTATGCCGAGTTCAACAAGGCGTTCGCGACCGCCTATCAGAAGGAGACCGGCAAGAGCGTCGAGATCAAGCAGTCGCATGGCGGCAGCGGCTCGCAGGCGCGCGCGGTGATCGACGGGTTGCAAGCCGACGTGGTGACGCTCGCGCTCGCCTATGACATCGACGCCATCGCCGGCAAAGGCCTCACCGCGGCCGACTGGCAGAAGCGTCTGCCGCAGAATTCATCACCCTACACCTCGACCATCGTGTTCCTGGTGCGCAAGGGCAATCCCAAGGGCATCAAGGACTGGGACGATCTGCTTAAATCCGGCGTTGCCGTGATCACGCCGAACCCGAAGACGTCGGGTGGCGCGCGCTGGAATTATCTGGCGGCCTGGGGCTTTGCCCAGAAGAAGTACGGCTCGGCCGACAAGGCCAAGGACTTCATCGGCAAACTCTATCAGCAGGTGCCGGTGCTCGATACCGGCGCGCGCGGCGCCACCGTGACCTTCGTCGAGCGCGGCGTCGGCGACGTGCTGCTCGCCTGGGAGAACGAGGCATTCCTTGCGCTCAAGGAATTCGGTCCGGAGAAATTCGAGATCGTGGCGCCGCCGCAATCGATCCTCGCCGAGCCGCCGGTCGCGATCGTCGACAAGGTTGCCGATAAAAAAGGCACCCGCAACGCCGCCGATGCCTACCTCCAGTACTGGTACACCAAGGAAGGTCAGGAGATCGCCGCGCGCAATTTCTACCGTCCGCGCGATCCCGAGATCGCCAAAAAGCACGAAAACTCTTTCGCCAAGGTCGAGCTGTTCACGATCGACGACGTTTTCGGCGGCTGGACCAAGGCGCAGAAGGAACATTTTGCCGACGGCGGCGTCTTTGATCAGATCTACAAGAACTGATCGGGCGCTGTCGAAGGGGCTTTAACAGGGGGCCTGGTGAGCGCACTCGCAGCACGACGCCGGACATTGCCGGGCTTCGGTCTCACGATGGGACTGACGCTGACCTGGCTGTCCGTGATCATCCTGATTCCGCTCGCGGGCCTGTTCCTGAAATCGCTCGAGCTCAGTCCCGAACAATTCTGGAACATCCTCTCCAGTCGCCGCACCCTGAATGCGCTCCGGGTCTCGTTCGGCCTCGCCTTCGCGGCGGCCTGCGTCAACCTCGTGATGGGGAGCATCATCGTTTGGGCGCTGGTCCGCTATCGGTTTCCCGGCCGGCGCATCTTCGATGCCATCGTCGATGTGCCCTTCGCGCTGCCCACGGCGGTTGCCGGTGTCGCGCTGACCGCGCTGTTCGCCGAGAAGGGCTGGCTCGGCGCGCCGCTCGCCGCGCTCGGTATCAAGGTGGCATTCACGCCGGTCGGCATCTTCGTCGCTATGATCTTCATCGGTATTCCGTTCGTGGTGCGCACGGTGCAGCCAGTGCTCCAGGATCTCGATCCCGAGATCGAGGAGGCCGCGGGCAGCCTGGGGGCCAGCCGCTGGCAGACCATCATCCGCGTGATCCTGCCCTCGCTCGCGC
Organism: Bradyrhizobium sp. CB2312; assembly: GCF_029714425.1. Classification (NCBI taxonomy): domain Bacteria; kingdom Pseudomonadati; phylum Pseudomonadota; class Alphaproteobacteria; order Hyphomicrobiales; family Nitrobacteraceae; genus Bradyrhizobium; species Bradyrhizobium sp. CB2312. The sequence continues at coordinate 9,064,812 of NZ_CP121668.1, read as the reverse complement.
CGGCGCTGCTGACGGGACTTGCGCTCGCCTTTGCCCGCGCGGTCGGTGAATACGGCTCGGTGATCTTCATCGCCGGCAATCTGCCCAACGTCTCCGAGATCGCGCCGCTCTTGATCGTGATCCGGCTCTCCGAATTCCGCTACGCCGACGCGACCGCGATTGCGGTGGTCATGCTCGTCGTCTCCTTCGTCGTCATCTTCGCCGTCAACCGGCTCCAGCGCTGGGCGCAGAGCCGGATTCCGGCGCGCTGAGGGGGATGCGATGACGATGCAGATCGCAGACACCGTGTCGCTGACGTCGCCCGATGCGCGCGCGCGTGCCCACGCGGCCGCGGCACGCGACAGCCTGAGGACAGAGCCGCGCGCGGTGCGCGCCATCATCATCTCGCTGGCGGTGCTGTTCCTTTCGGTATTCGTCGTGCTACCGCTGGTCGTGGTGTTCGCGCAGGCGTTCTCGCGAGGCGTCCTCGCCTATTTCGCCGCGCTCGCCGAGCCGGAGGCGATGGCGGCGATCAAGCTGACGTTGATCGTCGCGGCGATCTCGGTCGGCCTCAATCTCGTATTCGGCCTCGTCGCGGCATGGGCGATTGCAAAATTCGATTTCCCGGGCAAGACCTTCCTGATCACGCTGATCGACCTGCCGTTCTCGGTGAGCCCGGTGATCTCCGGCCTGGTCTTCGTGCTGCTGTTCGGCGCGCAGGGCTATTTCGGCAGCTGGCTCAGGGATCACGACATCCAGATCCTGTTCGCGGTGCCCGGCATCGCGCTCGCCACCACCTTCGTCACCTTCCCGTTCGTGGCGCGCGCGCTGATCCCGTTGATGCAGGAGCAGGGCACGCAGGAAGAGGAGGCGGCGATTTCGCTCGGCGCCTCGGGCTTGCAGACCTTCTTCCGCGTCACGCTGCCCAACATCAAATGGGGCGTGCTCTACGGCGTCCTGCTCTGCAATGCCCGCGCGATGGGCGAGTTCGGCGCGGTCTCCGTCGTCTCCGGCCATATCCGCGGCGAGACCAACACCATGCCGCTGCTGGTCGAGATTCTCTACAACGAGTACCAGTTCGTCGCGGCCTTCGCGATCGCCTCGCTGCTCGCGATGCTGGCGCTGATCACGCTGATCGCTAAGACAATTCTCGAACGTCACCTCGACGAAGGACACGACGTCAATGACCATTGAAGTCAAAAATCTCGTCAAGAAGTTCGGCAGCTTTGCCGCGCTCGATGGCGTCGACCTCAGGGTCGACAATGGCGAGTTGCTGGCGCTGCTCGGCCCCTCCGGCTCCGGCAAGACCACCTTGCTGCGGATCATCGCCGGCCTCGACTGGCCCGACTCCGGCGAGGTCTCGTTCAACGGCGAGGACGCGCTGGCACAGGGCGCGCGCGAGCGGCACGTCGGCTTCGTGTTCCAGCATTACGCGCTGTTCCGCCACATGAGCGTGTTCGAGAACGTCGCCTTTGGCCTGCGCGTACAGCCCCGTGCGGTCCGCAAGGACGAGGCGACTATCCGTGCGCGGGTCAAGGAGCTGCTCGATCTCGTGCAGCTCGACTGGCTCGCCGATCGCTATCCGAGCCAGCTCTCCGGCGGCCAGCGCCAGCGCATCGCGCTCGCCCGCGCGCTTGCAATCGAGCCGCGCATCCTCCTGCTCGACGAGCCCTTCGGCGCGCTCGACGCCAAGGTGCGGAAAGAACTGCGAAGGTGGCTCCGCTCACTGCATCACGAGATCAACGTCACCTCGATCTTCGTCACCCACGACCAGGAGGAGGCGCTCGAGGTCGCCAACCGCGTCGTGGTGATGGACAAGGGGAAGATCGAGCAGATCGGTTCGCCCGACGACGTCTATGAGACGCCGGCGACCGCCTTCGTCCACGGCTTCATCGGCGAATCCATCGAGCTGCCGGTGCATGTCGACGGCGGTGTGATCCGGCTTGGCGACCGGCAGCTTCCGCTTGCGGCGGACGGGCTTGCGCCTGGCGCGTCAAAACTGTTCGTGCGGCGACATGACATGCTGGTCGGCCCACCCGGCAGCGGCGCTTTCGAGGGCGCGGTCCAGCACGTCCGCAATTTCGGCCCGGTGCAGCGGGCGGAGGTCGCCCTGTCAGGCGGCGAAACCATCGAGATCGATGCCCCCCGCGACAAGGAACTCCGCGCCGGCGACACTATCGGCCTCGAGCTGAGGCGTTACCGGATATTTACAGGCTAGAATTCCCCCGTCATTCCGGGGCACGCGCCAGCGCGAATCCGGAATCTCGAGATTATAGGGGAAAGATTCTCAGATGCGCCATTGCGCACCGTAGTTCAGCGCTCCGCGCTGCCCCGGAATGACAGCCACGATTTTCCTCAAAATTCACCTTTCAGCCACGGTTGGTATGCAACAACGGCCCCTCATTTGGGGGCCTCGATCCATGCGCGCTGCGGCCGCAATTCTCATCCTTTTGCTTCTCGCCGGCTGCGCCGGCAATGAGGCGCCGGTCCAGCAGCCGTCGATGTATGCCGACATGGCCGTTCCCGGCTCCAAGCTCGATGCCCAGGCGGCCGCGATCATGATCTCGCAATACCGTCAGAACAACATGCTCGGCACGGTTGTGGTCGATCCCGATTTGATGCTGCTTGCCGAATCCCAGTCCCAGGCCATGGCGGCGGCCAACAAGATGGACCACGACGTCCGCGCTCCGCTGGCCAAGCGGCTGACCGCCGGCGGCTATCCCGCGACCGTGGCGGTCGAGAACATCTCGGCCGGCTATCATACGCTGGCGGAAGCGTTTTCCGGCTGGCGCGACTCGCCTCCGCACCGTGCCAACATGCTCAAGAACGGTGTCACAAAATTGGGCATAGCGGCGAGCTATGCTCCGGGCACCAAATACAAGGTGTTCTGGACCATGATCCTGGCCTCGACGGACCGATAAGCCAGACTTGATCCCGGGATGCATTGACGCGGTGGCGAAACTGTCGCCACGGTGGCTCGCCTTTTGCTATTGTTCTCGTATGACCGACCATAGCCCGGAATCCGCCAGCGTCCCCGCGAATGCGCAACGTGTCCTGGTCCTCCAGGGCGGCGGCGCCCTCGGCTCGTACCAGGCCGGCGCCTATCAGGCGCTGTGCGGCTACGGTTTCGAGCCGGAATGGGTCGCCGGCATCTCGATCGGCGCCGTCAACGCCGCCATCATCGCCGGCAACGAGGGGCACATCCGCGTCAAGCGGTTGAAGGAATTCTGGGAGATGGTTTCCGCGCCGGTGCCGTGGAAACCGATCGGCAAGAGCGACCACAGCCGCGAGCTGTTCAACTCGACCAGCGCCGCGTTGATCGCGACCTTCGGCGTGCCCGGCTTCTTCGTCCCGCGCGTGCCGCCCGCGCCACTCTGGCCGCCGGGCCATCGCGAAGCCGAAAGCTATTACGACACCGCGCCGCTGAAGAAGACGCTGGAGCGTCTGGTCGATTTCGACCGCATCAACGACCTCAAGACGCGCCTGTCGGTCGGCGCCGTCGGCGTCACCTCCGGCAACTTCAAATATTTCGACAATTACGAGTTCAAGAAGCTCGGCAAGAAAATCGGCCCCGAGCACATCATGGCCTCCGGCGCGCTGCCGCCCGGCTTTCCGTCCGTCGTCATCGACGGCGAGCATTACTGGGACGGCGGCATCGCCTCCAACACCCCGCTCGACTTCGTGCTCGATGCAGAGCTCGCGCGCGACATGCTGATCTTCCAGGTCGACCTGTTCAGCGCCCGCGGCGACCTGCCGAATTCGCTGCTCGAGGCCACCGAGCGCGAGAAGGACATCCGCTTCTCCAGCCGCACGCGGATGAACACCGACAAGAACAAGCAGATCCACAACGCCCGCCGGGCGGTGCGCGACCTGATTTCCAAATTGCCCGATTATCTCAAGAACGATCCTTCCGTCGAATTCCTTGCGAAGGCGGCACGTGAGAGTACCGTCACTGTGGTGCATCTGATCTATCGCAGCAAGAACTACGAATCCTCGTCCAAGGATTACGACTTCTCGCACGTCGCCATGGTCGAGCATTGGGAAGCCGGCGTGCGCGACGTGCATCTGTCGATGCGCCACAAGGACTGGCTGGAGAAGCCGCAGTCCGGCGAGACCATGGTGACCTACGATCTCACGGGGGACGTCACCGCGCCCCCGGCAAAAAGGAGCGAATAAGATGGGTACTCTCTCAGGCAAGAACGCCGTCGTGACCGGTTCGACCAGCGGTATCGGGCTTGCGTATGCGCGCGCCTTCGCCGGCGCCGGCGCCAATGTCGTTATCAACGGCTTCGGCTCCCCTGAAGACATCGAGAAGGAGCGTTCGAAGATCGAGTCCGATTTCGGCGTGAAGGCGGTCTATTCGCCCGCCGACATGACCAAGCCGGCCGAGATTGCCGGCATGATCGCGCTCGGCGAGAAGACCTTTGGCTCGGTCGACATCCTCGTCAACAATGCCGGCATCCAGTTCGTCTCGCCGATCGAGGAGTTCCCGCCCGAGAAGTGGGACCAGATCATCGCGATCAACCTGTCCTCGGCCTTCCATGCCATCCGCGCCGCCGTTCCCGGCATGAAGAAGAAGGGCTGGGGCCGCATCATCAACACCGCCTCGGCGCACTCGCTGGTCGCCTCGCCCTTCAAGTCGGCCTACGTGTCGGCCAAGCACGGCATCAACGGTCTCACCAAGACCGTGGCGCTCGAAGTGGCGACCCACAAGATCACCTGCAACTGCATCAGCCCCGGCTATGTCTGGACGCCGCTGGTGGAGAAGCAGATCCCCGACACCATGAAGGCCCGCAACCTCACGCGCGAGCAGGTCATCAACGACGTGCTGCTCGACGCGCAGCCGACCAAGGAGTTCGTCACCTCCGAGCAGGTCGCCGCGCTCGCCCTGTTCCTGTGCAGCGACGACGCCGCGCAGATCACCGGCACCAATCTGTCGATCGACGGCGGCTGGACCGCGGAGTAACGGCCCGGTGCCGTAGGGTGGGCAAAGGCGCGTCAGCGCCGTGCCCACCGCTTTGTCCGATCGCGAGAAAGGGTGGGCACGCTTCGCTTTGCCCACCCTACGAGAGCGGGGACGAAGCGCAAGCCTCGTCTAATGGCTCCAGGCCAGCGCCGTCACGATCGCGGACGACAAGTTCAGCTCCGCGAACATGATCTTGCCGGCGACCACGACGAGGACGCAGGCGAGCGCGGCGCGCAGCACCGTCTCGGGCACGCGGGTCGCGCTGTAGCTGCCGAGGATGATGCCCGGCAGCGAGCCCAGCAGCAGAACGCCCATCAGGCCCCAGTCGACCGAGCCGAGCAGCCAGTGTCCGGCGCCCGCGACCAGCGTCAGAGGCACCGCATGGGCGATGTCGGAGCCGACGATGGTCGCCATCGGCAGCCGCGGGTAGAGCAGCAGCAGCACGGTCACGCCGACCGCGCCGGCGCCGACCGACGAGATCGAGACCAGCACGCCGAGCACGATGCCGGTGACGACGGTCGCGATCGCGGTGGTGTGCTCGTCAACGCCTTCGAGGCGCTTGCGGTAGCGCTCCATGATCGATTTGCGGAAGATCAGCGAGGTCGCGGTCAGCAGCAGCGCAAAGCACAGCACGACGTTGACGAGGCTGCGCTCGGAATCGCTTTTGAGGTCGAGCTTCCACAGCACCAGCAGCGTCAGCGCGCTCGCGGGAATGCTGCCGCAGGCCAGCCGCAGCACCGCCGGCCAGTGCACGCTGCGCGACCAGCCATGCACCACGCTGCCGCCGGTCTTGGTGGCGGCGGCATAGAGCAGGTCGGTGCCGACGGCGGTCGTGGGATGGATGCCGAACAGCAGGATCAGGAGCGGCGTCATCAACGAGCCGCCCCCCACGCCGGTCATCCCGACAAGCAGGCCGACGCCGAAACCAGAGGCGACATAGAGCGGATCGATCATGTCGGGTGAATCTAGGTTTATCTCGTCAGTTGGGCAATACGACGTAGAATAAATTTCCCCTGTAACGCAACAGCTTGAGCCGAATAAGAAAAATCATGCTGCTGCTTGTAAACAGGTAGGAATTTTGCCCCCTTTGCCAGCGTATCGCGAAACAGCCGTTTCCCTCGCACCGGCAGGCGTGTAGCGCCTATTTGCCAAACGCCAGCACGTGCAGCCCGAGCCGCTGCCGCACGATCCAGAACAGCAGCACCGTCTCGAAGGTGAGCGAGATCGAGGTTGCTGCCGCAGCGCCGTGGCCGCCGTAGCGCGGCACCAGCGCGATGCAGAGCACGAGATTCATCACGAAGGCCAGCGCGTAGGCGAGGGCGCAGATCTTCTGCTGGCCGAGCATGTTGAGCAGCCGCTCGACCGGGCCGATCGCGGCGCGCACCACGAGGCCGATCGCGGCGACGAACATGATGTCGTAGCCGACCACGAACTGCGGCCCGAACAGCCAGAGCAGCGGCCTGCCGAGCGCGAGCAGCACGATGGTTGCCGCCAGCGAGGGCCAGAACGTCCAGTTGATGGCATGCGCGACGTAAGCCGACAGCCGCGCCTTGTCGCCGAGTGCGTTGTACTCGGCGAACCGATGCGCCGTCGTCGCCGACATCGCGTAGTGGATGAAGGAGACCAGCGCCAGCGTCTTCACAACAGCGAAATAGACGCCGACCTCGTCGGATGGACGAAATTGCTGCAGCACCAGAACGTCGGTGTAGGACAGCAGCAGATAAAAACTCTCGACCAGCAGGATCGGCAGCGACACCGCGAGCCAGCCGCTGATGTCGTAGGCCTTGGGGCCCGGCTCGACGTGACCGGCGAGCTTGCGGTTCAGCACCACCATCTGTCCGGTCATCGCGATCCACACCGCACCGAGGCTTGCGACCATCGCCGCGACCGCGCCGAGATGATAGCCGAGCAGGAACGCCGCGGCCGTGATGCCGATGATCAACGCCTGGCGGATGATGAATTGCGGCATCAGCCCGAGTTGCATCCAGTCATGCGAGCGCGCGATGCCGTCCTGGGTGTTGGCGACGACGAACGCGGGCAGCGTCATGCAGCCGATATAGAGCGGCAACTCCTCGGCCGGGTCGATCCAGGGCGACAGCAGCCTGACGATGCCGGCGAGGGCTAGCGACACCAGCGTCGACACCGCAAAGGTGAGCCAGCGGCTGCCGGAGAGGAAGCCGCGCAGCAGCGCATGCTCGCCGCTGGTGCGGTACTCCGGAATGATCTTCTGCGCGGAGGCGGAGATGCCGAAATCCATCATGCTGCCGAGCAGCAGAACCCAGGTCCAGACATAGACGTAGATGCCGTAGTCGGAGGTACCCATCCAGCGCGCCAGCAGCACCTGCGAGACATAGGCAAGGCCGGCGCTGATGACGCGGATGATGAAGATGGTGCCCGCCAGCCGCCGCGTCAGCGACGCCTCGCTCGATCCGCCCGACAGCTTGCCGCGCAGCCGCGCGATCAGTCCGGCCGGTCCGGTCGTTGCTGGCTCTGCATCCATCACGGCCACGTCGAGATCCCCAAGCGTCCGGTAGCAAGCGTCCCGCACCAAGCGTTCCGCATGCTGCGGCAGCCATTGACCTAGCAACCATTCGTTAAGATACGGTTGGGTCAACGATGTTGTCCCGGCCGAGGGCGCGTACGCATGAACTGGCGCGGTGGTCAGGGCGCGTATGAGGTGAGCGCTGTGCCGAGAGGGGCCCGCGACCATCGGCTGGAAGACAAGCGCCTGGCCGCCTCCACGTTGGCCCACTCAGGACGAGAACCATGGTCCAGCATGAACAGGCGGCCCTTTGGGGCCGCCTGATGTAGCCTCAGAGCGGATGGGTTATTGGCAGAGATGCCGGAGACCGTCGGCACCCTTGTAATAGGTGCCGGGCTTGCAGACGATGCCGTTGCGGGCGGCATATGTAGACCAGCTGCCGTTCCAGCCGTACTCGCCGCCGCCGCCGTACATCGCGTAGGAATTGCCCCAGCTGCCGGGATAGGCCGTGCCGCCGAGGGGACCGGTTACTGGCGCCGGCTGTTGATACGCCGCTCGACGAGATACTTGCCGATACCGGGGGCCGGTTGGGGTACTGCCGGTTCCAAGACCCGTGCAGTTGGCGAATTCAGCTTGGCAGAGATCCGGATTGGATTGGGCCCACTGCGCTGGTGCGGCAGAACTGAACAGGGCGGATGCCGCAACCACGGCCGCGCCAAGAATCCATCGATTCATCATGGCTTGCTCCTTGTGGTTTGACGTGGCGCGGAATGCCACGTCTGGGAGAGCCTATACGACGCTCGCGAGACTGACCATGCTGCTTGCGCATCGCCAAAATTGGGACTGCTCTGGGTCCAGGAACGGTAATGCTCTGGCTGATCGTGAGATTTCCGCTTGAGCGTCAGAGCCTGACGTCTGCGCCTTCTCGAGTACACGTTCTCGTGTGCATCATGCGCGGGGGCGGGGGCGATCGGGAAGCATCATTCCAGGTTCGTGTTGAACTCGTACGACTTCTCCGGCCCAACCAGCGTGAACTTCAACGCTGCGCCCTCGACCTTGGCGCCCGGCGGCAGTCCGTCGAGCTCGAAGGTAAATCGCTTCACGCCCGGCGGTGCATGGTCGACCGGGGCCGGAATCGGCAAGGCCCAGTCCGGCGTCGGCCCTTCCACGAACAGGTTGACGTTGCGGCTGTCAGGCACGACCACGTCGACCACCACGTTCTTCGGTCCGTCGCGCTTGACGTCGCGGATGGTCAGCGGATTGGGATCGCCGATATTGGCCGGCTTCGGCACCGTGTCGAGCGCAGCGCGCAGGTTCGCGTCCTCGGTCGAGGCGACGTTGTTGAAGCCGAGCTCGGCGCTGGCCTCGACGGGAATGCAGAGCTTCTCGCACACGGCGTAGTTGATCTCGGCGCGCAAGGTCACCGGCTTGTCGGCGGCCTTGGGCACGATGCGCAAGGGCAGCACGATCTGGTCGTGATAGCCGATCGAATGGCCGCCCGCGCCGTCGGCGAATTTTTGCGGCGCCGGCCACATCACAGTCACCGCCTCGACATTATTCGACTTCGAGAAGTCGAACCGCGGAGGTACGCCGGAATCGCCCGGCATGCGCCAATAGGTCTTCCAGCCGGGCTGGATCTGGAAGGCGATACCGCCGAGCAGCACCGCGCCGCTGCGCGAGCCCGCGACCAGCCGCACCGCGGAATGTCCGTCGCGCTGCCAGGGCGAGGCGTCATCGGCATGGGCAGCAAACGCCAGCGACGACGCAAGCAAGGTTGTCGCGACGCCAAACGCCGCACGCGGGGGAACTCTTGTCAGCATGTCACGTCTTTACAGGGTCACCCTGGGCCAAACCATTGAATTGCTTGTGATGGATGCACTCGAACCAAGTCTCTGCGAGCCTTGATTTGACAGCGGCCCGGCCCGACATCAGGATAGGAATTGAAACCGGAGTGCTTCACCATGGCTCCTACAGGCAAGAGGACGGGGGAAGGCACCCGCAGCGCAGGCCCTGCGCTCCCCAGCTCGGCCGGATACCTCGACGGCCGGCTCCTGATCGCAATGCCCGTGATGGGTGACTCTCGCTTCGAACGCTCGGTGATCTATCTCTGCGCCCATTCGGCCGAGGGCGCGATGGGCATCATCGTCAACCAGCCGGCCGGCAGCATCGATTTTCCCGAGCTCTTGCAGCAGCTCGGCATCATCAAGAAGGGCGAGCACATCAAGCTGCCCGGGAATGCCGAAACCATGAAGGTATTGCAGGGCGGTCCCGTCGACACCGGCCGCGGCTTCGTGCTGCATTCCAGCGACTTCTACATCGAGAAGGCGACGCTGCGCATCGACGACGGTGTCTGCCTCACCGCGACCGTCGACATCCTGCGCGCGATCGCCAACGGCTCCGGTCCCAAGCACGCCATCCTCGCGCTCGGCTATGCCGGCTGGGCGCCGGGCCAGCTCGAGACCGAGATCCAGAGCAATGGCTGGCTGCATTGCGACGCGGATGCCGACCTGATCTTCGGCGACGACGTCGAAGAGAAATACGGCCGGGCCCTGCGCAAGATCGGCATCGACCCCGGGATGCTCTCGAACGAGGCCGGGCACGCTTAGCTGGCGCAGTCGCGCTCCACCCTCGGTGTCGTCCCCGCGAAAGCGGGGACCCATAACCCCAGGGAGGAGTTGTTGCGCAGGCTGGTAGCTCCGAGCCTTCGCCAAACCCCTCCCTGCGGTTATGGGTCCCGGATCGCGCTTCGCTTGTCCGGGACGACAGCGGAGTATGTTCGCTACTCCGCCGCCTGCTGCTGCACCGTCGGCTCGGTCCCCGCCACCGTCGCCCGGCGCATGTCGCGGGGCTGGGACTGGTCGTAGCGGCGGACGCGATGCATGGTCTGGCGGTTGTCCCACATCACGAGGTCATGCAGCCTCCATTTGTGGACATAGACGAACTCTGCTTGCGTCGCATGCTCGTTGAGATCGCGCAGCAGCAGGCGTCCTTCCGGCATGCTCATGCCGACCACCTTGCCGGCGTGCGATGACAGATACAGCGACTTGCGGCGATGCACCGGATGGGTGCGCACCAGCCGTTGCAGCACCGGCTTGAACATCTCCTTCTCTTCATCCGTGTATTCAGTGAAGCCGAGCGAACCCCGCGAATACATCAGCGAGTGCTCGCAGACGAGGTCCTCGAGCTCCGCCTTGGTCTCGTCGTCGAGCGCGTCGTAGGCCGCGCGCATGTCGGCGAATTCGGTGTTGCCGCCCTTCGGGTTCACCACACGCGCCGAGAGCAGCGAGAATTTTGCCGGGATCGGCCGGAACGAGCTGTCGGAATGCCACAGGCAGTTGCCGAGATTGAACAGATGCGTGCGGCTGTCCTTCGCCAGCGGCTTGCCGTCCTTGCCGAGATTGGAGACGTCGTTGAGGCCGGACTGGAGACGGTAGTCTTTTTCCTTCGTCACGGTGCCGCCGCGCGCATCCTCGCGCCGGCCGAAGTTGAGCGCGAACGCCATCTGCTGCTCGTCGGTGATGTCCTGATCGTGGAAGACGAGCACCGCATATTTGTCCATGGCGGCCTCGACCTCGCGCGCCTCATCCGGTGTGAGCGGCTTTTGCAGGTCGAGGCCGGAAACCTCGCCGACAAAATGCTTCTGAAGCTGCCGGATGGCGATCGTCATGGCGTTTTCTCCCGCGGGCTGCGAGCGGTTGGTCCCGCTCTGTCAGTGAAAAAGCTACTCCTGCACTCGGAGTTGTCAACGCGCGGCGCGCATGGCAGCCTTTGAACATTCACAAGAGGTCGTCATGCCCGGGCTTGTCCCGGGCATCCACGTTCTCTTAGCTGCGCGGCAAGGCGTGGATGGCCGGGACAAGCCCGGCCATGACGTCCTCGATACAGTTGGTGTCTATAGCGGATACCTCAAATGCGACGCCCAGCGTTTGACGGGCTCTCACGCATTCCGCGCCATCAGGCCACCATCGACCGGAATCACTGCACCGGTCAGGAACGACGCCGCCGGCAGGCACAGGCTCAGCGTCATATGCGCGACCTCTTCGGGGTCGCCGTAGCGGCCGAGTGCCGTGCGGCGCTTGGCGTAGATGGTCTTGTGCTCCTCCGAGATGCGGTCGGTGATCGCGGTGCGGATCGGCCCCGGGCAGATGCAGTTGACTGTGATGCCCTCGCGGCCGAGCTCGACCGCGAGCGAGCGCGTGAGGCTCGCCACGCCGCCCTTGGCCGCCGAATAGGGGCTGTGCAGCGCGGTGGCGCCGAGCGCCTCGGTCGAGGCGATGTTGACGATGCGCGGGCTCTTCGACTTGCGCAAATGCGGCAGCGCGGCGCGGATGATGCGCGGATGCGCTGTCAGCATCACGGCGATGCCCTTGGCCCAGGCGTCTTCGTAAGCCTCGTCGTCGATTGCGACGCGCACGGAGATGCCGGCATTGTTGACGATGATGTCGATCCCGCCGAAATACGCGGCTACGTCACCGACCACGCGCTTGATCTCGCCGGCATCGGCGACGTCGAGCTTCCACCCCTTCGCCGCGCCGCCGCTCGCCGCGATCTCCTTGGCAACGGATAGCGCACCTTGCTCGTCATGATCGGTGACGGCAACGTTCGCGCCCTCGGTCGCAAACACGCGCGCGGTCGCGCGTCCCATGCCGCTGGCCGCGCCGGTGACGAGAACGGTCAGGCCCTTCACCGACCGGCTGAGCTCTCTAGACTCGGTCATGCTGTTTCCTCGCGGCGTCTTGCTTGTTGTTATGATTGACAAGGCTGGCATCGATCCGCAGACAGGTCAAACAAGCAAAACAAGAAGGGAGGCCGCGATGGCGAACGAGCTCGATTTCTCAGGCAAGCAGGTGCTGGTCGTCGGCGGTTCCAGCGGCATCGGCAACGGCATCGCGCAAGCGTTTCGTGCCAGGGGCGCTAGCGTAGCGGTCTGCGGCACGCGTGCTCACGCAACGGAATATTCGGCGGCGGAAGGCTCCGATCTCACCGGTCTTGCCTACGCGCAGCTCGACGTCAGCAATGCCGGTGCGATCGAGGCGTTCACGCCGTCCTTCGACCGGCTCGATGTCCTGGTGCTCGCGCAGGGCGCGGTGATCTACCGTCGCGGCGAGTTCGAGATGAGCGGCTTCCGTAGGGTCGTCGAGGTCAATCTGATGAGCCTGATGGCTTGCGCAACGCGATTCCATTCCATGTTGCGGGATGCCAAGGGCGCGCTGATCATGGTGTCCTCGACCGCGGCCTATCACTCCACCATGGGCAATCCCGCCTACAACGCCTCGAAGACCGGCGCGGTCGGATTGACGCGCACGCTCGGCGAGGCGTGGGCCGAGGACGGCATCCGCGTCAACGGCATCGCGCCGGGCCTCGTCGACACCAAGATGACGAAAGTGACGACCGACAATCCCAAGCGGCTCGAAGGTGCACTTTTGCGCATTCCGCTGCGGCGATTGGGCACGCCGGCCGACATGGCGGGCGCCGCGCTGTTCCTGGCCTCGCCGCTGTCGTCCTACATCATCGGCCAGACGCTGGTCGTCGATGGGGGACTCATTCTCTAGCCCCGCTGGAACCCCGTCGCGCCTGATCGGTTACTTGGGCTGACCCCTGAGGAGGAGCATCATGGACACGGATCGGATTGTCGGATCGGCGAAGGAATATGCCGGACGCGCGGAAGGCGCAGTCGGAGACATGGCAGGCGACGCCAAGACGCAGGCATCGGGCAAGGCGCGCGAAGCCGCGGGCACGGTGCAGAATCTCTACGGCCAGGCCAAGGATGCCGTGCGCGATGCCGCGGACACCGCGACGGGCTACGCCAAGGACGCCTATGAGAACAGCGGCGGTACCTTCCGCGATGGCACACAGGCGCTGTCGAAGAAGGTGCAGGACAATCCGCTCGGCGCACTCTTGGTCGCCGGCGGTATCGGCTTCGCACTCGCGCTGCTGATGTCGCGTCCCGCGCGTCGTCCCCCGCCGTCGCGCTGGCGCTACTAAAGTTAGCTGCCGAAGCCTGATCTCTCGTGCCCCGGACGCGATGCAGCGTGAAACGCTGCGTCGCTGAGCCGGGCCTATTCTTTCTTGTGCATGTCGTCACAAGCTGGGTCCCGGCCTCTGCGTCGCCTCACCAAGAGGTGCTGCGCCGCGTCCGTGACACGAGACTTTGATCTACCACCGGAACATCTCGGCCGAGCGCCCGACATTGCCAGGCGGACGCGGGATCGTGGGATTCGGATTGCGCGGCCCCGGCGCGAATTGACGCGGTGCTGGCTGCGGCGAGCCGAAGCCGAAGAAGTCACGGAATGACGGCGCGGCCTGCGCCGGTTGCTGTGGCGGTGCCGGCGGCTTCTTCGGCGCAAGCTTCGGCGGCGCGATCGCGGCGGCGGCGCCCGTGCCTGCCGAACTCGGCGCAGTACCGCCCTCAGGCGTTGTCGCAGCCATCGGCGTGTCGCCCTTGGCCTGTTCGCGGCCGACTTCGCGGCGCGGCCAGGCATAATCGTCGGCACGGCCGGCGGGCGCCGTCAGCGGCTCACCCTTCACCATCGTCTTCGCAGCGAGCGCATCGACGGCGGCGGGACGCGAGCCCGGGCCGCCCAGCAATTGATCGGTCGAGATCGAAGCCGCGACCAGCGGCACGATCGGGCCAGCCAGCGGCCGCGGCGCAGGCTTGCCGGGCTCGGCGCTGGTGTCGGGCGTCGCCGGCTCGCTCGGCAGCGCGATCGGCCCGGAGCGCCCCGCGAGCAGGCGCGTGATCTCGCGCTCGACATAGTGTGCGAGCTTGCGCGCACCGGCTTTGGTGAAATAGACGCCGTCACCGCTGCGCAGCTGGCGGATCTGGCCTTCGAAGTCCGGTCCCTTCTGGAGGAAGCGGCCGGCTTCGTCGACAAAGCCGTCCCAGACGTCGACATAGGTGATACCGGCCTTGGCCGCGCCCTCGCGATAGAGCGAATCCAGGAACAGCATGTCCGCCGTGCCCTTCGGGCCGCGGATCGCGGGCAGGCCGACCCAGAGCACCGGCACGCCCTTGGCCTTGAGGACGCCCGCGAGCTCCTCGATCTTCTTGCCGTAGAGCTCGACCCAGCGCTCGTCGCGGAATTCATAGACGCCGTTCGGATTGCGCGCGGTCTTTTCCGGCGCGGCCGCAGGCGTATCGGCGTTGTCGGCGTCGTCCTGCGGCAGATCGGTATCGACCGGCTTGTCGTCGGGCTTGGCGGCGGTGTCCGGCTTGGCGTCACCGGGCTTGGCGTCACCGGGCTTGGCGTCGCCGGACTTGGCCTCGCCCGGCTTGGCTTGCGGCTTGGCGCGCGCGCCCTTGTCGTTCTTCTTGTCCTTGTCCTTGTCTTTGTCCGACTTGTCGACAACCGGCTCGCGGATCGAGCTGCGGTCGTTGAGGCCGAGCATGACGACGATGACGTCGGGCTTCTCGGTCTCGAGGATGCCCCTCGCAGCCGCCGCCCAGTCCGAGGGCTCGCCCTTCGGCTGGTACTTGATCAGGCCCGAGGTGGTCTTGTGCTTGCGGATCACGCCCATGTCGGGCTGCTCGGTGTAGGCGTCCTCGAGGCCATAGGCGAGCCAGTCGGCCATGGCGTCGCCGATCACCAGCACGTTCTTGTCGGGCGTGGTGTCGCGCTTGGCCGGTGCCGGCGCGCGCGAAAAATCCTGACGCGGGGCCTGCTGCTGTGGCTGCTGGAACGGCGCGAAGAAGTCGCCGCCGAACCAGCCGCCGCCACCACCGCCTTGGCGCGGCGGCGGGGCCTGGCGCTGCGGCGGGCCGCCGAAGCCGGGGAAGTTGAAGAACTGCGCCGAGGCGGGTCCCGCGATCGAGACCAGGATCGCAAGCGCCGTCCCCAGCGCGATCAACGGGCCGGTCTCGGTCAGCGCCTTCAAGAAGGACTTGGACTGGGGCCTGGGCTTCGACATGCGATCTCGGGCACGCGCAATGGGGATTGGGATAGGCTCGATATAATAACGGAATCAGGCGCCAAACGGGCAGATTCCGTCACAGATTCTTTGCCCATACACCGGGGAACTGCCGCCTCCGTCAAGGCTGCCAGTCAAAATCCCTGTTCAGGGTTACTTTTGGCGCGATTTTACCGCCCGCGCAGCCGGTCCAGCACGTCGGAGGAGGCAAAGCCGTCGGCGGGGATCCCGATCGAGGCCTGGAAATTGCGCAGGGCTTCCCGGGTCTGGCCGCCGAACTGGCCGTCCGGGGTGCCCTTGTAGAAGCCGCGCTGGGCCAGCAGCTGCTGGAGCTCCAGCCGCTCGGTGCGGGACAATTCGCGCTCCTGGCGCGGCCAGGGCTGCACGAAGGGCTGCCCGCCCCGCAGCCGATCGGCGAAATGGCCGATCGCGAGCGCATAGGCCTCGGCCGGGTTGTACTTCATGATGACGCGGTAGTTCTGCAGCATCAGAAAGCCCGGGCCTTGCGCGCCCGCCGGCGCCAGCAGATAGGCCTTCTCGCCCGGATGCGGGAAGGGCTGGCCCGTCGCCCGCTTGAGGCCGAGCTTCTCCCACTGCGCGATCGTCATCGCCTTGGCGCGATCGGCCAGCATGTAGTTGAAGCCCTGCGGCACCACCACCTCGAGGCCCCAGGTCTGGCCCGATTGCCAGCCGTCCTTCTTCAGATTGTTGGCGGTCGACGCGATCAGGTCGGTGGGATTGTCGACGACGTCGCGCCGTCCATCGCCGTCGCCATCGACGGCAAAGCGCTTGAACGCAGTCGGCATGAACTGGGTCGGGCCGAAGGCGCCGGCCCATGAGCCGCGCATCTGCTCAGGTCTGAGATCGCCGCGGTTGAGGATTTCCAGCGCGGAGAGGAACTCGTCCTTGAAATAGGCCTGGCGGCGGCCGATGCAGGCGAGCGTCGCGGTCGATTGCAGCACGCTGCGGTCGCCCATCTGCGTCGAGTAGTTGGACTCGATGCCCCAGATCGCGGCGATGATGTAGCGATCGACGCCATACGCCTTCTCGGTGGCGTCGAACTGCGCCTTGTATTTGGCGAGCACCTCGCGGCCTTTGGCAAGGCGATTGTCGTTCACGAGGATGTCGAGATAGTCCCAGATCGATTTCGTGAATTCCGGCTGCGAGTCCATCAGGTCCATGATGCGCAGGTCGGGCGAGAGCCCCGCGGTGAAGCGCTGGAAATTGTCCTGGGTGATGCCGCGCCGTGCGGCATCGGGCCACATGCCGGCGACGCAATTGTCAAAATTGCCGGCCGCCTCGCGGATCGCTGCGGCCGTCATCAGCGGATGGCCGGAGGCGCCGTCCTCGCCGCTCCAAGGTTGGACTCCCGTTTGCGCGCCGCCGGGGCCGGGAG
The DNA here is from genome assembly GCF_029714425.1 of Bradyrhizobium sp. CB2312. Taxonomy (NCBI): domain Bacteria; kingdom Pseudomonadati; phylum Pseudomonadota; class Alphaproteobacteria; order Hyphomicrobiales; family Nitrobacteraceae; genus Bradyrhizobium; species Bradyrhizobium sp. CB2312. Next base: position 9,048,081 of record NZ_CP121668.1, on the reverse strand, counting down.
GGGCCTGCGCGGGCGCCGGATTGGTGCCTGAGAAAATACCGCCAAACAGGTTCGACAGGCCGTTTTGCGACTGGGCGTTCACGCTGTCCGGCAGCACTATTGCAACTGCAACAATCACTCCGGTCAAAGATCCGGCAAGTTTCGTCAGTGCTGCCATCGATTGCGTCATGTCCTGTCCGTCCGGCCGAAAATCCGCCCGTCAAGAGGCCTGGCGACGGTTGCCAATAGCTTAACAAAGGTGAAATTTTGGTGGCTGATTTTTTCTTAACTCTATGAGCGCGGGGCCCCACATCCGCCTTTGTTGGCGGCTGCAAACAGGCTAGCAAGATACCATTGCTCCCTTCCTCAGGTATTCGATCAATCCCATGAAGATTCGCAAAGCCGTATTCCCCGTCGCCGGCCTCGGCACCCGCGTCCTGCCCGCCACCAAGGCGATGCCGAAGGAAATGCTGACCATCGTCGACAAGCCGCTGATCCAGTACGTCTATGACGAGGCCAGGGAAGCCGGCATCGAGCACTTCATCTTCGTCACCGGCCGCAACAAAAATGTCATCGAAGATCATTTCGACAAGATGTTCGAGCTCGACACCACGCTGGCCGCGCGCGGCAAGAAGGCCGAGCAGGAGATCCTGGCGCAGAACCAGCCGGACGCCGGCGCCGTCAGCTTCACCCGCCAGCAGGCGCCGCTCGGCCTCGGCCACGCGGTCTGGTGCGCGCGCGACATCGTCGGCGACGAGCCGTTCGCGGTGGTGCTGCCGGACGAGCTCGTGCTCAACACGCCGGGCTGCCTGAAGCAGATGATCGAGATGGCGTCCTCGCTCGGCGAGAAATCCAATCTGATCGCGGTCGAGGCGGTGCCCGACCATCTCACCCATCAATACGGCATCTGCGGCGTCGGCAAGCGCAACGGCAAGATGTTCGAGGTCGACGGCATGGTCGAGAAGCCGGCCAAGGGCACCGCGCCCTCCAACCTCTCGATCACCGGCCGCTACATCCTGCAGCCGGAGATCTTCAAGATCCTGGAGACCCAGGAGCGCGGCGCCGGCGGCGAGATCCAGCTTACCGACGCCATGATCGGCCTCGCCAAGACGCAGAAATTCTACGGTGTCGAGTTCGAGGGCGAGCGCCATGATTGCGGCTCCAAGCCCGGCTTCCTCCGCGCCAACATCGCCTACGCCCTGAAGCGCCCTGAGCTGCGCGATGGGCTGATCGCGGAAATGAAGAAGTATCTGGGGCAGTAAGCGGGCGACGCTATCTCCCCACTCGTCATTGCGAGGAGCGAAGCGACGAAGCAATCCAGACTACTCCCGAGGAGGCAGTCTGGATTGCTTCGCTTCGCTCGCAATGACGGCAAGAGCGTCGATCACGCCACCAGCGACAGTTTTGGGATGCTCGCGACCACCGACTGGTTGCGGCCGCCCGCCTTCGCCGCATAGAGCGCCTTGTCGGCGGCGGCGACCAGGATCGACCAGTCCATGCCGCTCGCGGGCACGAGGCTGGCGATGCCGCAGGACACCGTCGACGTCGTCTGGTCGTCGGACCAGCCCTGCACCTTGGCGCGGATGGTCTCGGCGACCTTGAACGCGTCGGTGGCCGAGGTGTTCGGCAGCAGCACCGCGAATTCCTCGCCGCCATAACGCGCGGCGCAATCGCCGGCACGGCTCACCGAATCCGAGATGCAGATGGCGATGCCGACCAGCACCTGGTCGCCGGCCTGGTGGCCAAACGTATCGTTGTAGGCCTTGAAGTGATCGGCATCGATCATCAAGAGCGCGACCGGCGTCTTCTGGCGCATCGCGCGGCGCCATTCGACGTCGATGACGGAATCGAACTTGCGGCGGTTCTTCAGGCCGGTGAGCGCGTCCGTCGTCGCCATCTCCTCGAGCTTGCGCTCGGCCGCAGCGCGCCGGCCGATCTCGCGCGCGAGCACCAGCGTCGATGCCAGCACGAACAGCGCCAGGGCCAGCACCACGGCGCCGATGCGAAACGCCTCTTTCTGCCAGAGCGCGAACACCGCGGCCAGCGGCTTGCCCGCCACCACGAACAGTGGTCCGTTGTCGGCGCTGCGGACATAGAGCCGCGGCGTCGGATCGACCGGGCCCTGTCCCGAATAGGCGGTGCCGATGCGGAGATTGTCGGCCTTCCAGGTCGTCTGACGCTCGTTCAGGTTCTTGCCGATGATGTCGAGATCGAACGGCCGCCGCATCATGATGGTGCGGTCGCGCTTGAGCACGGTGATGGTGTCGTCGGGGTCGAGGCTCAGCCGCTCGAATAATTCGTGGAAATAGCTGAAGCGGATCGAGCCGGCGACGACGCCGAGGAAGCCGCCGTCGTTGTCGCTGATGCGCCGGCTCAGCACGATCGAATAGGCGCCGCGGAACAGCATCGGCCGGCTGATGAAGAGCCCGGCACCGGGATTGTCGCGATGGACCGTGAAGTAATCCTCCTCGCCGCGGTTCTCCGGCAGCGGATCGAGCGTGGAGGCGTCGATGCTCAGCCGGCCTTCGGTATCGAACACCTGGATGGCGCCGAAATGCTTCGCCGTGGTCGCATGGTCGAACAGGATCAGGTGACGGATCGGCTTGGAGACCGTGGCGAGCTCGGGCAGCAGCATGTTGCCGGCGACCGCCTTCAGCGACAGATCGTAGATCTCGATGTTGCGGCTGATGTCGGACTCGATGGTGGTCGCGAGGTTCTCAAGCGTCTGGCGGGCGAGCGCCTCCTCGCCGCGGCGCATGTCGAGCATGACGTTGACGCAAATGGCTGAAAAGCCGATCACCGTCACGACGGACGAGATGATCAGCAGCTTCGCCGAAATACGCCACGGCCGGCGGGCCGTGACTTCGCGCCATCCAGACAGCATCGCTAGCTCCCGACCCTGATGGATGCGCCCGAAAGCTTGCGTAGTGTTTAAGCCGCGACGGCGAAGCCGCGATGAGTTAAGAATCGGTTTAATGGGCTAGCGTTTTTCGGCAGGTCTCGAAGAGACCCAGCCCGGACGAGAGGACGATTGTGAACGACTACGATGCGTTGCGCGACTATCTGATGCGGCAGAAGCAGGCCGAATTCGTCCTGACATTCGAACAGATCGAGGAGATCATCGGCGCGGCCCTGCCGCGGGCGGCGAACCGCGCCTCGTGGTGGGACAGCCTGCGCAGCCCCGACATCCAGATGCCGCAGCGCGAAGCCTGCCTCGCCGCCGGCTTCGTCGCGACGCGGATGCCGGATGGCCAGAGCGTGCGGTTTACGAAGCGAAAGAACGACCGGCGCCGGTAGTACGGCGAGTGAGGCTGCTGCCCTGCTCTGGAGGGGAAGGTCGTTTCGCAGCGCGACAGTATCGTAGGGTGGGCAAAGCGAAGCGTGCCCACCACTTCAGTTGCAATGTTGGGTCGTGGGCACGGCGCAAGTGCGCCTTTGCCCACCCTACGGTTCTCAAACAATAACCTGAAGGTGTCGAACCAAGGCCTTCATTGGCGCCACCGGGACCAGCGTTCATCATCGGCGTGTGCTCGTATCAGACATCTGGTCGTCTGCTGGTCGCAGGTGCGCATGCACACGTTCTGGCGGCCCCGAAAGTCACCGGCACCGCCGGTGTAGATGGCACATGAGCCGATGCAGTTTGCGCCGCGATCCTCGCATCGTGCCGCCGTCACGGCTTCGGCCGACGAGGCGAGGAACATTCCGGTGCCTATGAGGGTGATCGCGTGGAAAAGGTGCCGGGTCATCCGTAACTCCTGAGAAGGACGCGCTTGGTCCGCTCATCCCAGCCGTTGCGCTTGACGCGCGCGGCACGCCGAGAACGACGGTGGCGAGCCCAGCGACCTCGATGACGAAACCGTTCTGGATCGAATGCTGCACACCATTTTTCGCGGCGGTTGAGCAGCGGTCCATTGATCTGGATCAAGCAAGGTCTCATCGGCACCTCACCCCGCGCGCTTCGAAAGCGGCCCCTCAAGGACGGGAGAGGGAGGTCAGCTCGCAGCTTCCAGCCGCACTTCCGTCAGGAGGCGCATCGCAGCGTCCGCGTCCATCGGCTCGCCGAAGGCAAAGCCTTGCGCGTATTCGCAGCCCATCTGGTAGAGCTCGACCGCGTCGGAATCGGTCTCGGCGCCTTCCGCCACCACGTCCATGCCGAGATCATGCGCCAGCGCGATGATCGACTTCAGGATCACCGGACGGGTGCCGCGGCTGGTGGTGCGGACGAAGGACTGGTCGATCTTGATGGTGTCGAACGGGAAGCGCTGGAGATAGGCCAGCGACGAATGGCCGGTGCCGAAATCGTCGAGCGACAGGCCGGTGCCGAGCTCGCGGATGCGCGTCAGCATTTGGGCTGCGTGCTCCGGATTCTCCATCACCAGCGATTCCGTCAGTTCCAGCTTGAGCGTGCCGCGCGCCACCGAGGAGCGCGACAGCACGGTGCGGACGTCGTGGATCAGGTCGTGGCGCAGCAGCTGCCGCGAGGAGACGTTGACGCTCGCGAAGATCGGCTCGCGCGAGCGCATCGCGCGCTGCCACACGGAGAGCTGCTTTGCGGTCTGGTCGAGCACGAACATGCCGAGGTCAACGATCAGGCCGGTCTCCTCGGCGATGGTGATGAATTCCGACGGCGCCATGCGTCCGAGCTTCGGGTGATCCCAGCGCGACAGCGCCTCGAAACCGGCGATCGAGCGATCCTCCAGCCGCACGATCGGCTGATACAGGATCGTGATCTCCTGCCGCTCGATGGCGCGGCGCAGCTCGCTCTCCAGCGTCAGCCGGTCGGTCTTTCGCGCACGCATCGCCGGCTTGTAGACGTCGATGCGGTCGCCGCCGATGCGCTTGGAGTGATACATCGCAAGCTCGGCGTCCTTGATGATCTCGTCCGTGAGCTGGGTTTGCGGATCGGACAGCGCAAGGCCGATCGAGGCGGTGAGGAAGATCTCGCGGTCGTTGAAGGCGATCGGCGCGCGGATGGTCTTGCGGATGGTCTCGGCGAAGGCGGTGATGCGGGCCGGGTCCTGCTCCGAGAGCAGGATCAGGCCGAACTGGTCGCCGGCAAGCCGCGCCAGCGTGTCCTGCGGCTTCAGGATGCGGGTGAGGCGGCGGGCGAGCGTGAGCAGGATGGAATCGCCGACCGCGATGCCGACGGAATCGTTGACCTGCTTGAAGCGGTCGAGGTCGATCACCATCAGCGTCGGCCGCAGCGTCGGCATGGTCTTGGCGAAATGCGCGACCGCACCGAGCCGGTCCATGAACAGCTTGCGGTTGGGCAGGCCGGTGAGATTGTCATGCACGGAATCGTGCAGCAGTCGCTCCTCGGCGTTGCGCAGCTCGGTGACATCGGTGAGCGTGCCGACCACGCGCGAGACCTCGCCGTCCGAGCCGACCACCGGGCGCGCCTTCAGCGCGAACCACATGAAATGGCCGTCCGGAGTGCGCAGGCGGAAGTCCTGGACGAGGCGGCCACGGCGCTGGTCGAGCACGCTGTCGAGCGCGGCGCGAAAACGGTCCTGGTCGAGCGGATGCAGCACTTCGAGCCACGATGCCGCCGGGCCCTCCAGCGTGCCGCGCTTGAGGCCGAGCAGGGCTTCGGTCTCGGGGCTGGTGAATACCTTGTCGGCGGACACGTCCCAGTCCCAGATCAGATCGCCGGAACCGGCCAGCGCCAGCGCGCGGCGCTCGATGTCGGAGACGACGCCGGTGGTGGCGCCGCCGCCGGCGAAGGCGTGCTGCATGACGGTGAAGCCGATCAGCATCACGATCAGCACCAGGCCGCCGAGCAGGGCAGGGCCGACGATGTCGTTGGTGACCGAGCCCGCCACCGTCATGCCGGCCGCGACCACCCAGACCACCAGAAGGAACCAGGTCGGGATCAGCAGCACCGCGCGGTCGAAGCCGTGGGTGGAGAGATAAACGATCAGCGCAAAACCTGCGAAGGCGATCAGCACCAGCGAGATGCGGGCGATGCCGGAGGCCACCGCCGGGTCGAACAAAGCGAGCGCGACGAGGGAGCCCAGGAACGCCAGCCAGCCCACCGTGATGTGCGAATAGCGCACATGCCATCGACTGAGGTTGAGATAGGCGAACAGGAACACCAGCAGCGTTGCCGCCAATATCGCTTCACCCGCCGCGCGCCAGATGCGTTCGGCGTTGTTCGACATGTCGAGCACCTTGCCCCAGAAGCCGAAATCGACGCCGATATAGACCAGCACCGCCCAGGCCAGCGCCGCGGCGGCCGGGAACATGATGCTGCCCTTCACCACGAACAGGATGGTGAGAACGAGGGCCAAAAGCCCGGAGATGCCGATCACGATGCCCTGGTACAGCGTGAACGAGTTAACCTTGTCCTTGTAGGACTCGGGCTCCCACAGATAGAGCTGCGGCAGCTTGTCGGTGCGCAACTCCGCGACAAATGTGACGACGGCGCCGGGATCGAGCGTGATGCGGAAGACGTCGGCCGTCGCGCTCTCCTGGCGCTCCGGGCGGTCGCCGATCGACGGCGTGATGGTCGCGATGCGTGAGAGGCCGAGATCGGGCCAGAGCAGCCCCGAGGAGACGATGCGGTAATGCGGCGCGACGATTAGGCGGTCGAGCTGGTCGTCGGTGTTGTTGGCGAGCGCGAACACCACCCAGTTCACGCCGCCCTCGCGGGCGCGCACCTCGATGCGGCGGACGATGCCGTCGGTGCCGGGCGCGGTGGAGACCTGGATGCGGTCGGCATCGCTGCGCTGATGCTCGATCACGCCGGTGAGGTCGATCGCGGGCGCGTCACTACGGACGCTGACAGCATCCAGCGCGCGTGCAGGCGACGCGGCGACAAGAATCATGAGGCCCAGCGCGATGGACGCGAGGCACCTGATCAGACGCAAGGTCAGTTCTCCGCGTTCGACGCAAACTGCGAGTGCAAGGCGATTCTAAAGGACGATTTCAAACCGGACCGGAAGTGGTTCGGCGCGTCGCGATAGATGCCACGAAAGCGAGGAAAATCAAAGGGTTTCCGCCGTCCCCTGTGGGTCAGCGGCCTAGGCCTCCAACACAATTTTGCCAATATGTGCACTCGTCTCCATGCGCCGGTGCGCGTCGGCCGCCTTTTCCAGCGGGAAAGAGCTGTCCATCACCGGTTTGACGCGGCCTTCGCGCAAAAGCGGCATCACTTTGGCTTCGATCGCGGCCACCATCGCTGCCTTGTCCGCATTACTACGGGGGCGCAGCGTCGAGCCGGTATGGGTGAGGCGCTTGACCATCACCTTGGCGATGTTGGCGGTGATCTTGGGGCCGTTGAGGGTTGCGATCTGCACGATGCGACCGTCGACCGCGGCGGCGTCATAGTTGCGGTCGACATAGTCGCCAGCGACCATGTCGAGGATCAGGTTGACGCCGGCCTTGCCGGTTTCTTCCTTGACGACAGTGACGAAGTCCTCGGTCTTGTAATTGATCGCGCGGTCGGCGCCCAGCTTGAGGCAGGCATCGACCTTGTCCTGCGATCCGACGGTGACGAACACCTTTGCGCCGAATGCTTTCGCGAGCTGGATCGCCATGGTGCCGATGCCGGAGGAGCCGCCATGGATCAGCAGCGTCTCGCCGGCCTTCAGGCCGCCGCGCTCGAACACGTTGTGCCAGACCGTCATCAGGGTCTCCGGCAGCGCGCCGGCTTCCTTGATCGACAGCGCCGGCGGCACGCTCATGGCCTGGGCGTCCTGCGCGATGCAGTACTGCGCATAGCCGCCGCCGGCGACCAGCGACATCACCTTATCGCCGACCTTGTGCCGCTTGGCGTTGCTGCCGACCGCGACCACCTCGCCGGCGATCTCGAGGCCGGGCAAATCGCTGGCGCCGGGCGGCGGCGGATAGGCGCCGGAGCGCTGCGCCACGTCGGGCCGATTGACGCCGGCGGCCTCGACCTTGATCAGGATCTCGTCCGGACCGGGCTGCGGCACTGGGCGTTGTTCCGGCACCAGCACCTCCGGTCCGCCGGGCTTGGAGATGGCGACCACGGTCATTTGCGCGGGCAGCTTGTCCATGATGTGTCCTTGAGCAAAGGTGCGGGAGGAAACGAGGCCTTTGCTTAGCCAGCGCGGCCCAAGCTGGCAACCGCCTCAGCCGTGTGCGAGCGCGAACGCAGGAGGAACGAGCATGCCGATCGAAGACGACGACCGCCCGCGCAAGAAGATCAGCCATGAAATCGGACAGGATCTCTCACTCTTGTCGGTGGAGGAGCTGACCGAGCGCGTGGCTCTGCTGAACACCGAGATCGCGCGCTTGGAAGAAGCCGCCAACAAGAAGCGCGCCTCGCGCGATGCGGCGAACAGTTTTTTCAAGTCGTAGGATTTTCACGGCTCTCGTGTCGCGGACGTGGTGCGGCACTTAAAGCGCGTTTACGCGCGTCTTCGACGCGCTATGGTGACGCGCCGCAGAGCCGGGACCATGTCTCGCGCAAAATATCTCCTGCTGTCATTCCGGGGCGGCGCGTAGCGCCGAGCCCGGAATCCATAACCACAGGACGTTGAAACGGGCAGGCCGATAGCGACGGGCCATCTCTTCCGCGCGTGGTTATGGATTCCGGGCTCGCGCGAGCCCGGAATGACGCGAAGAGAGAGACGCGGTCGCTTCCACATCGTCATGGCCGGGCTCGTCCCGGCCATCCACGTTTTTCGTCATCGCCAGCAAGAACGTGGATGGCCGGGACAAGCCCAGGCATGACGGGAAATCGTTCCGCATCGCACTCGGCCTCTGGCCGACATGGCTAACGAACCCTCAAAAAATTAGTTCGTTTACTCCGGATTAAGCTTTTCGCTTTATGACTGGAACCGTCCTCGTTTGGACACCGAGTGGCTCCTGTCCACTCTGTTTGACGCCTCCCTGTTATCAACTTTCAAAGCCGCCGGTCTCCGGCGGCTCTTTTTTTGGTCCAAAGCGTTTTCGAGCGAAGTGGGTACCGGTTCGCGTCAAGAAAACCCGTCAAAACAAGAGTCTCCCTTCGGTTGAATTCCGAGGAAAGACCCGCGGAAACCATATCCGCGCTTGTCGCTGGACTCCGCGCTTCGCCCGCGCAATGATTTGTTCATCATAATCCGGCGCCAAAGCCGGGTGGGTAAACAGTTGCGTAAGGGGCGTTAACCATGGAACGTTTGCAGGCCGACGGCGCTCTCGTTCAACTCAGCGAGCGGTTCACCAATTCTGCGGCGTTCGGCGCCCTGTTTCGCGAGGGCATGGACCTCGTCGAAGAGACCGCCTCCTATCTCGACGGCGCCGGCCGCACTGAGGCCAAGGCGCTCGACCGTGCCGTCAGCCTCACCTACGCGACCGAGAGCATGCGCCTCACCACCCGCCTGATGCAGCTCGCCTCGTGGCTGCTGCTGCACCGCGCGGTCAAGGAAGGCGAGATGACGCTGGTCCAGGCCAACCGCGAGAAGACCAAGGTCAAGCTCACCGCAGCTGATCCCGGCCCAGCCGACACCGTCGAGAAGCTGCCGGCCCAGCTGCAGGACCTGATCCATCGCTCGATGAGCCTGCAGACCCGCGTCCGCCGCCTCGACACCTCGATCCACACCCCGCCGACCGATCACGTCGCGATCGGCAATCCGCTGGTGCCGCACCTCAACGCGCTCAAGGCCGCGTTCGAGCGGTAAGGTCTATCAACAGTCTCGGTCGTCATTCCGGGACGCGCCACTTGGCGCGGGCCCGGAATCCATACTCCCGATCGTGGTTATGGATTCTCAGATGCGCAATTGCGCATCGTAGCTCGCCCTTCAGGCGCCCCGGAATGACGGGCAAAAACAAAAACGCCCCCGGTCCTCCGGGGGCGTTTTTCGTCACCAGCCTTGCGGGCCGGATCAATCCTTTTTGAGAAAGCCCGAAAACTTCTTCTGGAAGCGCGAGACGCGGCCGCCGCGATCCATGATCTGGGCCGAGCCGCCGGTCCAGGCCGGGTGCGACTTCGGGTCGATGTCGAGGTGCAGCTTGTCGCCTTCCTTGCCCCAGGTCGAGCGGGTCTGGTACTCGGTTCCGTCCGTCATGACGACCGTAATCGTATGATAATTCGGGTGAATTTCGGCTTTCATGGCAATTCCTCGGCGCCCGGCGCCTTGCTTGAGTGACTATCGAATGACGGATTTGGCGGCTCTATACCCCACAGGCCCCCTTAAAACAAGCCATTGTGGGGACTTGCGAACCGGGCCGTCCCCTAAGGGACATCCCGGATTTGCCACTCCCCTTTCACCGGCCTATGTGGAGCTAACTTGTCTTCCTGGGTCCGGATCTCATGAGCGCTGTGGAACGGCTTGACGACCAGTACCGCGACGAGCGCGACGGCGCACCGACCGAAGCCCCGTTGATCGAAGCCGAACTGATCGAGCAGCCCGCCAAGGGCCGTGCCAGGCTGCGGCCGCTGCTGGCGCTCGCGCCTTATGTGGCCCGCTATCGCGGTCGTGCTGCGCTCGCCTTCGTGGCGTTGACGATCGCGGCGCTGACCACGCTGCTGGTCCCGATCGCGGTGCGCCGGATGATCGATTTCGGTCTCTCGCCGGAAGGCATCGCGCTGATCAACAGCTATTTTTCGGTGATGATCGCGGTGGTCGCCGTGCTCGCGCTCGCCAGCGCCTCGCGCTACTACCTCGTGATGACGATCGGCGAGCGCATCGTCGCCGATCTCAGGCGCGACGTCTTCGCCCATCTGCTCTCGCTCTCGCCCTCCTTCTTCGATTCCGCGCGCAGCGGCGAATTGGTGTCGCGCCTCACCGCCGACACCACCCAGATCAAATCCGCGGTCGGCGCCTCGGTCTCGATCGCGCTGCGCAACCTGATGATGTTTCTCGGCGCCACGGCGATGATGGTGATCACCAGCCCGCGCCTCTCCGGATTCGTGCTGCTCGCCATTCCCCTGATCGTGCTGCCGCTGGTCGCCTTCGGGCGCTGGGTGCGGCGCCTGTCGCGCAATGCGCAGGACACGCTCGCCGACGCCTCCGCCTATGCCGGCGAACTGGTCGGCGCGATCCGCACCGTGCAGGCCTATACCAGCGAGGGGCTGGCCGCGAAGCGTTTTGGCGGCGAGGTCGAGCAGGCCTATGAGGCCGCGCGGACCTCGACACAGGCGCGCGCCGTGCTCACCGCCATCATCATCTTCATCGTGTTCGCAAGCGTGGTCGCGATCCTCTGGATCGGCTCGCATGACGTCTTGACCGGCGCGATCTCGCCGGGCCGGCTCGGGCAGTTCGTGCTCTATGCCGCGTTCGCTGCGGCCGGCCTTGGCCAGCTCAGCGAGGTCTGGGGCGAGGTCGCGGCGGCCTCGGGCGCCGCCGAGCGCCTGTTCGAGATCCTGCACGTGCAGCCCGAGATCGCCGCGCCCGCATCGCCGCGCACGCTGCCGGTGCCAGCGCGCGGCGAGGTCGGCTTCGACCACGTCAGCTTCGCCTATCCCGCGCGGCCCGATGTCAATGTGCTCGACGCCGTCTCGTTCACCATCCGCCCCGGCGAGAAGGTCGCGATCGTCGGTCCCTCCGGCGCCGGCAAGAGCACGATCTTCCATCTCTTGCTGCGCTTCTACGATCCGCGCAGCGGCGCGATCTCGCTCGACGGCGTGCCGGTCAGGTCCGCCGATCCCCGCGATTTCCGCTCACGCATCGCGCTGGTGCCGCAGGAGTCCAACGTGTTCGCCGCCAGCGCCCGCGAGAACATCCGCTTCGGCCGCCCCGATGCGACCGATGCCGAGGTCGAGCGCGCCGCCGAGCTCGCCCACGCCGTCGAGTTCATCCGCCGCCTGCCCGAAGGTTATGAGACCCCGCTCGGCGAGCGCGGCGTGACGCTGTCAGGCGGCCAGCGCCAGCGTATCGCGATCGCCCGCGCCATTTTGCGCGACGCGCCGCTCTTGCTGCTCGACGAAGCGACCTCCGCGCTCGATGCCGAAAGCGAGACTCTGGTGCAGACCGCGCTCGAAGAGCTGATGAAGCACCGCACCACGCTGGTGATCGCGCATCGCCTCGCCACCGTGCTCTCCTGCGACCGCATCCTGGTGATGGACCAGGGCAGGATCGTCGAGCAGGGCACGCATGCCGAGCTCGTCGCGGCGAACGGGCTCTATGCGCGGCTGGCGAGGCTGCAGTTCGAGGGGGCGTGAGGCTCTGTGATCGTCACCACAACCACAGTGTCATTCCCCGCGAAGGCGGGGAATCCAGTACTCCGAGAAGCTGGTGAGATTGCGGAAGGGCTGCGGCGTACTGGATGCCCCGCCTGCGCGGGGCATGACAGCGGAGTGTTAGGGAAGAACCCGCGATCACCGGCACTTCGGCGAGCCCATCGGCACGTTCGGCCAAAGCCAGTTCTTCCAGCTCCCGTCCGCGTCCACGCAGGCCGACGGTCCGGGGCTGTTCGTTGGCGCAGGGGGGCTCGCCGTCTCTGATGCCGCAAAGCGATGGTCGACATAGGTCGTCGACACATATCCGGCGACGATGACGCCCAGCATCACCGAGGACCCCTTGGCGAGCTCGCTCAGCTTCATCGACCATCTCCATCCGCGTGCCATCGCTGACACAACGAATAACCGGCGGCGCGGGATCCCCGCGTGATCGGCGTCACGCCCGCTAGATCACGCTTTCCAGATCATCTTCAGCACCGGCCGGCCCGAGGTCGGGTTCACGTCGTCGCCGGCGTGGGCAAAGCCGTTGCGCTCGTAGAAGCGGATGGCGCGGGCATTGTCCTTGTTGACGAGTAGCGTGATGCCCGACGGCGACAGCCGTTTCGCCTCATCCACCAGCAATCGCGCCGCGTCCGAGCCCCAGCGATCGGGATCGACCACGAGCTGGTCGAGATAGCCCTCGCCGTCGATGGTGACGAAGCCGGTCAGCGCGCCGTCCTGCTCGGCGACAACGATCTGGGCCTTCGGCACCAGATCCTTGCGCCAGCGCTCGCGCCACCATGCGAGGCGCGCGGCGAAATCGATCTGCGGATAGGCCTGCTGCCAGGTGCGATGCCAGAGATCGATCGAGGCTGCCTCGTCCTCGGGCCGATAGGGGCGGAGGTGGAGCGCGCTCATTCTACGAAGGTCGTCATGCCCGGGCATAGCCGTCCGAAGGACGGCGTCGCTTCCGCTCGCCTATGCCCGGGCATCCACGCCTTTCTATCAGCGCGGACCGAAGATCGTGGATGGCCGGGACAAGCCCGGCCATGACGGTGCGGTGAGTATCGCGCGACCCTCACACTACCGCTCCGTCAGCTTCAGCTCGATGCGGCGGTTGCGCTTGTAGGCTTCCTCGGTGTTGCCGGTGTCGAGCGGCTGGAATTCGCCGAAGCCTGCGGCGACGAGGCGCTGGGCGGGGACGCCGAGCGAGATCAGGTATTGCACCACCGAGATGGCGCGGGCCGCGGAGAGGTCCCAGTTCGACTTGAAGTTCACCCCGGTGACCGGGCGCAAGTCGGTGTGGCCGTCGACGCGCAGCACCCAGGGAATTTCGTTCGGGATCTTCTTGTCGAGATCGATCAGCGCCGTCGCCAATGTCTCGAGCTCGGCGCGGCCCTCGGGCAGCAAGGTCGCCTGTCCGGTGTCGAAGAACACTTCAGACTGGAACACGAAGCGGTCGCCGACGATGCGGATGTCGGGGCGGTTACCCAGGATCGCGCGCAGGCGGCCGAAAAACTCCGAGCGGTAGCGCGACAATTCCTGCACGCGCTGCGCCAATGCAACATTCAAGCGAGAACCCAGGTCGGCGATGCGATTCTGCGATTCCTTGTCGCGCTTCTCGGATGCATCGAGCGCCTCTTCCAGCGCCGCCAGTTGCCGCCTGAGCGCGCTGATCTGCTGGTTCAGCACCTCGATCTGCGCCAGCGCCCGTGCCGAGACCGCCTTTTCCGAGTCCAGCGCCTTGCCGAGCTCGGCGGTCTTGCCCTGCGCGTCGTTGCCGGCGTTGGCAAGGCCTTCATAGAGGCCCTTCATGCGGTCGCGCTCGGACTCCGCCGAGGCAAGGCCCGCTTTCAACTGCGAGACCTGGTCGTCGAGCGAGAGCTTGCCGAGCTTCTCCAGCGAGAGCAGCTCGTTGAGCTGAGCGATCTTGGCATTGAGCAGCTCTAGCGCCTTGTCCTTGCCGGTGACTTCCTGCGACAGGAAGAATTGCACGACCAGGAAGACCGACAGCAGGAACACGATCGACAGCACCAGCGTCGACAGCGCGTCGACGAAGCCGGGCCAGTAGTTGAAGGCGCCTTCGCTGCGGCGGCCGCGCGCTAGAGCCATGTGCTAACCCTTCTCCGGCTGGCGCGCGAGCCGTTCCAGCAGGCGGCGGATCTCGCGGTTCTGCTCGCCCTGGCCGTCGGCCCATTCGCGGATCATCTGCTGCTCGGTACGCATATGCGAGACCAGCGCCTGGATCGCCTCGGCAAGGCTTGCCATCGCCGCGGTGGTGCCGCGGCTGCCGCTGCCCTCCTCGAGCACGGAGCGTAAGCGTTCGACGGCCGCCTGAAGCTCGCCGCTGGCGACGCCGCCGCCAGCGGCGGCTGCGACCGCGACTTCGCCGCTGCCATATTCGCGCACGGTGGTGGCGAGCCAGTCTTCGAGGTCGGTGTAGAAGCGGTTCTGCGCCTGGCTCGATTGCAGATCGAGAAAGCCGAGGATCAGCGAGCCGGCGAGGCCGAACAGCGAGCTCGAGAACGAAATGCCCATGCCGCCGAGCGGAGCGGCGAGGCCCTCTTTCAGCGTGTCGAACAGGGCGCCGGAATCGCCGCCGACCTTGAGCCCGTCGATCACCTTGCCGACCGAGCCGACCGTCTCGATCAGGCCCCAGAAGGTGCCGAGCAGGCCGAGGAAGACCAAGAGCCCGGTCATGTAGCGGGAGATGTCACGGGCTTCATCCAGGCGGGTCGCAATCGAATCGAGCAAATGCCGCATGGTGGTCTGGGTGATGCTCATCCGCCCGGAGCGCTCGCCGCCGAGGATCGCGGCCATCGGCGCCAGCAGCTTGGGGTGGCGGGACGGGGCGAGGCCGGGATCGGCAATGCGGAAATTGTTGACCCAGGACACCTCAGGATAGAGCCGGATCACCTGGCGGAAGGCCAGGATGATGCCGATGAACAGCACGCCGCCGATCAGGGCATTGAGCCCGGGATTGGCGAAGAAGGCCTGGATGATCTGCCTGTAGAGCACCACGCCCACCAGGGTGCACAGCACCAGGAAGACCAGCATCCGCACCAGGAAGACGCTGGGTGCGGACAGTTTCGTATACTCGATATCCATGGAGGAGCGGGGCGGGGCGCCAGGCGGCATGGCCGGTATCATCCGTTACGAACGTGATTGCAGTGCGCACTATGGCACAGCGCCAGCCCAAAAAAAGCGCCGGATGAGCCGATTTCGTGGACAGCGCCCGGAACCCAAAGCGGAAACCGTGCTTTGATAACGCGTTGTCTGCAAAAGTTTGCCCATCCCCAGGCCGCCGATGCCCTGGGGCTGTCCCCGGCCTGTTGCCGGCATCTGCGTTCTTTCCTCCGCTGCCCCCATAAGACCTGGCCAAGGGAGTGGTCGCATGAGCGTCGTCTCCGCCATCATCGGGACTGCCGAACGCGTGCCGCTGCCCGACGTCGTGATCCGCGCCGCGATCCAGCGCCTGTGCTCGCGCACGGCCTCGCGCCTGTCCACGCTGGGTGCAGCCGACGATGCCGCCTTCGCCGGGCGGATGATCCTGCGGCCGATCGCTGGCGAAGCGGATGCCGGACATCGTGAGGTGCCGGCGGCGTTCTTTGCGCAGCTGCTCGGCCCCAACCTCAAATACTCATGCTGCTTCTACAAGACCGATGCGACCACCTTGCAGGAGGCGGAGGAGGAAGCGCTGCGGCAGTCCGTCGAGCACGCCGGTCTCGCCGACGGCCAGGCCATCCTCGATCTCGGCTGCGGCTGGGGCTCGCTGTCGCTGTGGATGGCGCGGCAGTTTCCGCACGCGACGGTGACCGCGGTGTCGAACTCGCAGGCGCAGCGCGCCCATGTCGCGGAGCAGGCGCGGCTGCGCGGGCTGTCGAACCTGCGCGTGGTCGATGCGGACATGTGCGGGTTCGCGCCCGAAGGCGCGTTCGACCGCATCGTCTCGGTCGAGACGTTCGAGCACGTCATGAACTGGCGCAAGCTGATGACGCGGCTGCGGTCGTGGCTCGCGCCCGAGGGGCGCTTCTTCATGCACATCGCCACCCATCGCGCCGGCTCCGATCTGTTCGACCGGACCGATCGCGAGGACGGGATCGCCCAGCATGTCTTCACCGGCGGGCTGATGCCGAGCCATCACCTCGTCAGGCAGTTCGACGACATCTTCGCGCTCGAGAAGGAATGGTGCTGGAGCGGCACGCATTATCAGCGCACCGCCAACGACTGGCTCGGCAATTTCGATGCGCATCGCGACGCGATCGAAGCGTCCTTGCGCAAAATCCATGGCGAGGAGACAGGCCTCTGGATGCGGCGCTGGCGCTGGTTCCTGCTCGCGACCTCAGGGGCGTTCGGCTATGCCGACGGAACCGAATGGGGCGTCAGCCAGTACCGGATGAAGGCCGCGGAGTGATTGCGATGTTCCGTCGCAGCACGCCGTGATGGAACCCGACTCACAATCCGGTGAATCCAAAAAAGTCCCCAGAAGTCAGCGTGATAGGCCGTGTGACATTGAGCCGCCCGCTGGATGCGTTGCGTCGCAGCAGCTCCATTCTATTTTGACGGCATCAGCCGCGCGGAATCGCCCAGAACGGGCCGGTGCGGCGTGTGACCAGTTTCAACAACATCGGGGCACTTACCTTCATGTCAGGACTTCGCGCGCGATCGGCATGCGTTGCAATGATGCTCGCGGCCTTTGCGCCGCTGCTCGCAGGTTGCGAGGAATCGAGCTCGGCCGTCTCCGCCGCTCCACCGGCCGACCCTGACGTCAGCATCGTCGTCGTCAAGCAGCAAGCCCGCGCCGTGGTGCGCGAGCTGCCGGGCCGCATCGCGCCGACGCGCATGTCCGACGTGCGGCCGCGCGTCTCCGGCATCGTGGTCGAGCGCCTGTTCCGCCAGGGCAGCGAGGTGAAGGCCGGCGATCCGCTCTACCGCATCGATCCGCGCCCGTTCGAGGTCGAGGTGATGGCCAACGAGGCCGGGCTCGCCAAGGCCGAGGCTGCGCTGATGCAGGCCAAGCAGCAGGCGCACCGTATCGCCACGCTGACCAGCCAGCGCGCCGCGCCCGAGGCCGAGAACGAGAAGGCCGTGGCCGCCGAGCGCCAGGCCCATGCCGAGGTCGAAGGCCGCAAGGCCGAGCTCGCGCGCGCAAAGCTCAATCTCGACTATGCCACCGTGCGCGCGCCGATCGACGGCGTCGTGGGTGCCGCCCTCGTCAGCGAGGGCGCGCTCGCGGTGCAGAACGAGACCAATCTCGCCACCATCCAGCAGCTCGATCCGATCTATGCCGACTTCACCCAGTCGGTGACCGAGCTCAACCAGCTCCGCCGTGCCTTCGAGAGCGGCGACCTCGAGCGGATCGCCGCCGATGCCGCCAAGGTGCGTCTCGTGCTCGACGACAACACGCTTTATTCGCTCGACGGCAAGCTGCTGTTCTCCGACGCCAAGGTCGACGCCCATACCGGGCAGGTGACCTTGCGCGGCGAGTTCCGCAATCCGAAGCGCGAGCTGCTGCCGGGCATGTATGTCCGCGTTCGCATCGACCAGGGCCTCGACTCCGATGCCATCGCGGTGCCGCAGCAGGCGATCCAGCGCAATGGCGGCGGCGGCAGCGAAGTGTTCGTCGTCAAGGACGACAACCGCATCGCGGTGCAGCCGGTGCGCACCGGCTCGGTGCAGGACGGCTTCTGGTTCGTCACCGAGGGCCTGAAGGCCGGCGACAAGGTCGTGGTCGAGGGCTTCCAGAAGTTTGCCGCCGGCGACAAGGTCAAGCCGCAATCCTGGTCGGAGGCGGACGCGACCGCTGACAACCGGCACGCCGAGAAAGTCACGCGGTAATCCGCCATGCCGAGTTTCTTCATCGACCGGCCGATCTTTGCCTGGGTGGTCGCGCTGTTCATCTGTCTGATCGGCGCGATCGCGGTGCCGCTGCTGCCGATCGCGCAATATCCGATCATCGCGCCGCCCTCGATCTCGATCTCGACCAGCTATCCCGGCGCTTCGCCCGAAAACCTCTACAACAGCGTCACGCGCCTGATCGAGGAGGAGCTCAACGGCGCCTCCGGCATCCTCAATTTCGAATCGACCAGCGACTCGCTCGGCCAGGTCGAGATCATCGCCAATTTCCAGCCGGGCACCGATACCAGTGCGGCTTCGGTCGAGGTGCAGAACCGCATCAAGCGCGTCGAGGCGCGCCTGCCGCGCGCGGTGATCCAGCAGGGCATCCTGATCGAGGAAGCATCCAGCGCGGTGCTGCAGATCATCACGCTGAACTCGACCGACGGCAGCCTGGATGAGGTCGGCCTCGGCGACTTCATGATCCGCAACGTGCTCGGCGAGATCCGCCGCATCCCCGGCGTCGGTCGTGCCACGCTCTATTCGACCGAGCGCTCGCTTCGCGTCTGGGTCGATCCGGCAAAGCTCGTCGGCTATGGCCTGACCGCGGACGACGTCAACAAGGCGATCGCCGCGCAGAACGCGCAGGTCGCCTCCGGCAGTATCGGCGCCGAGCCGTCGACCGCGACCCAGCGCACCTCCGCGCTGGTGCTGGTCAAGGGCCAGCTCTCCTCGCCGGACGAATTCGGCGCCATCATCCTGCGCGCCAATCCCGACGGCTCGACCGTGCGCCTGCGCGACGTCGCGCGCATCGAGGTCGGCGGCCTCAGCTATCAGTTCAACACGCGCCTCAACGGCAAGCCGACCGCCGGTCTCTCCGTGCTGATGTCGCCGACCGGCAATGCGCTGGCGACCGCGAGCGCGGTCGAGGAGAAGATGAAGGAGCTGTCGCGCTTCTTCCCGGCCAACATCACTTACGAGATCCCCTACAACATCACGCCCGTGGTCGAGGCTTCGATCAAGAAGGTGCTGACGACGCTGGTCGAAGCCGTGGTGCTGGTGTTCGTGGTGATGTTCCTGTTCCTCCAGAACATCCGCTACACCATCATTCCGACCATCGTGGTGCCGGTGGCGCTTCTGGGCGCCTGTACCACGCTGCTGCTCGCCGGCTATTCCATCAACATGCTCTCGATGTTCGGCATGGTGCTCGCGGTCGGCATCCTCGTCGACGACGCCATCGTCGTGGTCGAGAATGTCGAACGCATCATGAGCGAGGAGGGGCTGTCGCCGAAGGAGGCGACGCGCAAGGCGATGTCGCAGATATCGGGTGCCATCATCGGCATCACGCTGGTGCTGATGGCGGTGTTCGTGCCTATGGCGTTCTTCCCGGGCTCGGTCGGCATCATCTACCGCCAGTTCTCGGTGACCATGGTCGCCGCGATCGGCTTCTCCGCCTTCCTCGCGCTGTCGCTGACGCCGGCGCTGTGCGCGACCTTGCTCAAGCCCGTCACGGCCGGTCATGGCCACGCGAAGCGGGGCGTGTTCGGCTGGTTCAACCGCATGCTCGAAGGCGGCAAGGAGCGCTATTCCCGCACCGTCGGCTTCTCGCTCAAGCGCACCGGCCGCCTGATGCTGGTCTATGCAGCGCTGCTGGTGGGTCTCTCCTGGGCCTTCGTCAGCCTGCCCGGCGGCTTCCTGCCCATCGACGACCAGGGTTTTGTCACCACCGACGTTCAGACGCCGTCGGATTCGTCCTATCCGCGGACAGAGGCCGTGATCGAGAAGGTCGAGAAATATCTCGCCGAGCGGCCGGGCGTGAAGGATGTCACCTTCCTCACCGGCTTCAGCTTCTCCGGCCAGGGCATGAACACCGCGCAGGCCTTCATCACGCTGAAGGATTGGTCCGAGCGCGGGCCGAAGGATTCCGCTGCGGCGATCGTCAACGACATCAACCGCGACCTGGGGTCGTCGATCCGCGACGCCAAGATCTCTGCGCTGCAGCCGCCGCCGATCGACAATCTCGGCAACTCCTCGGGCTTCTCGTTCCGCCTCCAGGACCGCGGCCAGAAGGGCTATTCCGCCCTGATGCGTGCCGCCGACCAGCTGATCGCGGACGCCAATGCGAGCCCGGTGCTGCAGAAGGTCTATATCGAGGGCCTGCCCGAGGCGGGCGTCGTCAATCTCGTGATCGACCGCGAGAAGGCCGGCGCCTTCGGCGTCACCTTCGAGGACATCAACAACACGATCTCGACCAATCTCGGTTCGAACTACATCAACGACTTCCCGAACCGCGGCCGCATGCAGCGCGTCGTGGTGCAGGCAGATAGCCGTGATCGCATGCGGACCGAGGACATCCTCAACTACAACGTCAAGAACAGCCGCGGCCAGCTGGTGCCGTTCTCCTCCTTCGCCACGGTCGAATGGGCGCGTGGTCCGACGCAGATCGCCGGCTTCAACTACTATCCCGCGGTGCGCATCTCGGGCGAAGCGAGGCCCGGCTTCACCTCGGGCGATGCCATCGCCGAGATGGAGAAGCTTGCGGGCAGGCTGCCGCGCGGCTTCGGCTACGAATGGACCGGCCAGTCGCTGCAGGAAAAGCTGTCGGGCTCGCAGGCGCCGTTTCTGCTCGGCCTCTCGGTTCTCGTGGTCTTCCTGTGTCTGGCCGCGCTCTACGAGAGCTGGACCATCCCGCTCGCGGTGCTGCTCACCGTGCCGCTCGGCATCGTCGGCGCGGTCATCGCCGCGATGCTGCGCGGCCTGCCCAACGACGTCTATTTCACCGTCGGCCTCATCACCATCATCGGCCTTGCCGCCAAGGACGCGATCCTGATCATCGAGTTCGCCAAGGATCTGCGAAAGGAAGGCAAGCCGCTGGTGGACGCCACCATCGAAGCCTGCCGCCTGCGCTTCCGCCCGATCCTGATGACCGGCCTTGCCTTCATCTGCGGCGTGCTGCCGATGGCGATCGCCCACGGCGCCGGCGGGGCCAGCCAGCAGGCACTCGGCAGCGTCGTGATGGGCGGCATGATCGCGGTGGTGATCCTGGCGCTCTTGATGGTGCCGGTGTTCTTCGTCTCGGTGCAGCGCGTGCTGGCGGGGGATCGGGAGCCGAAGGCCGCGAAGGAAGGCGAAGCGTATGGGCCGCCGGCGCCGGCGAGGGCCGGCCACTGAACGCCGGATCGGCCGGCTTGCTTTCTCGGGGGCGTCAATCCAGACTGCATCTCTGGATTGAAATGTATTCGCACCGCGGCGCGAATGCGCGGCCAACCTGCCGATTGCGAGCATGTAATGCGTCTGACCGACGTTGCGATCTCCAACTATCGCTCCATTCGGCGGCTCTCCATACCAATCCACCCCCTGTCCGTGTTTGTGGGTGAGAATGGCGTCGGCAAATCCAATCTCTACAAGTCCTTGTCGCTGTTGCGCGACGCGGCGGCAGGTCGAATCACGCGCACGATCGCCGAGGAAGGCGGATTGAGTTCGGTCTGCTGGTCCGGTCTTCGCAAGAAAGGCGAAGATGGGCGACTACGTTTGTCGGCCAAATTCGATAGATTCAGATATTCCATCGAGATCGGATTTCCTGGCCCGCTCGAGGCGGCGTTTTCCAGCGAGCCGATGATCAAGTCCGAAAGTATCGAGGCGACGCAGGGCAAACGAACGGTTCAATTGATGGAGCGAAAAAACTCGCTCGTCAGCGTGCGCGGCGAGAGCGGCGCATGGAGCAGCCACAAGGATGCGGTGCTGCCGTCCGAGACGGCGCTTGCGGGCTTTTCCGATGGCAAGGAATGCCCCGAAATCGATTTGGTCAGAAACGCAATGCTGGGCTGGCGCTTCTATCACGACTTTCGCACCGATCCGGCCTCGCCGCTACGAAAGCCGTGTCTCGCGATCACGACGCCCTCGCTCAGTGCCGATGGGAGTGATTTGGCCGCGGCCCTGGCGACGCTTTACACCATTCGGGAAGACGCCACCGAGCTGCAGGACGTAATCGAAGATGCATTTCCGGGCGCCGAGCTCCGCGCATGGGAAGAAAATGGCTCGTGTGAATTTGATCTGCAACTGACGGATATGCCGCGGCCGTTCAGGGCTCATGAACTGTCCGATGGGACGCTGAAATATATTTGCCTGCTCGCAGTGTTCATGGGCTATCGGCTGCCACCGTTCATCGCGCTGAACGAACCCGAGACCAGCCTGCATCCGTCGCTGCTCGCCCCATTGGCCCGGCTGATCGTCAAGGCATCGGGCCGCGCCGACATCTGGATCGTCACGCATTCGGAACAGTTGATGGAGGCATTGCGAAGCGAGAGCTCGGTCCCGCTTCGCCGGGTGATCAAGCCGAAAGGCGCCACGACGATCGAGGGCCTGACTCTTGGCGGTGAATATCGCGACGAGGACTCCGACGAAGACGACGCTTAGTCGTTGCAGGTCGAGCCGCTGTGGACAAGCCGTAAGGCAAAACTGTCATGCCCCGCGAAGGCGGGGCATCCAGTACGCCGCGGCGCCTGTGATTGAACCGAGACGCCGCGGAATACTGGATCACCCGCCTTCGCGGGTGATGACGGCGGAATGTGGAGAGCGCGAGCTTTCGCCTTACGCTGGCTTCCGCAAAATCTTCACCAGCTCGCCGTGCACGAACTCGTTGCCGCACACCACATGGCCGGTCAGCAGGGGATCGTCATTGCCCTGGACGCCCGACACCGTTCCACCGGCTTCGCGCACCATCAGCATGCCGGCGGCGATGTCCCAGGATTGCAGATTGCGCTCCCAATAGCCGTCGAGGCGGCCGGCTGCGACGAAGGCGAGGTCGAGGGAGGCGGCGCCGAAGCGGCGCAGGCCCGCGACGCGGTCCTGGATCGCGGTCATCTCGCGGCGGAATTCCTCGTGGTCGCCGCGGCCAATATGGGGCAGGCCGCAGGCGACCACGCACTCGTTGAGCTGGCGGCGGCCGGCCACCCGCAGGCGCTGGTCGTTGAGGAAGGCGCCCTTGCCGCGCTCGGCGATGTAGAGCTCGTCATTGGCGGGATTGTAGATCACGCCGGCGATGACCATGCCCTCGCGCGCGAGGCCGATCGAGATCGCGAATTGCGGAATGCCGTGCAGGAAGTTGGTGGTGCCGTCGAGCGGATCGACGATCCAGGTGTGGCTCTTGTCGGTGCCCTCGCGGGTGCCGCCTTCCTCGCCGATGAAGCCGTAGCCGGGCCGTGCCTTGGCGAGGTCCTGGTAGAGGATCTCTTCGGCGCGCTTGTCGGCGAGCGAGACGAAATTGGCCGGTCCCTTCAGCGAGACCTGCAAATGCTCGATCTCGCCGAGATCGCGCTTGAGGCTGCGGCCGGCGCGGCGCGCGGCCTTGACCATGACGTTGATAGTTGCGGAATAAAGCATGAGCTCTGGGTCTTGTCGGGGGAAAGGGCGCGAAAGCACGCCTGTTTGAGGGATTGGGTGCCCTGCGGGGGGCCTCAGGTCAAGTCATTGCGTCAAGTCATTTGGTCCCGAGCCATTTCTTGGCGGCGGCCTCCGCCTTGGCCCGGTCCTCGGCCGGCAGGTCGGAGAGCTGCTTGTCGAGCTCCGGATCGCCCTTGCCGCTGGTCTTGGCCACCAGATGCCATTTGAAGCCCTCGACCTTGTCCACGGCCGCGCCCATGCCGTTGATCAGCACCCAGGCGAGGCGATTTTGCGCGATCGCGCTGCCCTGGCGGGAGGCCTTACGAAGCAACGCGACGGCGGCCGGATGGTTCTTCGGCGTGCCGGTGCCGTTGAACATGGCGATGGCATATTCGACCTCGGCATCGACATTGTCGGCGAGCGAGGCGGCCTGGAGCAGGCGCACCGCGCGCTCGGGGTCCTTCGGGACCCCGGTGCCCTCCTTGTAGAAGGTCGCGAGCGCGTATTGCGCCTCGGGCAGGCCGGCGTCCGCAGCCTGGCGCAGCAGCTCGGCGGAGCGCTTGACGTCCTGCGGCAGGGTCTGACCGTCGAGATAGAGCAGCGCGAGATTATAGGCCGCCTTGGGCTCGCCGAGCTTGGCGGCTGACGCCATCAGCTTGACTGCCTCGCCCTTGTCCACCGCGCCGCCGCGGCCGGCCATGCGCAGCATCGCCAGCGCGAACATCGCCTCGCGGTCGCCGGCATCCGCGGCGCGCTTGTACCATTCGACCGCCTTGGCGTAGTCGCGGCGGATGCCCATGGCGTTGGAATAGAGCTCGCCGAGCATGGTCATCGCCTTGGGATCGCCGGTCGCGGCGCGCGTGCTGGCGAGATCGAATGCGGTCTTGTACTGGCCGCGCTGATAGGCGCCGAACACCAGATCGACGCCCGGCGTGTCGGTGGGCGGCGCCGGGATCACGGTTGCGGGCAGTTGAGGCTTTGGGGAAGCGGCCGGCTTGGGCGAAGCCGACGGTTTCGGCGCCGGCGCGGCCTCTTTCTTCTTGGCAGCGGGAGGCGGCTTGGGCTTCTGTTTCTCGGCGGGCGGGCTCGGGACTGTCGCCGGTGGCGTGATCTGGAGCTGTGCGGCCGCGGGCACTGTCAACAGCAGCGTGGCCAGGATGGTGATGCACGGGAGCTTCATGTCGGGCGCTAGCCGTGCTCCTGACCCGCAGGCGCGGTGGCATGGGCCTTCTTGATCGCGGCGTCGGCCTCGATCAGCGCAGCCTTCGGTCCGCGCGGATCGGCCCAGATGAACTCGCCGACCAGCACGAAATCGGCGCCGCTGGCGGCGAAGTCGTAGGCTTCTTCCAGCGACGTCGCAAAGCCGACGCAGGGCGGCTCGAACAGCTCGGCCCACCAGTCGAGCCGCTCGGCGATCGCCTGCGACGACGGTCGCTGTCCCTTCGCGTCGGGCTCGCCGAACAGCACATAGTCGGCGCCCATCTCGCCCGCATCCATGGAATGGTGCCGCGTCGTCAGCCCGCCGACGCCGGCGATGCGATCGGGCTTGAGCGATGGCAGCGCCTCTTTCAGCGCGGCGATGCCGGGCAGGTGCGCGCCGTCGGCGCCGCCGCGCGCGACCAGCTCGGCATGGCCGTCGACCAGCAGCGCGGCGCCCGCCTTCTGCACCGGCGGCGCCAGCGCCTTGACGCGCGAGATCATGGTGCGCTGGTCGGTCTCCTTCAGCCGCAGCAGCACGGCGGCGACATCGGCGGAGGCGAGCAGGCCCGGCAATTCGGCCACGAGCGTCGCGGGATCATCGACAACGGGCGTCGCGAGATAGAGACGCGGCGCCGGGCGCGGCGGAGGCGGTTTGTTCGACAAGATCTAGGCCGCTTTCTTTTCCAGGCTGCTTTGCCATTCGCCCTTGGAGGCGAGACCGTTCATGCGTGCGCGATGGCTGAACGCGCTCTGTCCAGCCGCGACATTCTCGGCCTTGCCCGACCAGGCCTTCTGCGGCGCGGCCTGCAGCGCGCGGCCATAGGAGAAGGTCAGGCCCCAGGGCAGCGGACCGAGCTTGTGCATGGCGTTGAGATGCGCGGTCGCCTCTTCGTCGGACTGGCCGCCGGAGAGGAAGGCGATGCCCGGCACCGCGGCGGGGACGCAGGCCTTGAGCAGCCGGATCGTCTTTTCCGCAACTTCCTCGACGGAGGCCTGCTTTGCGCATTTCTTGCCCGAAATCGCCATGTTCGGCTTCAGCACCATGCCCTCGAGCGCAACGCGCTGCACGCGCAGCTCCTGGAAGGTCTTGTTGAGCACACGGCTCGTCACCTCATGGCAGCGGTCGATGTCGTGATCGCCGTCCATCAGCACCTCAGGCTCGACGATCGGCACGATCTGCGCCGCCTGGCATAGCGCGGCATAGCGCGCCAGCGCATGGGCGTTGACGCTGATCGCGGTCATCGAGGGAATGCCGCTGCTGATGTCGATTACCGCGCGCCATTTGGCAAAGCGCGCGCCGCGCTCGTAATATTTCTTCAGCCGCTCGGCGAGCTTGTCGAGCCCGACAGTGACGAGCTCGCCCGGGCACATCGGCAGGGCCTGCGTGCCCTCGTCGACCTTGATGCCGGGAATGGCGCCGCTCTGTTCGATCAGCTTGACCAGGGGCGTGCCGTCCTTCGCATCCTGCCAGATCGTCTCGTCATAGAGGATCACGCCGGAGATGTACTGGCTCATGGCGTCCTTGGAGCGGAATAGCATCTCGCGATAGTCGCGGCGGTTGGTCTCCGTCGATTCCACGCCGATCGCGTCAAAACGCTTCTTGATGGTGCCGGAGGATTCGTCGGCGGCAAGGATGCCCTTACCGGGGGCGACCATGGCGGTCGCGATCCTGTTGAGCTCAGTCAGATTCATCGAGAGGTCCTCCCAAAACGATTCTGCCCTTGCCCGTGAAAATAGACCGTTCTCGGGCAATTGCCGAGTTAACGTTGGTCGCAGGGTAAAGGGGGATCGGCTGTTTACCTCTTCCCGCCTGCAGCAGGCAATCACGTGCGAGATCAGAGCCTTGGGGCACCGGAGCTTCCACAGCGTCATGGCCGGGCTTATCCCGGCCATCCACGCCTTGCCCCCGGCACCAAGAACGTGGATGCCCGGGACAAGCCCGGGCATGACGACCTCTCGTGAATGTTCAAATGCGACTGGCCTGCCGCTAGCGGGGCCAAGGGGAGCCGCGGCGGCTCACGCCACCGCGATCGCTTACGCGACGCGGGGGTCAAGCTCGCCCTTGGCGTAGCGCTTGGCCATCTCGGCGGTGGTCAGCACCTTCTTGATCTTGGAGGCCTGGCCCGCCGTGTTGAACTCCTGGAGCCGCTGCTTGCACAGCTTGGTCATGGCTTCCATCGCCGGCTTCAGGTACTTGCGCGGGTCGAACTCTTCCGGATTGTCCTTGAGGACCTTGCGGATCTGGCCGGTCATGGCCATGCGGTTGTCGGTGTCGATGTTGATCTTGCGCACGCCGTTCTTGATGCCGCGCTGGATCTCGGCAACAGGCACGCCCCAAGTTGGCTTCATCTTGCCGCCATAGGCGTTGATGATGTCCTGCAGGTCTTGCGGCACCGAGGAGGAGCCGTGCATGACCAGATGCGTGTTCGGCAGCTTGCGGTGGATCTCCTCGATCACGTTCATGGCGAGGATGTCGCCGTCAGGCTTGCGGGTGAACTTGTAGGCGCCATGCGAGGTGCCCATCGCGATCGCGAGCGCGTCGACCTTGGTCTCCTGCACGAACTTCACGGCCTCGTCCGGGTTGGTCAGGAGCTGGTCGTGGCTGAGCTTGCCCTCGGCGCCGTGGCCGTCTTCCTTGTCGCCCATGCCGGTCTCCAGCGAGCCGAGCACCCCGAGCTCGCCCTCGACCGAGATGCCGCCGAGATGGGCCATGTCGGTCACCGTCTTGGTGACGCCGACATTGTAGCCCCAGTCGCCGGGGGTCTTGCCGTCGGCCTTGAGCGAGCCGTCCATCATCACCGAGGTGAAGCCGGCCTGGATCGCGGTCATGCAGGTCGCGGGCTCGTTGCCGTGGTCGAGATGCACGCAGACCGGGATGTGCGGATAGATCTCGGTCACCGCGTCCATCATGTGCTTGAGCATGACGTCGTTGGCGTAGGAACGCGCACCGCGCGAGGCCTGGATGATGACGGGTGCGTCGACCTGGTTGGCGGCGTCCATGATCGCCAGCGCCTGCTCCATGTTGTTGATGTTGAAGGCCGGTACGCCGTAATCGTTCTCAGCCGCATGGTCGAGCAATTGACGCAACGTGATCCGAGCCATCTGTCTTTCTCTCCGTTTGGGCCTACAGGGCCGCTTCTTGCTTGCCGTTCTGATTACTTGGTGCGCAGAACTTCGACGCCGGGCAGGGGCTTGCCTTCCATCCATTCAAGGAACGCGCCACCGGCGGTCGAGACATAGGTGAAATCACCGGCCACATGGGCCTGGTTGAGCGCGGCAACGGTGTCGCCGCCGCCCGCGATCGAGATCAGCTTCTTGGCCTTGGTACGCTCGGCCGCGTGCTTGGCGGCCGCGACGGTGCCGCGGTCGAACGGCTGCATCTCGAAGGCCCCGAGCGGGCCGTTCCAGACCAGCGTCGCCGCGTCGTCGATCGCGGCGTGGACGCGCGCGACCGATTGCGGGCCGACGTCGAGGATCATGCCGTCGGCCGGAATCGCATCGAGGCCGTAGGCATGCGAGGGCGCATTGGCCGCGAAATGATAGGCGACGGTGGCATCGACCGGCAGGATGATGGCGCAATTGGCGGCTTCCGCCTTCTCCATGATGCGCAGCGCGGTCGGCGCGAGATCTTTCTCGGCCAGCGACTTGCCGACCGCGACGCCCTGGGCGTGCAGGAAGGTGTTGGCCATGCCGCCGCCGATCACCAGCGCGTCGACCTTGGTCACGAGGTTCTCGAGCAGGTCGATCTTGGTCGAAACCTTGGCGCCGCCGATGATGGCGATGACCGGCTTGGTCGGCGAGCCCAGCGCCTTCTCCAGCGCATCGAGCTCGGCCTGCATGGTGCGGCCGGCATAGGCCGGCAGCTTGTGGCCGAGGCCTTCGGTCGAGGCATGGGCGCGGTGCGCGGCCGAGAACGCGTCACTGACCCAGATGTCGCCGAGCTTTGCCAATTCCGCGACGAAGGCGGGATCGTTCTTTTCCTCTTCCTTGTGGAAGCGGGTGTTTTCCAGGCAGAGGATGTCGCCATCCGTCAGGGCGGCCACGGCCGTGGCCGCGGGCTCGCCGATGCAGTCGTCGGCGAAGGCGACGGGCCTCTTCACGACCTTCGACAGCGCTTCCGCGACGGGCCTGAGCGACTCCTTGGGATCGCGTCCCTTGGGCCGGCCGAAATGCGCCAGCAGGATGACCTTAGCCCCCTTGTCCGAGAGTTCGGTGATGGTCGGCGCGACGCGCTCGAGCCGGGTCGCGTCGGTGACGCGGCCGTTGTCCATGGGCACGTTGAGATCGACGCGCAGCAGCACGCGCTTGCCCTTCACATCGACGTCGTCGAGGGTGCGGAATTTGGCCATGTCCTGATCACTCGTTAACTGACGGCGTTACGGCGGATCGCCGCGCTCGGGCGGATCGCCTTCCTGCCTGGTCGTCACCTTGTCTCCCTGGCGCATGCCATACGCGATCAATGCGAACAGCAGAATGACGCCAGGAATTCCGATCCAGGCAGGAAGCATTGCGCTCCCCTTAGATCACCTTCGCCATCGCGACGGCGGTGTCCGCCATGCGGTTGGAGAAGCCCCACTCGTTGTCATACCAGGACATCACGCGCACCAGTGTGCCGTTCTGCACCTTGGTCTGGTCTTCGTGGAAGGTCGAGGAGTGCGGGTCGTGATTGAAGTCGATCGAGACGTTCGGCGCATTGGTGTAGCCGAGGATGCCCTTGAGCTGCTGCTCGCTGGCGCGCTTCATCGCCGCGTTGATTTCCTTGGCGTCGGTGGCGCGCTTCGCGACGATCTTGAGATCGACGACCGAGACGTTCGGCGTCGGCACGCGGATCGCGACGCCGTCGAGCTTGCCCTTCAGCTCCGGCAGCACGAGGCCGATCGCCTTGGCGGCGCCGGTCGAGGTCGGGATCATCGACATCGCAGCCGCACGGCCGCGGTAGAGATCCTTGTGCAGCGTGTCCAGCGTCGGCTGGTCGCCGGTATAGGCGTGGATCGTGGTCATGAAGCCGGTCTCGATGCCGACGAGGTCGTTCAGCACCTTGGCGACCGGTGCGAGGCAATTGGTGGTGCAGCTGCCGTTGGAGACGACCAGGTGATCCTTGGTCAGGGTGTCGTGGTTGACGCCGTAGACGATGGTGGCGTCGGCGCCGTCGGCGGGGGCGGAGACCAGCACGCGCTTGGCGCCGGCGGTCAGATGCGCGGAGGCCTTGTCCTTCGCGGTGAAGATGCCGGTGCACTCCAGCGCGATGTCGATGCCGAGATCCTTCCAGGGCAGCTTCGAGGGATCGCGCTCGGCGGTCACCTTGATCTTGTTGGCGCCGAGGCTGATCGAGTCACCGTCGACGGTGACGGTGCCGGGGAAGCGGCCATGGACGCTGTCGAAGCGAAGAAGATGGGCGTTGGTCTCGACCGGACCGAGATCGTTGATGCCGACGACCTCGATGTCCTTGCGGCCGGACTCGGCGATAGCCCGCAACACGTTGCGGCCGATGCGGCCAAAACCGTTAATTCCGACGCGGACTGCCATGTTTCGTCTCCTTCAATGACCGTTCAGTGACGGCTGTTCAATAACCCCATCGTCCCGCACAACGCGCTTGGCGCGCTTGCGAGGGTTTTTTAGACGGACGCCCGGTTCGGCCGGGCGGTGCTTGATCATATGAGGAGTTACGTAGTCCTTTTTTTTGGCAAGCTCAACTCTCAGGAAACGCGCTTCAGCACAGCGTTAACCGCAGCCTCGGCGGTAATGCCGAAATGCTTGAAAAGGTCCTTCGCCGGGCCGCTTTCGCCGAAGGAATGCATGCCGACGAATTCACCATCCTGGCCGATCACGGCATCCCAGCCCCAGCGCACGGCAGCCTCGATCGCGACCTTCACCGGCGCGTTGCCGATGATCTCGGCGCGCTTGGCCTCTGGTTGCGCTAACAACAGCTCGAGCGAGGGCACCGAGACCACCCGTGACGCGATGCCGCGCTCGGCGAGCTGCTTCTGGGCGGCGACCGCGATCTCGACCTCGGAGCCCGAGGCGAACAGCGTCGCCTTGGCTTCGCCTTGCGCGGCGACCAGCTCGTAGGCGCCGGCCGCGCAAGGGCTATCGTTCGGCGCGGTGGTGCGGAGCTGCGGCAGGTTCTGCCGCGTCAAGGCCAGCACGGTCGGGCCGTCGATGCGGTTCAGCGCGAGCTCCCAGCACTCGGCGACCTCGATGGCATCGCAGGGACGGAACACGCGCATGTTGGGAATGGCGCGAAGCGCGGCGAGATGCTCGACCGGCTGGTGGGTCGGACCGTCCTCGCCGAGGCCGATGGAGTCATGCGTCATCACGTAGACGACGCCGGTGCCCATCAGTGCGGCAAGGCGCATCGCGGGCCGCGCATAATCGGTGAACACCAGGAAGGTCGCACCGTTCGGCGCGAAGCCGCCATGCAGGAAGATGCCGTTCATCGCCGCGCACATGCCGTGCTCGCGGATGCCGTAATGGATGAAGCGGCCCTTCGGCGTCTTGGCGGAGAAGGCGGTCGCCGACTTCGCCTTGTTGTTGTTGGAGCCGGTGAGATCGGCCGAGCCGGCGAGGAATTCCATCGGCATCGCGCTGGCAATCACTTCGATCACGGCTTCCGAGGATTTGCGGGTGGCCGCATTCATCGGCTTTTCCAAGAGCTCCTTCTTGTAGGCGCGCACCGCCTTGGCGAGCGAGGCCGGCCGCTCATGGCGCAGGCGGCGCTCGAACTCGGCGCGCTTGCGGCTGCCGAGCTCGCCGAGCCGCGCCTCCCATTCCTGCCGGGCGGATGCGCCGCGGCTGCCGGCCGCGCGCCAGGCCTTCAGCACGTCCTCGGGCACCGAGAACGGCTCGAGCGAGATGCCGAGATTTTCCTTGGCGGCCTTGAGCTCGTCGGCGCCGAGCGCCTCGCCGTGCGCCTTCGACGTGCCGGCCTTGTGCGGCGCGCCGAAACCGATGGTGGTGCGGCAGGCGATCAGCGTCGGCTTGTTCGACTTCTTCGCGCGCGTGATGGCATCGGTGATCGCGGCCTGATCCTGGCCGTCGATCTTCTCGGCGGCCCAGCCTGCCGACTTGAAGCGCTTCACCTGGTCGACGGAATCGGCGATCGAGGTCGGGCCGTCGATCGAGATGCCGTTGTCGTCGTAGAGCACGATCAGCTTGCTCAGCTTCCAGTGCCCGGCCATCGCGATTGCTTCCTGCGACACGCCCTCCATCAGGTCGCCGTCGGAGGCGAGCACATAGGTGTGATGGTCGACGATCTTCCTGCCGAACTCGGCGGCGAGCATCTTCTCGGCGAGCGCCATGCCGACTGCGGTCGAGATGCCCTGGCCGAGCGGGCCGGTCGTGGTCTCGATGCCATTGGTGCGGAAATTCTCCGGGTGTCCCGGGGTCAGCGAATCGACCTGGCGGAACTGCTTGATCTGGTCCAGCGTCATTTCGGAATTGCCGGTGAGATACAGCAGCGAATAGAGCAGCATCGAGCCGTGGCCGGCCGAGAGCACGAAGCGGTCGCGATCGGGCCAGGACGGCACGGCCGCATCGTATTTCAGGAACTGCGTGAACAGCACCGTGGCGATGTCGGCGGCGCCCATGGGCAGGCCGGGATGGCCCGACTTCGCCTTCTCGACAGCGTCCATCGAAAGGCCGCGGATCGCGTTGGCCATACGGGTGTGGTCGACCTGCGTCATGTCTGAAATCCGTCTGGAATGAGGCGCTTGGCGGTGGACGCCCGCGCGGGAAGGGGGCCTCTCGGCCGCGTAAGGTCGGGCTGGGATAGCACCTCGGTTCCGGAAGTCCAAGGCAATCAAACGCCGGTTTGGCCGCAAAAGTTGCGTGATGCGGGCTCTGGAAAAGTGGCGGCCCTGTGTTGCTTGCGACAAACGCGGGGTGTTCGCGCGGGGATCATGCCCTCAAGGATCGGTGCATAGTTTCGCGCCGGCGTTGCGCTTGGCTAGCTTGCCACGTAAATTTCTGCTTCTAAGCGCTTGCCGAACCGAGTCTTTTGCCGGACGGCAAGCTCCAGGGAAAGGCCACTGGGTAAAGGCCGGTAGGTTCCGCCGCTGACTGCATGAACGATCGCGTTTCCAACAGCTCTGCCATGACCGAGTCCTCGGCCGTCGAGATCGAGATCGCGACGCGCAGGCTGATGGCGGCGCTCGACGCGCTGGAAAGCGCGGTGGAGCGGCGGCGCGATGCCGATCGCGACGAGAACGAGCTGGCCGCGCGGATCCAGGCTCTCGGCGCCGATCGCTCGCGGCTTGCCGACGAGCTCGACGGAGCCTTGGTGAAGGCGCGCAAGCTCGAGCGCACCAATCGCGAGATCTCCGACCGGCTGGATTCCGCAATCGTCACGATACGTTCGGTGCTCGATACCGGAGAGGATGGATGAGCCACATCAACGTCACCATCAACGGCCGGCAGTACCGCATGGCCTGCGAGGAGGGCCAGGAGGTGCGGCTGCTTAAGCTCGCCGAAACCCTGGAGACACGGATCCAGTCGCTGCGCGGAAAATTCGGCGAGATCGGCGATGCACGGCTGACCGTGATGGCCGCGCTGACCGTCTGCGACGAGCTGGTCGACACCAGCAACCGTGTCCGAACCCTCGAGCAGGAGTTGACCGAACTTCGGGATTTCCGCAATGCCGCCGTCGAGCGCGCGAGGATGACGCAGACCGCCGTGGTGAACGCGCTGAATGCCGCGGCCGAGCGAATCGAGAAGTCGACCCAGGTGCTGAACCGGACCGTCGGCAATGGGATTGCGATCGGGTAGGGCTGCGGAAGGCCCAGTCCCCATTTCTGCCACGCCCGCGGTGCGCTCCCTCGCTCGCCTGCGGGGGAGGGTTGGGGAGAGGGTGTCTCGACAACGAAGAACCCCCAAGAGGAGAGAGCCCTCACCCGGCGCTTCGCGCCGACCTCTCCCGCAAGCGGGAGAGGTGGGGACCAGCCGCGACCCGGGCTGGCGATTCGTCAACATCGTTGTTACATTGCCCCGGCGAGGCTGCGACGCGCGTCAGGAGCCATATATCCCCGGGGCCTTATCGATCCTTTAGGGAACTGTCCCTGGCCGGGCCCGTGGGCTCGGACATATGGTGCCCACCTACTTTCGTAGGGAACTCCGGGATCGAGTGCTTCAACGGCGTCCGCGGCTTCGCACTGTTTTCTTCTGGTTCGTGCCTGTCGAATTTGCGTCCCCGACACGCTTGCGGTTCAATTCAGTCTTGGTGTCATGCCCCTGGCTCGACCGGGCATCCAGTACGCCGCGGCGTCGAGGTTCTTGCACTGACGTCTCTGGAATACTGGATCACCCGCCCCAGTGCGCAAGGGCGCACAAGGCGGGTGATGACCTTGGGGGACCGAAGCACATGTCCAACTCCAAAGCCGAACTCCGCGCCAAAGCCCTCGCCAAGCGCGACGCGCTCAGCGAGAAGAAGCGCGCGACCGCCGCTGCAAAGCTCGCCAAGCGCGGGCTGCCGTTCGACCTCTTGCCCGGCAGCATCGTCTCGGGCTATTCGCCGATCCGCAGCGAGATCGATCCGATGCCGCTCTTGAAGAAGCTGGCGGAGGAGGGCGCAAGGCTGGCGCTGCCCTGCGTCACCACGCGCGGCAAGGCGCTGATCTTCCGCATCTTCCATCCGAACGACCGCCTGATGCTCGGCCCGCTCGGCATTCCCGAGCCGTCGCCGGCAGCCGCCGAAGTGATTCCCGACATCATGCTGACGCCGCTTGCGGCGTTCGACCGCCTCGGCCATCGCATCGGCTACGGCGCGGGGCATTACGATTTCACCTTCGCGCATTTGCGCAAGGTCAAGCACATTGTCGGCATCGGGCTTGCTTTTGCAGCGCAGGAGATCGAGGCGGTTCCGGCACTATCCCACGACGTGGCGCTGGATTATGTGCTAACGGAATCGGACGTGTTCGATTTCCGGAGTTCTGAAGTTGCGCATTCTCTTCGTGGGTGATGTCGTCGGCCGTAGCGGGCGCGAGGCCGTCGCCAAATATTTGCCCGGCATGGTCAAGGACTGGTCGCTCGATTTCGTCGTCGTCAACGGCGAGAATTCCGCGGGCGGCTTCGGCATCACGGAAGCGATCTACCGGGAGCTCGTCGAGGCCGGCGCCGATGCGGTGACGCTCGGCAACCATTCCTGGGACCAGCGCGAGGCGCTGGTGTTCATCGAGCGCGCCGACCGCCTTGTCCGTCCCGCGAACTATCCGCGCGGAACGCCCGGCCGCGGCGCCGCTCTGGTCGAGACCAAGAACGGCAAGCATGCGCTCGTCGTCAACGCGCTTGGCCGGGTCTTCATGACCCCGTTCGACGATCCGTTCGCCGCGCTCGAGCGCGAGCTCGGCGCCTGTCCGCTCGGCGTTGCCGCGGATGCCATCGTCGTCGATTTCCATTGCGAAGCGACCAGCGAGAAGCAGGCCATCGGCTTCTTCTGCGATGGACGCGCCAGCCTCGTCGTCGGCACGCACACGCATGTGCCGACCGCCGATCATCAGATCCTCGCCGGCGGCACCGCCTACATGACCGACGCCGGCATGACCGGCGACTACGATTCCATCATCGGCATGCAGAAGGAAGAACCGCTGCGCCGGTTCACATCGGGGATTCCGTCGGGCCGTTTCGAGCCGGCCGCGGGCGTCGCGACCCTCAGCGGCGTTGCGGTGGAGACCGACGATGCCACGGGCCTCGCGCTCAAGATCGCGCCGGTGCGCGTTGGTGGAAGGCTGGAGCCGGCCACGCCGAAGTTCTGGCTGAGCTGAAGAACGAAGCTACACGATCGGAAATCGTAGGGTGGGCAAAGGCGCACTTGCGCCGTGCCCACCATCTTTCTCCATGTTCGCAAGTGCGTGGGCACGCTTCCGCCTTCGCTCTTCGAGCTACGGCAGACAAGTCGCTTTGCCCACCCTACGACGCTGAATTTTGAGCGGCATCGACGGTGCACCCTCTCCCCTTGTGGGAGAGGGTGGCTCGCCGCATAGCGGCGAGACGGGTGAGGGGTTTCTCTCCGCGAGTGAATCTCTCGCATCTGAACGCGCGGAGAAAGACCCCTCATCCGGCGCTTCGCGCCACCTTCTCCCACAAGGGGAGAAGGGATAGCGCTAGCGCTCGTTTCAACCGGCCGCCTCACGCCGCCGCGCGAACCGCCTGCCAAAGCTCCAGCACGTCCGCGCGCGAGATGCCGCGCGTGATGAAGACGATGCGCGAGCGGCGATCGCCGTCGGGCCAGGCGGCGAGCGCCACCGGCGGGTGGAAGACGTGATGCACGCCGTGGATCACGACCGGCGCCGCCTCGCCGTGAAGGTTGAGAATCCCCTTCACCCGCAAGAGATCCGCGCCACGCGCGTTGCGCAAATGCGCGAGCCAGTGGGTCACGGCCATCCAGTCGAGCGGCTCGTCGAATGCCAGCATGAAACTGGTGATGGACGCGTCGTGATCGTGATGATCATGGTCATGATGCGCGTGACGGTCATGATGCGAATGGCCGGCATGCGCATGCGGCTCGGCGAAGGCGTGCTCATTCAGCCAGCGCGCAACGTCGATCCTTTTCTTCCCGGGATCGATCAGGCCCGCACCAAATAGATGGGCCGGATCGATCTCGCCATGATCGACGGTTTCGATCCTCGCGCCGGGATTGAGCTGGCGTAGACGCAGCTCCAGCGAGCCGACATCGTCGACCAGATCGCGCTTGGTGATCAACAGCCGGTCCGCCAGCGCGACCTGCTTCACCGCCTCATACTGACGGTCGAGCTGATGCGATGCGTTGACCGCGTCGATCGTGGTCACGATGGTGTCGAGCCGCAGGAAGTGCGAGACGAGCGGGTTGTTGAGCAGCAGCTGCACGATCGGCGCGGGATCGGCGAGCCCGGTGGTCTCGACCAGGATGCGGCGAAACGGCGGAATCTCGCCCCGGTCGCGCTTGACCAGGAGGTCCCGCAGCGTCTGTTCCAGGTCGCTGCGGATGGTGCAGCAGATGCAGCCGCTTGCGAGCACGGCAACCTCGCCATCGACGCGCTCGACCAGGAGATGATCGAGGCTGACCTCGCCATACTCGTTGATGATGACGGCGCTGTCCTTCATGTCGTCGCGGCGCAGCAGGCGATTGAGCAGCGTGGTCTTGCCGCTGCCGAGAAAGCCGGTGATCAGCGACACCGGTAGCCGCTGAGCGGATTTGTCGCTTTCGAACAGGCTCATGGGACACTCGCGCCATCAGTCTTATTTTTGTCGCTGGACAACAGCGTAGCGGAGGAGGAGGGTAGCCGGAAACAATTTGAGAGTCAGATTTTGTTCTGACCACAACCTGGGAGGGTGCAATGTCTAATGAGATCAACAACGTAGATCAAGACGAGAGCGGCTCCACGACCGATCGGCGGACCCTGCTCCGCACCGCGGGCATCGCCGGCGTCGCGGGTGCCGCTCTCGCCGGCTCGATGCACGGCAAGTTCTCGCTTGCACCGATCAGCGAAGCCCAGGCGCAGACCGCGACCTCCATGCCCAAGGGCACCGACAAGCCGTGGTGGCCGTCGAAATGGGGCAAGGACGACGAGTCCGGCGCATCAAATCACATCACGCCCGAAAAGGTCCTGGATGCCGCGAAATGGATCAAGGACGGCAAGATCTACAAGATTGGTCGCGTCTACGAAGGCGGCATGCCGCTGTTCGGTCCGCGCGCGTTCACGCTGCGCATTCCCGGCAGCCCGACCGGCGGCCCGTTCGGCGACAACAAGATGGTCTATCACGACGAATTCCTGACCACCGAGATCGGCCAGACCGGTACGCAATTCGACGGCCTCGGCCATATCGGAATCCAATTGGGCAAGGACGGCGACAAGAACGAGATGCGGTTCTACAATGGTTTCACCGCAACCGAGATCAGCGACGCCCACGGTTTGAAGAAGCTCGGTGTCGAGAAGCTCAAGCCGCTGTTCACCCGCGCGCATCTGGTCGACATGGTCGCGCTGAAGGGCGGGATGATGGATGTCGGCCAGGAAATCACCGCGGCCGACATCAAGGCCGCGCTGGCGAAGCAGAACATTCCCGAGAGCGACATCAAGCCGGGCGATGCGATCATGTTCCACACCGGCTGGGGCTCGCTGTGGATGAAGAACAACGACCGTTTCAACAGCGGCGAGCCGGGCATCGGCATGGATGCGGCCAGATGGGTGATCGAGAAGGATCTCGCGCTCACCGGCGCCGACACCTGGGCGGTGGAGGTGGTGCCCAATCCCGACAAGTCGCTCGCTTTCGTGGTCCACTCCGAGCTGCAGACCAAGCACGGCATCCACAACCACGAGAACCTCATCTTCGACGATCTGATCGCCGACAAGAAGTACCAGTTCGTCTATTGCTTCGCGCCGGCCCCGATCAAGGGCGCCACGGGCAGCAACGGCTGCCCGATTGCGCTTACGTGAGGCGGTTAGAGTCGGCTTCCTAATCGTTCTCGGGCGGCATTGACGGTGCACCCTCTCCCCTTGTGGGAGAGGGTGGATCGCCGCATAGCGGCGAGCCGGGTGAGGGGTTGCCTCCGCGAGTCGTCTGGCGCTTGAGAGCGAGGAGAGAACCCCTCATCCGGCGCTTCGCGCCACCTTCTCCCACAAGGGGAGAAGGGGCAGCGGCGGTTGCGGCTAAATTCAATCCGCCGTCTGTTCCCGCAGCTCCGCGACGTCCTTCGCCGTCAGCTTCGAGCCCTTGGTGCCGAACCGCGCCGTCACGTAGTTCGCCACCGCCGCGATCTCGTCGTCGGTATACGCACTTCCGAATGCGGGCATCGACAGCGCACCGTCAGGCGTATGCCGCTTGGTGCCTGAGATCACGATCTGCGCGACGTTGGTGGCGGCGGGGTCGTTGACGGCCCAGGTACCGGTCAGCGTTGCCATCGGGGAGACCGGGCTCTCGCCGCTCCAGCCGTGGCAGCTGGCGCAGGCGCTGGCGAACACTTTCTTGCCGCGCGCGTCCGCTGTCACGCCTTCCTTGTGCGAGGCGGGCGCGACGGGCGCCGTGGTGGCGGGCAGGTCGGGCGAGGGCTGCGGCGGCACGCTGCGCAGGTAAGCAACGATGCTGCTGATGTCTTCGGGCGCGAACTGGCTAAAACTGTGGTCGACCGCTTCGCCCATCGGGCCCGACGCCGAGCCGTGGCCTGGCGCGTGGCCGAGCGACAGATACGAGATCAGATCCTGGTCGCTCCAATTGCCGAGGCCCGTCGCCTTGTCCGAGGAGATGTTGAAGGCGCGCCAGCCGGCGGTGATGGCGCCGGCGAACTTCTTGCGGTTATCCAGCGCGAAGCCGAGATTGCGCGGCGTGTGGCACTCGCCGCAATGCGCCAGCGCCTCCGCAAGATATGCACCGCGATTCCACTCCGGGCTTTTCGAAGTATCGGGCGTAAAGCGCGTGTCCGGATTGAACACGGCCGACCAAAAGATCATCGCCCAGCGCTGGTTGAACGGGAACGACAGCGTATTGTCCGGCGCCTTGGCACGCACCGCCGGCTGGCTGAACAGGTAGGCCTTCACCGCGAGCACGTCCTCGTCGGTCATGTAGGTGTAGGACGTGTAGGGCATCGCCGGATAGAGCCGGGCGCCGTCACGACGCTTGCCGTGCTGCACCGCGATCAGAAAATCCTGATCGCTGTAATTGCCGATGCCGGTGTCCTTGTCCGGCGTGATGTTGGTCGAATAGAGCGTGCCGAACGGAAGCTTGAAGGCGAGCCCGCCGGAATAGTCCTTCTCGCCCGGCTTGGTGTGGCAGACCATGCAGTCGGCGGCCTTGGCGAGATATTCGCCGCGTTCGACGAGGCTCGCTTTCTCCAGCTTGGCCGGTACGCCCGTCGGCTTGCCGGCGCGGTAGTCCGCCAGCGCCACCTTGGTGCCGCCGGCGAAGTCGAGCGGGCCGGGCCCGCGGATGATCCAGACCGCGAGTCCCGCCACCACGATGGCGATCACGACGAGGCTTCCGAGGATACGCATTGTCCTGCTCATGCCTTCTTCCCCGCAGCCAGCAGTTTCCGATCGATGGGCAGGCGCCGCAGCGCCACGCCGGTTGCGGCGTAGATCGCGTTGCGCAGTGCCGGCGGCCCGGCATTGACCCCCGCTTCGCCGATGCCACCGGGGGCCTCGCCGCTTTTCACGACGGTGACCTCGATCTTCGGCGTCTCGTTGATGCGCATCATGCGGTAGTCGTGGAAATTCGACTGCTGCACGCGGCCCTTGTCGATGGTGATCTCGCCATAGAGCGCGGCGGTGAGGCCGAAGATGAGGCCACCCTCGATCTGCGCCTTCACCGTATCGGGGTTGACCGCGATGCCGGTGTCGACCACCGAGGTGACGCGGCGGAGCACGATCTCGCCGAAATCGTCGATCTCCGCTTCGACCACAGTCGCGATGAAGCTTGCGAATGACGGCTGCACGCAGACGCCGCGGCCGACGCGGGCGGGCAATGGCTGACCCCAGCCGGATTTCTCTGCGACCTGGTCGAGCACTGCGAGCATGCGCGGGTTCTTGGTCAGCATGGACTTCCGGAACTCGATCGGGTCCTTGCCGGCCTTGCGCGCGAGCTCGTCCATCGCGCATTCGACTGCGAACACGTTGTTGTTCGGGCCGACGCCGCGCCAGAAGCCGGTCGGCACCGACAGCGGCTCGGCGCGGACATATTCGACGTGGAAATTGGCGAAGTCGTAAGGCGCATCCACTGCGGCATCAATCGCGTCGATGTCGATGCCCTTCTGGAACGCCGGCGGCAGCCAGCGCGCGAGCACGGCGGAGCCCGCGACCTTGTATTTCCACCCCGCGACCTTGCCGTCGACCAGCGATGCCGTGATCTGGTCGCGATAGACCGGACGGTAGACGTCGTGCTGGATGTCCTCCTCGCGGGTCCATATCACCTTCACGGGATAGTCGACCTGCTTTGCAATTTTCACCGCCGCAACGACCATGTCTGGCTCGAGCTTGCGGCCAAAGCCGCCGCCGAGCAGATGCTGGTTGACGATCACCTTGTCGATCGGAACGCCGGCGGCCTTCGCCGCCTCCGACTGCACGCGGGTCATGATCTGCGTGCCGGTCCAGATCTCGCAGGCATCCGGCCTGACGTGGACGGTGGCGTTGATCGGCTCCATCGAGGCATGCGCCAGGAACGGCAGCTCGTAGGCTGCCTCGAACTTGTCGCCGCTGGCGAGCGCCTTGGCGATGTCGCCGGTGGATTTCGCAACCGCGCCGTCCTTCTGGCTGGCCTTGCGCAGATCGTCCCAGATGTCCTTGGTGGTGATCTCAGCGTTCGGGCCTTCGTTCCACTCGATCTTGAGCGCTTCGAGACCTTTCTTTGCCGCCCACATGTGATCGCCGATCACGCCGACGGCGTCGTCGAGCACGACGACCTTGCGCACGCCCGCGACTTTCATCGCGGCGCTGTCATCGACCTTGCCGACCTTGCCGCCGAACACAGGGCAATTGGCGATCGCGGCGATCTTCATGCCGGGCAGGATCGCGTCGATGCCGTAGAGCGCCTTGCCGTTGACCTTGTCCGGCGTGTCGAGCCGCTTCAGCGGCTGGCCGATGAGGACGAAATCCTTGGGATCCTTGATGGCGACGTCCTTCGGCGGCGTCTGGCCCTGGGCGGCGAGCGCCAGTTCGCCATAGCCGAGCTTGCGGCCGCTCGCGGCATGCGCGACCTCGCCCTTCGACGCCGTGCAGCTGGCGGGCTCGACGCCCCACTGGCTGGCTGCGGCCTGCACCAGCATCGCGCGCGCGGTGGCGCCGGCCTTGCGCAGCGGCAGCCACCAGGCGCGGATCGAGTTGGAATTGCCGGTGACTTGCAGTCCGAAGGTCGGGTTGCCGTAGAGCTTGTCGTTGGGCGGGGCATGCTGCACCTCGACCTTGCTCCAGTCGGCATCCAGCTCTTCGGCGATCACGGCCGAGATCGACGTGTAGGTGCCCTGGCCCATCTCGACCTGCGGCATCATCAGCACGGTGCGGCCGGTCTCGTCGATGCGGATGAAGGCGTTGGGCGCGAACTTGCCGTCGGTCACATCGCGTTGCACCGGCTCGTTGGCGGCGGCGCGCAGCGGCAGATGGAAGGCGAGCAGGAAGCCGGTGGCGAGGCCCCCGGTCAGGAGCGACCGGCGGGAGACGCTGTTGTGTGCATTCATGGCGGACCTCACGACTGACGGCCGTTGGCCGCGTGCTTGATGGCCTCGCGGATGCGCACATAGGTGCCGCAGCGGCAGATGTTGCCGGCCATCGCGGCGTCGATGTCGGAATCATCAGGGTTCGGCGTTGCCGCCAGCAATGCGGCGGCCGCCATGATCTGGCCGGACTGGCAATAGCCGCACTGGATCACTTCGGCCTCGAGCCAGGCCTTCTGCACCTTCGCGCCGGCAGGCGTGCTGCCGACATGCTCGATGGTGGTGACGGCGCGGTTGGCGACCGCACTGACGGGCAGCACGCAGGAGCGCACCGCCTTGCCGTCGACATGCACCGTGCAGGCGCCGCATTGCGCGATGCCGCAGCCGAACTTGGTGCCGGTCATCCCGAGGATGTCGCGCAGCACCCACAGCAAGGGCATCTCAGGTGGCGCGTCGAAGGATTTTTGTTCGCCGTTGATGGTGAGTGTCGTTGCCATATGCATTCCCTGTGCTCTCTGGATCGCTTGCGGCGATCCAGTTCGCGAACTCGTGCGCGACCATAATCATACCGATGCAAAACGATGAAGCATCGTTATTTCTCGCAATGCATATTTGCGCGAACGAAGCGTCGGGCCATGACGTTCACGAATTTGTGCGGCGATCACTACGGCGATCTTGGGCTAATTGATATGATAATCGTCATATTTTGACGCATTTTCAACGCGCCCGTCACCGATCGACGCAGATGATCGTGCGAACGCGCAAAAACATGCGATGACGAATTTCGTGCGATTGGGAAAGTCGGGATGGTGGCGAGCGCGGCATTGCTGTGCCCTCTCCCCTTGTGGGAGAGGGCGGCGACGTCGGTAGACACGAGCA
This sequence comes from Bradyrhizobium sp. CB2312, assembly GCF_029714425.1. Taxonomy (NCBI): domain Bacteria; kingdom Pseudomonadati; phylum Pseudomonadota; class Alphaproteobacteria; order Hyphomicrobiales; family Nitrobacteraceae; genus Bradyrhizobium; species Bradyrhizobium sp. CB2312. The sequence goes on along the minus strand of NZ_CP121668.1, from coordinate 9,005,593 downwards.
CGTTGGGGTGAGGGGTTTCTATCCCCGTATGACGCCCTCCCGTTCTTAGGCAGCTCTACCGCGGAGACAGACCCCTCATCCGGCGCTTCGCGCCACCTTCTCCCACAAGGGGAGAAGGGGGTAGCAATTTCGGAATAATAGCATTGTGCGCCTGTTTTGCCCGACGCGTCAAGCCGCGCCAGGCCCGCCGACTGCAAGCCATTGATTCCCCACACCCAGGCTACTGTGCATGGGGTTGTTTTTCAGATTTTTGATTCAAGAACGCAGGAACGGCCATCAGCCCTGCCGAAAACCCATCCGGAAGGCGCCCCAGTGCTTGCCGCGAACCGTGATCGGCGAGGACAGGTCCTTCATCAGCACGAACTGCCCGCCGCCCATGTCGCGGCGATAGGTTTGCAGCAGGAAGGGTTTTGTGTTCGCCGCGACCTTCTTCACCGCGCGGTCGGTGAACAGGCGGCGGTTGCGGCAGTTGGCGTTGTTCCAGACCGGGTCCTTGCCCTGCGGCAGGCGGTAGTTCGGATTGTGGGTCGGCAAATAGCCGCCCCTGGCCCAGGCGACGCAGAACACGATGCGCGGATCGGATTTCTGGATCGGGTCCTGGATCGCGGGCAGCACGCGGTCGGTGAAGTCGACATAGGCGGTGTTGTACTGCTTGGGATCGGTGCCTGATATCTCCCGGTAGTTCTCGTCCATCAGCTGGTCGAGCGTGATCTCGCCGCGGTCGATCGCGGCTTCGAACTCGGCCGAGATACGCCTGGCAGTCTCGACGACGACACGGATCAGCGGCGCGTCCGAGGTCTCGACGCCGCTGTCGGCGATCAGCGCGATCAGCCCTTCGGAGGTGTCGAGCAGCTTGGCAATCCGCCGGTCGGCATTCCCAAGATCGCGCGAGGACAGGTCGACGCCCTTGGCAAGCTCATTGAGCTCGCTGATCACGGTGTCGCAGTGCCCGAGATTGGAGGTCGCCGCGCGGGTGACGCTGTCGATCTCGGCTTCCACTGAGGCGAAGCCCTGCTGGACGCGCGAGATGATGCCGGAGATCTGCTGGGCGCCTTCGCCTGCGGTCTTCGCGCGCTGCGAGGCATCGCTGCTCTCGCCGATGAGGCCTTCGATCTGGCCATCGAGGTCGCGCACGGTATCGGAGATCTGATGCGTGGCCTGGCGGGTGGCCTCCGCGAGGTTCTTCACCTCGCTCGCGACCACAGCAAACCCGCGGCCGGCATTGCCGGCGCGCGCCGCTTCGATGGTTGCGTTCAGCGCAAGCAGGTTGGTCTGCTTGGCGATCGCCTCGATCGAGCCGGACACTTTCGCGACCTGCGCCAGCGCCGAGCCGACCGCGCTCAAGCGAGCCTCGATACGTTCGACGGCTGCGACCAGCTCGGAGATGTGGCTGACGGCGGTGTCGACCGCGTTGCGCGACTGCGCGATCTCGCCGACCGCGGCCGACGTCGTCGACTGCACCGCCTGCGATGCGTTGGCGATGTCGTGATTGGCCGAGACCATCGTCTCCGCCGTCTTCTGGAGATGGTGGAACCGTTCCGACTGGTTGGCGACGCGGTTTGCGACTTCCTGGACGTTGCCGGCGATGTCGGCGAGCTCGACGCCGAGGCCGCCGATGCGGTCGGCGAGTTGGTCGATCAGCCGTTCAGCCAGCGTCCGGTTGGAGCCGGTGTCCATAACTGCAAGTTGTGCGACGGACATGTCTCGAGGGTCCTCCAGTCGGAGCCGTACGCCGGCTCCACGCGGCATTCCCATTCCAAATCCGACCTTAAAGGATGATTCGCGGCGGGCGTCTTGCCTGAGCGTGCACTAGGGCGCAATTTGCGCCCTGGTTCTTTGGAGTGCGCATGGTCTGGTCGAAAGACCGCTGCGGGCCATGCGCTAGAGCTTGTAGGCCGTGCGGAATCCGCCCCAGTGCCGGCCCCGGATGCGGATCGGGACGTCGATCTCGCGCATCATCACGGTGTTGCCGTTGCCCATGTCGCGCGCATAGCTCTGGACCAGGTAAGATCGCAGGTTGCGCGCGGCGGCGAGCCCCGCCGGGTCGTTGAAGATCCGCCGGTTGCGGCTGTTGGCCGTGTTCCAGGCGACATCGCCCGGCCGCTGCGGATGCGAATAGATCTTGTTGTGCACCGGCAGGAAGCCGTTGCGGTCGACCATGGCGCAGAACGCCATGCGCGGGTCCCTGGCGAGGAAGCCCTCCTGGAACGGCGGCAGCGCGCGGTCGGCCCAGTCCAGATAGCGGGTGCGGTATTGCTGCGGATTGGTGCCGGCGATGTCCGCGTAATCGGTGTCGAAGAGGTCGTCGACCTTGACCTCGCCGCGCGCGATTGCCTGCTCGAAGATCTGGGTCAGCGCGTTGCCTGCTTCCATCGCGCGGGTGACGAACTCGGTGTTCTCCTCGTGGATCGACCAGAGCTTGTCCTCGATCTTCTCGGTGAGCTCGGCATTGGGAGCAACGAACTGCGCGCGGGCGCCGGCCTTGGACTGCTCGATCACGCGCAGGCGACAGGTGCCGACGTCTTCGAGGCTGCCTTCGATCATCGTGTGCGGTGCCAGCCGTCCAGCCTCGGCGCCGCCGATCAGCACGCCGTCCATCGCAATCTCGTAGACCGGCATCACGCCGCGCGTCGTTTCGAGCTTGAGATGGCAGGGCAGCCGCTCGGTCTTGCGGCGGTCGTCGTGCTCGCTCTGGCGCAGCAGCACCGCGCAGCGCGATTTCAGCTTCTGTGCGAAGGTGGTGACGGCCTTGCCGGCGCTGGCGACGTTCTCGCCATGGGTCTCGGCGGCCTTGGTCGCGGCGTCGATCTCGGCCGCGCTTTCGCCGACCGAGATGATGAACTCCGACGCGCTCGCGGCATTGCCGGAGACTTCGCTGGTGGTGGCGTTCTGCTCGGCGACCGCACCGTTGACGGTGTCGAACACCGGCCGGATCGCCTCGATCGCCTGCGAGATGCGGTGCACGGCGTCGGCGGAGCCGGCGGCATCGCGCTGCAGCGCGTCGATCTTTTTGGAGATTTCTTCCGTGGCGCCTTGGGTCTGCACCGCGAGCGCCTTCACCTCGGTGGCGACGACCGCAAAGCCTTTGCCGGCCGCGCCCGCGCGCGCGGCCTCGATGGTCGAGTTGAGCGCGAGTAGCGTCGTCTGCCGCGCAATCTGCGCGATCAGGTTGACAACGTTGCCGATGGCGGCCGAGGACTCGCGCAGGCGGTCGACATTGGCGCGGGCCTCCTGCGCCGCGGTGCTGGCCTCGTCGGCGAGCTTGGCAGCCGCGCGGACCTGGGCGCCGATGCCTTGCGCGGATTGGGTGAATTTGTCGGCGGCATGGGCGAAGGTCGAGGCGGTCGACTGCGCGGCGTGGGTGCGGCCAGTGAGGGCGTCGGTGCGGTCGCGGATGGCGGCAAGCGTCGCGGCGGTCGCCTCGGCGCCGCCGGCCACCGAATTGGCGGCGCGCTCAAGCTGGCGGATCATCGCCCCGAGCTCGAGTTCCAGCAGTTCCAGGATCTCCCGGGCCGAATCAGCCTCGGCAGCCGGCGCGGGCTCGGAATGGGCCGCCGGCTGCGCAGCCTCCGGGGCGGGCGCAGCCATCTCCGGCAGACGCTTCCGAAATAGTCCGAACGCCATCGGGTTTCTCTTGTCGGGGAACGGTCGGGCGCTATTTTCGCAGTCCGGAATGAAATCAGGGTTAACGGTGCCTGACCTCTAGGCAGGGGCCAGTACGGTGTTACCTTAAAGTCGTAGAGCCCCTTTCATTCCGGTGGGTGGACGGCCTATAAGGCCGCGCTTCCCTAAGCTCACCTTGGCGCACGATTCCTTTACGAGACCACGCATGGCCGGACATTCCCAATTCAAGAACATCATGCACCGCAAGGGGCGGCAGGATGCGCAGAAGTCGAAGCTGTTCGGCAAGCTGGCGCGCGAAATCACCGTCGCCGCCAAGCTCGGCACGCCTGACCCGAACATGAACCCGCGCCTGCGCGCCGCCGTGATCGCCGCGCGGCAGGAGAACATGCCGAAGGACAATATCGAGCGCGCCATCAAGAAGGCGCTCGGCAGCGACGGCGAGAACTATGACGAGATCCGCTACGAGGGCTACGGCCCGGGCGGTGTCGCCGTCATCGTCGAGGCGCTGACCGACAACCGCAACCGCGCCGCCTCCGACATCCGCTCCTTCTTCACCAAGTCGGGCGGCAATCTCGGCGAAACCGGCTCGGTCTCCTTCATGTTCGACCGCACCGGCATCATCGAGTACGACCGCAGCGTCGCCGATGACGACGCGGTGCTCGATGCCGCGATCGAGGCCGGCGCCGACGACGTCGTCTCCGGCGAAGGCGGCCACGAGATCTACGCCTCGACCGAGAGCTATCGCGACGTCGCCAAGGCGCTGGAGGCCAAGTTCGGCGAGCCGCGCAAGGCCGCGCTGATCTGGAAGCCGCAGAACACGGTCGCCGTCGACGACGAGACCGGCGAGAAGCTGCTCAAGCTGATGGACCTGCTCAACGAGCACGACGACGTCCAGAACGTCTATGCCAATTTCGAGGTGTCGGACGCGCTGATGGCGAAGATGGGCGGGTAGGCCGTCCGGTAGCCTCATCCACCGCTGTCATCGCCCGCGAAAGCGGGCGATCCAGTACTCCGAGACGCCTGAGGGGTACGGATAGGCCGCGGCGTACTGGATACCCCGCTTTCGCGGGGTATGATTGCGGAATGCAGGGCGGATGCCATCCGACCATCTGCCTTTCCCCTGTTACTTCCGTTCTGTTTCTGTTTCCCCCATCGCAGCCAGCCGCTATCACTGGCCCATGACCGCGCTCCCGATTCGTGGCCCCGTTCGCATCATCGGCATCGACCCCGGCCTGCGCCGCACCGGCTGGGGCGTGATCGAGGCTGAGGGCAATCGTTTGATCTACGTCGCCTGCGGTTCGGTGGAACCGCCGGACGATTTGCCGCTGTCGAGCCGACTGCTCGCGATCCACGAGGAGCTCGCTTCCGTCCTGTCCAGCCACCAGCCGATGGAAGCAGCGGTCGAGCAGACCTTTGTAAACAAGGACGGCGTCGCGACACTGAAGCTCGGCCAGGCCCGCGGCGTCGCCATGCTGGCGCCCGCAATGTTCGGCATCTCTGTCGCCGAATACGCGCCGAACCAGGTCAAGAAGACCGTGGTCGGCGCCGGTCACGCCGACAAGCAACAGATCGCGATGATGCTGAAGATATTGCTGCCGAAAGCCGAGCCGCCGTCCGCGGACGCCGCCGACGCGCTCGCCATCGCGATCACCCACGCCCACCACCGCCAAAGCACGGCGCTCAGGCTGAAGGTGGCGGGGTTATGATCGGCAAGCTCAAGGGCCTGATCGATTCCTACGGCGAGGATTTTGTGATTCTCGACGTCGGCGGCGTCGGCTATCAGGTGCACTGCTCGTCGCGCACGCTGCAGCATCTGCCCTCGCCCGGCGAAGCCGCCGTGCTGTCGATCGAGACCTATGTCCGCGAGGACCAGATAAAACTGTTCGGCTTCCGCACCGATCAGGAGCGCGAGTGGTTTCGCCTGCTCCAGACCGTGCAGGGCGTCGGCGCCAAGGTCGCGCTCGCGGTGCTCGGCACGTTGGTGCCGGCCGATCTCGCCAACGCCATTGCGCTGCGCGACAAGGCCGCGGTGGCGCGTACGCCCGGCGTCGGACCCAAGGTCGCCGAGCGCATCGTCACCGAATTGAAGGACAAGGCGCCGGCCTTTGCCAATGTCGATCCGGCCGTGGTTCATCTTGCCGGTGCCGTCGACGACCAGCGCGCGCCGCGCCCCGTTGCGGATGCGATCTCCGCCCTGGTCAATCTGGGTTATGGCCAGCCGCAGGCCGCCGCGGCCATCGCGTCAGCCTCGCGCAGCGCGGGTGAAGGCGCCGAGACCGCGCAGCTCATTCGCCTCGGCCTGAAGGAGCTCGCGAAGTGAGCGACCCCAAGGCCAATCGCATGGTCTCGCCCGAGCGCCGCAGCGACGATGTCGGCGACACTGCGCTGCGACCGCAATCGCTGTCCGACTTCGTCGGCCAGCAGCAGGCGCGCAAGAACCTCTCGATCTTCATCGAGGCGGCGCGCAAGCGTGGCGAGGCGCTCGATCACGTGCTGTTCGTCGGTCCGCCCGGCCTCGGCAAGACCACGCTGGCGCAGATCGTGGCGAAGGAGCTCGGCGTCGGCTTTCGTGCGACGTCAGGCCCTGTCATCGCCAAGGCCGGCGATCTCGCCGCGCTGCTCACCAATCTCGAAGAGCGCGACGTGCTGTTCATCGACGAGATCCATCGCCTCAGCCCCGCGGTCGAAGAAGTGCTCTATCCCGCGATGGAGGACTTTCAGCTCGACCTGATCATCGGCGAGGGACCGGCGGCGCGCTCGGTGAAGATCGAGCTGTCGAAATTCACCCTTGTCGGCGCCACCACGCGCGCCGGCCTGCTCACCAATCCCTTGCGCGACCGGTTCGGCATTCCGGTCCGGCTCAATTTCTACACGATCGAGGAGCTCGAGAGCATCGTCACGCGCGGCGCCCGTGTTCTCAATGTCGGCATGAGCACTGATGGCGCCAACGAGATCGCGCGCCGCGCCCGCGGCACGCCGCGCATCGCCGGCCGTCTGCTCCGCCGCGTGCGCGATTTCGCTTCAGCCGCCAATGCCGACAAGATCGACCGCAAGATCGCCGACCACGCGCTGAGCGCGCTCGAGGTCGACGCGGCGGGCCTGGACGCCATGGACCGCCGCTATCTCTCGACCATCGCGCTCAACTATGGCGGCGGCCCGGTCGGGGTCGAGACGATGGCCGCGGCGCTGTCCGAGCCGCGCGATGCGATCGAGGACATCATCGAGCCTTATCTGATCCAGTGCGGCTATCTCCAGCGCACGCCGCGCGGCCGGCTGCTCACCTCGCACGCCTTCCGCCACCTAGGCATCGCCGAGCCCTCGCGCGATGCGGCGGCACAGTTCGGCCTGTTCGGCACGGACGAGAGCGACGACTGATCGCGTCGAAGCAAGGGTCCGGTTGTCATGAACTTCCGGTAATCTTTGTGCAGGCAATTTGCACGAGGATGCAGGCGGTCTGCACCACCGCACCCCAATTCCGCTTCAATCGGACCGCATCAAACGCCGCATCAGAAGCAGACTTGAATGATCTCGCGTCGTCATCTCATCCGGTCCATCGGCGGCCTGTCCGCCCTCGGCGTCTCGACCGCCGCCTATGGCGTCGGCGTCGAGCCGATGCGGCTCCGTGTCACCCGCTATCATCCCACCCCGCGGCAATGGCCGGCGGATTTCCCGTTGAAGATCGCGGCGGTCGCCGACATCCATGCCTGCGATCCCTGGATGTCGCTGGAGCGGATCGAGGCGATCGTCGATCGTACCAACGCGTTGAATGCCGACCTGATCGTGCTGCTCGGCGATTATGTCGCCGGCGTTCACCAGGTCACGCGCATCATTCCGTCGAGCGAATGGGCGAGGGTGCTCGCCGGCCTCAAGGCACCGCTCGGCGTTCACGCCGTCATGGGCAACCACGATTATTGGGACGACAGGATTGTGCAGCGAGCCTGGCGCGGGCCGACCATCGCGCACCGCGCGCTGGAGGCGGCCGGCATTCCCGTCTACGAGAACGACGCCGTGCGCCTCACCAAGGGCGGCCGCTCCTTCTGGCTCGCCGGCCTCGGCGATCAGCTCGCCTTTGCGCCGGCGCAGCGCTTCCGGAGCACGGCGCGGTTCGGTGTCGACGATCTCGAGGGCACGCTGGCAAAAGTCACCGACGATGCGCCAATCATCCTGCTCGCGCATGAGCCCAACATCGCCTGGCGCGTGCCGGCGCGCGTCGCGCTGCAGCTGTCCGGTCACACCCATGGCGGCCAGGTCCGCGTGCTCGGCTGGTCGCCGGCTGTTCGGGGTCCGAATAGCGGGAAGCTCGCCTATGGTCATGTCAGGATGAAATGCGACGTCATCATCTCGGGCGGACTTGGTTGCAGCTTGATGCCGATCCGCGTCGGCGTGCCGCCCGAGATCGTCGAGGTGACGCTGGGGCGGGGACCGCTGGTGGTGTAGCCTTCAAATTTCGGGTGAGGCATCTGGGCACCCGTCTAAGGCTGCGCTATATTGATGCGATGAGTTCTGCCATCGAGAAAGCTGTCGAAGCTCTTGAGCTGCTGCCTGAGGAACTGCAGGAGTCCGCGGCCGATTATTTGTTGTCGCAAGCCAAGAAGTTTCGGGCTCTCAAAGATGCGATCGATGAAGGGATGGCGGACGTAGAGGCTGAGCGCGTGGTCCCTTGGGACCTTGACGAGTTTCTCAAGCAAACTCGGGCGAAGCGGTAGGGACGCGTGCAGGTCGTTTTGTCCTTGCGCGCTCGCACGGACCTTCTTGATATCCATTCATATCTCGCCGAGCGTAGCCTAGCGGCAGCGGATCGATTGGCTGCAAGGTTCTCGGAGCGATTCGATGAGTTGCGACAATTCCCGTTTCTAGGACCAGATCGGAGTGAGCTAAGGGCGTCGCTTCGGGGGCTGTCGATCGATGGTTATTTGCCTTTTACCTCGTCCAGACTGATCGCATAGTCATTGTGCGGGTCTTGGATGGACGTCGAGACATAAAGCGAGAGTTTCCGAAATGACTGCCCATCTCGACGGCGAGATCCGCGACGGCCGCCATCACATGCAGGTCCGCGTCTATTACGAGGACACGGATTTTTCCGGCATCGTCTATCACGCCAATTATCTGCGCTACATGGAGCGCGGGCGCACCAATCATCTCAGGCTGATGGGCGCCGAGCAGCAGGCTCTGTTCGAGCAGGTCGAAACGGAAGGCGCCGGCTTTGCCTTTGTCGTTCGCTCGATGCACCTCGATTTCCTCAAGCCCGCACGGATGGACGATGTGCTCGACGTCGTGACCTGGCCGGTCGCGGTGAAGGGCGCCTCGATCATGCTGGCGCAGGAGGTGCGGCGCGGCGAAGACGTGCTGGTGAAGGCCGAGGTCCGCGTCGCCTTCATCAGCGGCGGCCGCGCCCAGCCGATCCCGAAATCGATCCGTGCGCTGATGAAAGCCGATTTGATTTCCTGATCGCCCGATAAGTGATCGGCCAATAGCTGACAGCCTATCGACTCCACCGCGTGCGGGGATAGATTTGCGGCCGCCACCAACCCGATGAGGCTACCATGTCGCGCCCGCCACTCCCGCCCTTCACCCGTGAGACCGCCGCGCAAAAGGCGCGCATGGCCGAGGATGCCTGGAATTCGCGCGATCCGGTGAAAGTCTCGCTCGCCTATACCGAGGACAGCCGCTGGCGTAACCGCTCCGAAGTGTTCCAGGGCCGCGAGGCCATCGTCGCCTTCCTCACCCGCAAGTGGGAGAAGGAGCACGACTATCGCCTGATCAAGGACCTCTGGGCCTTCGACGGCAACCGCATCGCCGTGCGCTTCCAGTACGAATGGCACGACGGAAAAGGCCAGTGGTATCGCTCCTACGGCAACGAACAGTGGGAGTTCGACGAGCACGGCTTGATGAAGCGGCGCGAAGCCTCGATCAACGACATCGCGATTGCCGAGAAGGATCGCCGGTTTCACTGGGCCGCGCCCGGGCCGCGGCCGGCCGACGTGCCCGGGCTGGGGACGGATCCGTTTTGATCTTCGCGAGATAGCGCGGCAAGTGCACTGCACCCTCTCCCCTTGCGGGAGAGGGTGGCTCGCCGCGTAGCGGCGAGACGGGTGAGGGGTATCTACCCCCATGAGTAGTCTAGCGTGCGGATAGAACCCCTCATCCGGCGCTTCGCGCCACCTTCTCCCGCAAGGGGAGAAGGGAAGAGGCCGTGCGGTGACTGTTGCGAACTAAATCTTAGGTCGCCGTACGCTTCGCCAAGAACCGCGTAATCGCCCCGCCCAGCTTCGCGTTGTCCATCGGCTCCGCCAGCGACGCCCTGGCCGTGGCAACGACATCGTCCGGCGCCTTGCCGTCGCGTAGCTCGCAGCACACTTCTGCGAACGCCGCGTCGAATTCCGGATGCGGCTGCACGGTCAGCGTCGAACCGTTGGCGTAGAGCAGGCCGGCATGCGGGGTGAAGTCCGAGGACAGGATTGTCAGCGCGTCCTTCGGCGGCTCGACCACCTGATCCTGATGTGAGGCAGCGATCGCGACCGCTTCGCCATCGACGACGCCGTTCTCCCGCAGCACGCGATAGACGTGGCGCCCGATGCCCCAGCCCTTCTCCGACTTGCGCACGGTGCCGCCGAGCGCCTGCGCGATCAGTTGATGGCCGAAGCAGACGCCGACCATCGGCGTCTTGTTGGTGTAGGCGGTGCGGACGAAGTCTTCGAGCGGCGCGATCCAGTCGAGCCCGTCATAGACGCCGGCGGCAGCGCCGGTGATCAGCACGGCTTCGAGCTTGCGCGGATCGGGCAGCGCATCGCCATTGGGAATGCTGACCACGTCCACCGTGGTCGTCGGATCCTCGGCGCGGACCATGCGCTCGAACATGTCCGGAAACGAGCCGTGACGCTCGCGATACTTTTGCGGAACCCGCCCGGTCTCGATGATGGTGATGCGTGCCATGTGCCCCCCGGATGAAAAGGTTGCGAAGCTCAGCCGCTTCCTGCCCCATGTTGCTGGTGTGGCGCTGTGCGCTCGAGATGCGCGCTCTCCTTGCGGACCTCGTTGAGAAACGCCTTGGCGAGTCGCGACAGCGGCTCGGCTTCCGACCATAGCATGTAAGCGACCGCGTGCGTCGTCGGCGCGAACGGTCGCACCACGAGGCCGCTGCCGCCGTTCTGCCGCGGCGAGAACGGATCGACCACCGCGGCGCCGACGCCGGCGGCGGCGAGCACGCAGGCCGTGTTGCAGTAGCGCACCTCGACGGTCGGCCGGAACGGCGCGCCGGCTCGGGCAAAACTGTCGCGCACGGCTTCGCCAAGCCGTGTGCCGCGTTCGAGCCCGATGAAGGGCAGGCCGGACAGGTCCGCGGCCGAGATCACCGGTTTGCCTGCGAGCGGATGCTGCGGCGGCAGCACGCAGACCATCTCGCCGGTATGCACTACCTCATGCGCAATGCCCGGATGATGCGTCAGCCCGAGCGCGAAGCCGAGTTCGGCGACGCGGCTGAGCACGCCCTCGATGATGCCCTCGTAGCGTCGCACGTCGAAGAACACGCGCGTCTCCGGGCGGCGGCGCAGGAAGCCGGACAATGCGGACGGGATGATGCTGTAGGCGAGCGGGGGCGTCGCCACGATGGCGAGATGCCCGGAGCGGTTCTCGCGCAGATCGCGCACGCGGTTCTCGAGCTTGGCGTGCAGCGCGAAGATCGCCTCGCTCTCCTTGTAGAGCGCCATCGCTTCCGCCGTCGGAAACAGCCGGTTGTTGACGCGCTCGAACAACGCAAAGCCCGCCTGCGCCTCCATCGTCTTCAGCGCGTTGCTGACGGCGGGCTGCGACAGCGCCAGCTCGTCGGCCGCCGCCACCGTGGTGCGGTGGCGGATGACGGCACGCAGGATTTCGAGCTGACGCAGGTTCATATCACTGCCGATTATACTCTGGGCCAAAACATCATAGCAGAGCGAATTGATTTTGCAGCCCTGCTTCCCCGTAATGGCAGCGGATTTGCGCGTCGCATCAAAGGGTTCATTCGCCCATTGAGGCAGCATTGCGCACAGATTGGAGGCAATCTTGGTTCGTGTCCTTCGCGCCGCCGCCGCCCAGATGGGGCCGACGCAAAAAGCCGATACGCGTGAGCATACGTTGGGGCGGATGCTCGCGCTGCTGGAGGAGGCGGCCGGCCGCGGCGCCAGCCTTGTGGTATTTCCGGAGCTCGCCTTCACCACCTTCTTTCCGCGCTGGTTGCTCGAAGGCGCGGCGCTCGACCAGTATTTCGAGCGCGGCATGCCGAACCCGGCAGTGGCAAAGCTGTTCGACCGCGCGCGTGCGCTCCGCGTCGGCTTCTATGTCGGCTATGCCGAGCTGACGCCGGACGGCCGCCGCTACAATTGCGCCGTTCTGGTCGATCGCGACGGCGAGATCCTCGGCCGTTATCGCAAGGTGCATTTGCCGGGCTCGGTCGAGCCTCGGGAAGGCGCTCGCTACCAACAGCTCGAAAAGCGCTATTTCGAATATGGCGATCTCGGCTTTCCCGCCTTCCGTGCCGGCTCGGCCTGGGCCCATGCCATCATGGGCATGATGATCTGCAACGATCGCCGCTGGCCGGAATCATGGCGCGTGCTGGGCCTGCAAGGCGTCGAGCTCGTCTGCATCGGCTACAATTCGGCCGCCTACGATCCCAACGGCGGCACGACGGAAGACGGAGCCTTGCGCACCTTCCACTCGACGCTGGTGACCCAGGCCAACGCCTACATGAACGCGACCTGGGCGATCTCGGTGGCGAAGGCGGGCGAGGAGGACGGTTCCGGCCTGATCGGCGGCTCCTGCATCGTCGATCCGAACGGCCGCATCGTCGCGCAGGCGCAGACGCTGGCCGACGAGGTGATCGTCGCCGACATCGATCTCGATCTCTGCCGGCAGGGCAAGGACAAGATGTTCAACTTCGCCGCCCACCGGCGGCCCGAGCAATACAGGGTGATCACCGAACGCGCCGGCGTCATCGAGCCGGCTGTTCTCGACGCGGACTGAGCAAGTGGCACGGCGCTGGCAAAGGAGCTGACATGACACGCCTCTCGCATTTCCTCTGGTCCGCAGCCTTGGCTGCCGTGACGTCCGCGCAGGCCGCCGAGCTGCCGGCGGAAATCAAGCAGGCGGGCGCGCTGAAGCTCACGGTCAACTCCACCTACGCGCCGATGGAATACCGCGATCCCGCCAGCAACGAGCTGGTCGGGCTTGACATCGATCTGGCGAACGAGCTCGCCAAGCGGCTCGGCGGACTCAAGATCGTCTGGAGCGAGACGCCGTTCGCCGAGCTGATCCCTTCGCTCCAGACCAGGCGCGCCGATTTCATCATCTCCGGCATCTCCGACCGCGCCTCGCGACGCGAGACAGCCGATTTCGTCGATTACCTCGCGACCGGCCCGCAGTTCTTCGTCATGGCCGATAACGCGGCCAAGGACGCGACCGATCTCTGCGGCAAGAAGGTCGGCACCACCCGCAGCACCAGCTTCCCGGTCGAGATCGAGAAGTGGAGCAAGCAGAATTGCGAGGCGGCCGGCAAGCCGGCGATTCAGTACGTTCCTGGCGAGAACTCGATCGACGTGCGTAACCAGCTCAAGCAGGGCCGCATCGACGCCGCTGTGCAAGGCAGCGAGACGCTGCCTTATGCGCAGACGCAGGAGCCCGGCAAATACCGCATCGTCGGCGAGGCGTTTGCGAAAGGCTATCAGGGCATCATGTTCCGCAAGGACGATGCCGCGCTCCGTGAGGTCGTGACGGAGAAGCTCGCGGCGATGATCGCCGACGGCGCCTACAAGGCCGTTCTCGACAAATGGGGCCTTGGTGCCAACGCAGTCGAGAAGCCCATGCTGAACGCGGCGCCGCAATGAGGCCGGCGCCGGCACTCGCGGAAGGTTTCCCCGATCTGTCGGGTATGCGGATCGCGCGTGAGCCGCACTGGTTTCGCTGGATCAGCGCGGCCCTGATCGTCCTCGTGCTGGCGGCGATTGCGCGCGCCTTCGCCAACGGCCAGATCGAATGGTCCTATGTCAGCCGCTTCCTCACGGCCAAGGTGATCCTCGAAGGCATCGTCAACACCATGGTGATGGCGGTGCTGGCGATGGCGCTCGGCATCGTCCTCGGCATCGTCGTCGCGATCATGCGGCTGTCGCCCAATCCGGTGCTGAAGACGGTCGCCGCCGGCTACACCTGGCTGTTCCGCGGCACGCCGCTGATTCTGCAACTGCTGCTGTGGTTCAATCTCGCGCTGGTGTTTCCGACCATCGGCATTCCCGGCCTGTGGTCCGCGCGCGCCGTCGACGTCATGACGCCGTTCCTTGCGGCACTGCTCGGGCTCGGCATCAACCAGGGCGCCTATACATCGGAAGTGATGCGCGCCGGCATGCTGTCGGTCGACATTGGGCAGTATGAGGCGGCGCAGGCGATCGGCATGGGACGGCTGCGTGCGCTGCGCCGGATCGTGCTGCCGCAGGCGATGCGCGTGGTGATCCCGCCGCTCGGCAACGAGTTCATCAGCATGGTGAAGGCGACCTCGCTGGCCAGCGTCATCCAGTATCCGGAACTACTGCACAACGCCGAGAACATCTACTACGCCAATTCCCGCGTCATCGAGCTTCTGATCGTGGCCGGGCTCTGGTACCTGCTCGTCGTCTCGATCCTGACCCCGCTCCAGATGTTGCTCGAGCGCCGCTTTGCACGCGGCACATTGCGGCTGGCGCGATGACAAAACCCCTCGTCGCGATCCGCTCCGTCAGCAAGAGTTTTGGAGAGTTCCAGGCTCTCAAGAGCGTCTCGCTCGACGTCTGGCCCGGCGAGGTGATGTGTCTGATCGGCGCTTCCGGCTCGGGTAAGACCACGCTGCTCCGTTGCATCAACCAGTTGGCTGTGATCGACGCTGGCGGCATCTGGCTCGACGGTGAGCTGTTAGGGGTGCGCGAGCGGGGCGGCAAGCTCTATCGTCTCAGCGAGTGGGAGATCGGACGGCAGCGGCTGAAGACCGGCATGGTGTTCCAGCGCTTCAACCTGTTTCCGCACAAGACCGCGCTGGAGAACATCACCGAAGGTCCGACCCAGGTGCAGGGGCGCAAATCCGACGAGGTCCGCGCGGAAGCCATCGAACTGCTTCGTCGCGTCGGGCTCGCAGCCAAGGCCGATTGGTATCCCGCCCAGCTTTCCGGCGGCCAGCAGCAGCGCGTGGCGATCGCGCGGGCGCTCGCCATGAAGCCGATGCTGATGCTGTTCGACGAGCCGACCAGCGCGCTCGATCCCGAGCTCGTCGGCGAGGTGCTTGCGGTCATGAAGGAGCTGGCGAGGAGCGGCATGACCATGATGGTGGTGACGCACGAGCTCGGCTTCGCCCGCGAGGTCGCCGACCGCGTCGTCTACATGGACCAGGGCGCAATCGTTGAGCAGGGGCGCGCCTCGGACGTGCTGGGCGCGCCGCGCGAGGAGCGCACAAAAGCATTTCTTTCGGCTGTGATCTGAAATGGGGGCGTGTCGATGAAGAGGGTTTTGGTTGCGGCGGCGTTTCTGGGCGCCATGAGCGTCTCAGCGATGGCGATCGAGCTGCCGCCTGACATCGCCAAGCGCGGCAGCCTCAAGGTGGCACTGGTGCCGAACTATCCCCCGATGGAATTTCGCGATCCCGCCACCAACGCGCTCACGGGCTTCGACATCGATCTCGGCGAGGCGATCGGCCGCAAGCTCGGCGTCAAGATCGAATGGACGGAGACCAGCTTTGCCGAGTTCATGCCGTCGGTTTCGACGGGGCGGGTGGATGCCATCCTGTCCGGCTTCACGGATTATGCAAGCCGGCATGAGATTGCCTCCTTCGTCGACTACCTGCGCAGCGGTCCGCAGTTCTTCGTGCAGCAGTCGCGCAAGGCGGAGTTCAAGGATGCGGCGGCGCTGTGCGGCAAGAAGATCGGCGCCAGCCGCCGCACAATGTTTCCGGCACAGATCGCGGCCTGGAGCGAGAAGAGTTGCGGCAGCAGCCCGATCCAGTTCGTCGGCACCGACGGCTCGGCCGACGCACGCACCCAGCTCCGGCAGGGCCGCATCGATGCGGCAGCCCAAGGCAACGAGACGCTGCCCTACATCATGGACCTCGAGCCCAACACCTATGCGACTGTGGGCGAGCCCATCGCGCAGCAATTCACCGGCATTGCCCTGCCGGTCAAGGAAAAGGCATTGCAGCAGGCGATGCTGGAGGCGGTCGACGCGCTGATCGCGGACGGCACCTACAAGACCCTGCTTGCCAAGTGGAAACTGACTGACAACGCACTCGAAAAGGCGACCATCAATGCTGGACAGTAAGGCACTCCAGAGCATTCCGCTCACCCCAGCCAATACCGCGGATCCCGCGCCCGAATATCCCTGGCCGAAGCCGTACACCTCCGCGATGTTCCTGTCCTTCGACGTCGACGCGGAGAGCGCCTGGACCAGCAAGGACGCGGTACATGCGCAGCGGCTCATCACCATGAGCTATGGCGGCTATGAAGCGCGCGTCGGCACGCCGAAGCTGCTGGAGCTGCTCGACCAGCTCGATCTCAAGGCGACGTTCTTCGTCACCGGCTGGTCGGTCGATGCGCATCCGGCGATGGCAGAATCGATTCTGAAGGCCGGTCACGAGATCGGCCATCACGGCTATCACCATCTGCTGCCGGACCCCGGCGATCCCTGGATCGAGGAGGAGCTGGAGCGCGGTTTCGAGGCGCTGAAGCGCCGGCTCGGTGTCAGGCCGACCGGCTATCGCGCGCCCTATGGCGAGTTCACCGAGGAGCTGCGGGTCGCGCTGGTGCGCCATGGCATCGTCTACACGTCCTCGTTCCGCGACGATGTCAGGCCCTACCGCCATCGCCTCGCCGACGGCAAGCCCGGCACGATCGAGCTGCCGGTCACGGCGAGCTATGACGACTGGATGCACGGCCTCTCCGCCCGCTTCAGCCCGCGCTCGATCTTCCCCAAGGAGCACGTGCTCTCGATGTGGAAGGACGAGCTGGATGAGCTGCGCGACTGGGGCGCGATGGTGACGACGGTGCTGCATCCGCAATGCAGTGGCCGTCCGATGCGGCTGCGGCTGCTGCGCGAGTTCCTGACTTACGCAAAATCGTGCCCGGACGTCTGGATCACGACCGGCGAGAAGATCTCGGAGAACTTCCTGCGGCACGAAGCCGGCAACCGCTGAGCCCTGCCATGACCCGCCGCCGCATCCTCGTCATCAACCCCAACTCGTCGGCGCCGGTGACGGCGGCGATCGACGACGCGGTCGCGCCGCTGCGGATCGCCGGTGGGCCCGAGATCGAGGTGGTCGGCCTTGCCGAGGGCCCGCCGGGCATCAGCACGCAGCGCGATGCCGACAGCGTCGTCATGCCGCTGGTTGGTCGCGTCACGGGCGACGATGCGGATGCGTTCGTGCTCGCCTGCTTCAGCGATCCCGGCCTGCATGCGGTGCGCGAGGCGGCAGGCAGCCGCCCGGTGATGGGCATCGCCGAGTGCGCGATCTTTCGCGCGATGATGCTCGGCGAACGGTTCGGTATCATCGCGCTGTCGCCGTCGAGCATCCGCCGCCAGCAGCGCATGGCGCGGGTGATGGGCGTCGACAGCCGCTATGCCGGCAGCTGGTCGGTCGGCGCGAGCGCCGCCGAGACAGCTGGCGCGGACATCCGCGGCCGGTTGATCGAGGCCGGCCGTGCGCTGGTCACCCAATGCCGCGCCGATGTCGTGGTGATGGGCTGCGCCGGGATGGCCTCGCATCGTGCGGCGATTGCCGATGCGATCGGTGTGCCGGTCGTTGAGCCCGCACAGCAAGCCGTCGCGGCTGCGATCGGCGCAGTCTTGTTGAACACGTAAGAGACCTTCAGGAGCCTCTTGTCATGCCTATCTCCCGCCGTTCGCTCCTCAAGGCCGCCGCGACCATGCCGGCGCTGTCGCTGCCGGGCATCGTCCGCGCCGAATCTCAGTCCACACTGCGCTTCATCCCCGTCATCGACCTCGCCTTCGTCGATCCCATCTATTCGACCGCGCAGGTGTCGCGAAACCACGGCTTCATGGTCTACGACACGCTCTACGGCATGAGCTCGTCGCTGCAGGTCTCGCCGCAGATGCTGTCGGGCCACGCCATCTCGGCCGACCAGCTTCAGTGGGACCTGACGCTTCGCGACGGCCTGTTCTGGCACGACGGCGGACGCGTGCTCGCGCGCGATTGCGTTGCGAGCATCCGCCGCTGGGCTGCGCGCGATGGCTTTGGCGGCGAGCTGATGGAAGCGACCGACGAGCTGTCAGCCGCCGATGACCGCACCATCCGCTTCCGTCTCAAGCGTCCGTTCCCGCTGCTGCCGCAGGCGCTCGGCAAGGCCGCGATCAACGCCTGCTTCATGATGCCGGAGCGGCTGGCGAGCCAGGATCCGTTCAAGCCGCTGACCGAGGTGATCGGCAGCGGCCCGTTCCGCTATCTCGCCGACGAGCGCGTGCAGGGTGCCCGCAACGCCTATGCCAGGTTCGAACGCTACCAGCCGCGCACCGACGGCAAGCCGGATTGGACCGCGGGACCCAAGATCGTGCACTACGACCGCGTGGTCTGGACCACGACGCCCGATGCCGGCACCGGCGTCGCCGCGCTCCAGACCGGCGAGCAGGATTGGCAGGAGACCACGCCGCACGATCTATTGCCGGTGATCAAGGCGGCCGGCGACATCGAGACGCGCATCCTCGATCCCAGAGGCTACGCCTGCATGCTGCGGCTCAATCATCTGCAGCCGCCATTCGACAATCCCGCCATCCGCCGTGCGCTCTTGGGCGCGATCGACCAGTCTGCATTCATGACGGCGGTCGCCGGCACCGATCCCGCCTTCCAGGTCTCGCCGATCGGCTTCTTCGCGCCGGGTACGCCGATGGCGAGCGATGTCGGCCTCGACGTCTTCCGCGGCCCGCGCAACTACGACAAGGTCAAGGCTGACCTGAAGGCCGCCGGCTACAATGGCGAGAAGATCGTGCTGCTCGTCCCCACCAACTCGTTGGCGCAGAAGCCGCTCGGTGAGATCGCGGTGGACAGCTTACGCAAGGCCGGCATGAACGTCGAATATGCCGGGCTCGATTTCGCGGTTGTCCTGCAGCGTCAGTTGAAGAAAGATCCGATCGGGCAAGGCGGCTGGAGCGCGGCGGTCGGCAATTGGCAGGGCATCGACTGGCTCAACCCGGCCGGCAACACCAACATCCGAGGCGAAGGCAAGGTCGCCGGCTGGTATGCGAGCAATAAGATGGGTGAGTTGCGCAGCCAGTGGCTGGCGGCCTCAGAACTCGCCGAACAGCAGCGCATCTGCCGCGAGATCCAGGCGGTCGCGTTCGAGGAAATCCCCTATATTCCGATCGGCCTGTACAAGCAGCCGACCGCCTACCGCAAAGCCATCACCGGCATTCTCGACGGCACCGCCGTGTTCTGGAACGTACGCCCCGCATGAGCACCACAGCAATCTTCGGCAGCTATGTGCTGTCACGGAAAGACGGCGCGCAGGATGTGCTGCGCGACCATTGGATTCTGGTCGAAGGCAAGAGGATTGCCGCGATCACGCGCAGTAAGCCGAGTGCGGATCAGGTCTACGACCGCCCCGGGCGCTTGGTGCTGCCGGGTCTGCTCAACCTGCACAATCACTGCTTCTCAGAAGCCGTGGCGCGCAGCCACACCGAGGACGGCAACGGCCGCAAGAACAACCAGAGCATCGTCTACACGGTGCTGTTGCCGCTGACCAAGCGCGGCGCCGATATCCTGTCGGCGGAAGAGCGCCTCGCCATCGCGCGGCTCGGTATCCTCCAGCTGCTCAAGGGCGGTGCCACCACCGTGATGGAGCCGTTCCGCAACTCGATCCCTGAAATGTTCGACGCGGCGGAAGAGATGGGCATCCGCTTCTACGGCGCGCCCTATCTGTTCTCGACATCGGATGCCAAGGCTGGCCCCGATGGCGTGGTGCACTATTCCGGCGACGACGGCGCCGCCGACATGGCGACCTGGGATGCGCTTTATCAGCGCTGGAACAACCGTGGCGACGGCCGCATCAACCTGGCGATGAGCCCACACGCCACCGACACCTGCGGCCCCGATCTCTTGAAGGCCTGCGCCGCCCGGGCCCGCGAGCTCGGCGTGCCCATCACGACGCACATGGCGCAGAGCCGTGCCGAGGTCGAGACCATCGGCAAGCGCTATGGCGGCCGTACGCCGGCGGCGTACCTCGACTGGCTCGGCCTGCTCGCGCCCGATCTCATGGCAGCGCACTGCATGTTCAGTAGCGACGACGATCTCAAGCTGATGGCCGCGCGCGGCATGACCGTCTTGAATTGCCCGCGCGTGTTCGCCCGCGCCGGCGTCACCGCCGCGTTCAGCCGTTTCGCCGAGCATGGTGTGCGCACCGTGGTCGGCACCGACGGCTACAACATGGACCTGCTCGGCGAGCTCAATGCGGCATCGCTGATCTCCAAGATCACCTCGGCGCGTCCCGACGTCGCGAACTCGCCGGCGCTGATCGAGGCGAACACGGCGGTCGCTGCCGACGTCATCAAGCGGCCCGATCTCGGCCGCATCGAGCCCGGCGCCACCGCCGACCTCACCGTGGTCGATCTCACCCATCCGCATCTCCAGCCGCTATTCGACCCGCGCCGCGCGCTGATCGCACTCGCCAACCGCGCCAATATCGATCAGGTCATGGTCGACGGCCGCATTCTGGTCGATGCCGGCCGCTATCTCGGCGCGGATGAGGCGGCGATCACCGCCGTCGGCAGCGCCGCGATCGGCAAGATCTGGGACCTGCCGGAGGCGCAGGCCGCTTTCAACGGCTAGTTATCGAATTCGACCAGCGCCTTGCGCACCGTCTCGACGAAATCCAGTGCCATCGGCGAGGCGCTACGTTGCGCCGGAAACACCGCAGAGAATTCGAAATCAATGCGCGGCAGGAACCGGCGCACGATTACACCGCGGGTGGAAAATTCCTGCGCGGTGAAGGGATCGCAGATAGCAACCCCAAGCCCCGACGAGACCATGCCGCACATGATCTCCGACAGCGTGGTCTCGACGCGCAGCACCCGGCGGACATCGTGGCGATGGAAGACCTGGTCGACGAGATGCCGGCTCGACGATCCCGCCGACAGCGAGATGAAGGTCTCACTCTCGAAATCGCGCGGCTCCAGCACTTCTTTCTCTGCGAGGCGATGACCGGTCGGCAGCACCGCGACGCGCGCCAAGGCCGGCAGCCGCTGGCTCGGCAGGCCGGAATGGGCGATCGGCACCTCGGCAAAGCCGATGTCGCATTGATTGTTCAGCACCCAGTCGACCACGATCGGCGAGATCACGCCGAAGAAGGCGAGGTTGAGGTTGGGCCGCTCCATCAGGAAGTGCCCCGCGAGCCGCGGCAGATAGCCGTTCGCCAGCGCCGGCAGTGCGGCGATGCGAAGCGAGCCGGTGCGGCGGCCGCGGATTTCTTCGGCAGCCGCGGTGATGCGTTCGAGGCCGACGAAGGAGCGCTCGACCTCGGTATAGAGCGCCATCGCCGCCGCGGTCGGCACGAGCCCGGTGCCGCGCCGCTCGAACAGCTCCATCTTGAGCAGCGCCTGGAGGTCGCGCAGCAGCCGGCTCACCGCCGGTTGCGTCACCGCCATCAGCTTCGCCGCCTCGGTGACGCTGCCGGTCAGCATCGTCGCGCGGAAGGCCTCTACCTGCCGCGAATTGATCCGCGCCATCCCGGATTCCAATCATAACATTTATGCATGCAAAGGGTGCCATTATTCATTGGACGATGGAAGTATAGGTTGCGATCTTTTTCATCAGGACTGGGGTCAGCCCGCTTTTTCGGCAGATTGGAGGGGTTCAAACTTCCAGATCGCGCCAAAACCGCCGAATGGGGGCCGGAGCCCTGATCGGAAACGGATTGGCGCGGAAGGAAATGCGGCAACGCGCTCCAGCCAGCGAGACTCGTCGGCACGTCACCTCATTCCGGTATTGGAGATCGGTCCATATGAAGACTCTTCGCCTCCTGACAGCGGTCAGCATCGCAGCGCTCATCGCCGTCCCGTCGGCCGCCTCGGCCCAGCAAAAGACGCTCTATGTCGCCGGCTATGGCGGCTCGTTCGAGAAGACCATCCGCGACGAGGTGATCCCGACCTTCGAGAAGGAGAATGGCGTCAAGGTCGAGTACGTCGCCGGCAACTCCACCGACACGCTGGCGAAACTTCAGGCGCAGAAGGGCAACCAGCAGATCGACGTCGCTATCGTCGACGACGGCCCGATGTACCAGGCGATCCAGCTCGGCTTCTGCGGCAAGCTCGATGGCCTGCCGGCCGATCTCTACGACACCGCGCGCTTCAAGGACGATCGCGCCGTTGCGATCGGCATCGTCGCGACCGGGTTGATGTACAACACCAAGGTGTTCGCCGAGAAAGGCTGGGCGCCGCCGACCTCGTGGAACGACCTGAAGGACACGAAATACGCAAAACAGCTCGTGATCCCGCCGATCAACAACACCTATGGCCTCGAAGCGCTGGTGATGCTCTCGAAGATGAACGGCGGCGGCGAGACCAACGTCGATTCCGGCTTCAAGATCTTCAAGGAGCAGATCAATCCGAACGTGCTCGCCTATGAGCCGTCGCCGGGCAAGATGACCGAGCTGTTCCAGTCCGGCCAGGCCGTGATCGCGGTGTGGGGCACCGGCCGCGTGCAGAGCTTTGCCAATACCGGCTTCCCCGTCGACTTCGTCTATCCCAAGGAAGGCGCCGCGACGCTGCTGACGACGGCCTGTCCGATCAACAAGCCGAGCGCCTCGCCGCTGGCCTCGAGCTTCGTCAAGATGCTGCTCGATCCCAAGATCCAGCTCGTCATGCTGAAGGACTACGGCTACGGGCCGGTGCTGAAATCGCTGAAGGTGCCGCCGGAGCTCGGCAAGATGGCGCCGATCGGCGAACGCGCGGCCAAGCTCTACAATCCGGACTGGACCGTCATCAACGAGAAGCGCGAGGAGTGGACCAAGCGTTGGAATCGCGAGGTCGAACGCTGATCGGTCGCAGCGGAGACAACGTCATGGCTTATCTCGAGCTCGATCGGGTCGCCAAGCAGTTCGGCGCGCAGACTGTGGTCGACGACTTCAGCCTGTCGGTGGGGAAGGGGGAATTCATCTCCTTCCTCGGCCCGTCCGGCTGCGGCAAGACCACGACCTTGCAGATGATCGCGGGCTTCCTCGATCCCACGCGCGGCGCGATCCGCCTCGAGGGCAAGGACCTGACCGCGATCCATCCGGCCAAGCGTGGACTCGGGATCGTGTTCCAGAGCTATGCGCTGTTTCCGCATATGACCGCGGCGGAGAACGTCGCGTTCGGCCTGGAGATGCGAGGCGTGCCGCGCAGCGAGCGGGCCGAGCGCGTCCGTGCCGCGCTCGCGATGGTGGGCCTCGCCGGATACGAGGACCGCCATCCCCGCCGCATGTCCGGCGGCCAGCAGCAGCGCGTGGCGCTGGCGCGCGCGCTGGTGATCAAGCCGAGCGTGCTGCTGCTCGACGAGCCGCTGTCGAACCTCGACGCAAAACTGCGCGAGGAAATGCAGATCGAGCTGCGCCAGATCCAGCGCACCATCGGCACAACGACGATCCTCGTCACCCACGACCAGAACGAGGCGATGTCGCTGTCCGACCGCATCGTGGTGATGAGCCAGGGCAAGATCGAGCAGATCGGCACGCCACAAGAAACCTATGAGAAGCCGGCTTCGGCGTTCGTCTCGCAGTTTTTGGGCAAGACCAATGACTTTGCCGGGACGATCGACCGGACCGTCTCGCCGACGCAACTGATGGCGGGCTCCTGGCGTGCACCGGCGCCCGCCGGGTTTGGCGGTCCCGTGACCGTGAGCGTTCGCCCCGAAAGAATCGGCTTTGGCGACACAGGGCTCAGCGCAAAGATCATCACGCGTATCTTCCAGGGCAATCACTGGCTGTTCCAGTGCGACAGCGAATGCGGCCCGGCCATCGTGATCCGGCAGAATGACGGGAAAGCGCAGCCGGCCGAAGGCGACGCCGTTCGCCTGACCTGGCGGCCCGAGGACATGAGCGTGCGCGCGAGGGCCGGCGCATGAGCGCGGCCGCGGAGGAACGCAGCGCGCGTGCGCCGTGGGCGCTGACGGCGCCTGCTTTGATGCTGTTCGTCGGCGTGCTGCTCATTCCGCTCGCGATGACGGTGATGCTGTCGTTCCACGATTGGGGCCAGTACAAGGGCATCGAGCCGGTCTTCATCTTGAAGAACTGGCACGAGATCGCGACCGATCCCTATTACGCCGAAATGTTCTGGCGCACCTTTCGCATCGCCATCCTGACCACGCTGCTGACCGCCGTGCTCGGCGCCCCCGAGGCCTACATTCTCAATCGCATGAGCGGCCGCTGGAAGAGCTTCTTCCTGCTCGTCATTCTTGGACCGCTGCTGATCTCCGTGGTGGCGCGCACGCTCGGCTGGGCGCTGCTGTTCGGCGGCAACAACGGGCTCGTCAACAAGCTCTTGATGTCGCTCGGCGTGATCCGTTTCCCCATTCCCTTCATGTTCACCGAAACCGGCATGGTCGTCGCGCTCGCGCATGTGATGATGCCGTTCATGGTTCTCTCGGTGTGGGCCGCGCTGCAGCGGCTCGATCCGCAGATCGAGAATGCCGCGATGTCGCTTGGCGCCGGACCCGTGACCATCATCCGCCGCATCATCATGCCGCAGATCATGCCGGGCGTGCTGTCGGGCGCGATCATCGTATTTTCGCTCTCGGCCAGCGCCTTCGCGACACCGGCGATCATCGGCGGCCGCCGGCTCAAGGTCGCTGCGACGCTCGCCTATGACGAATTCCTCAACACGCTGAACTGGCCGCTTGGTGCCGCGGTCGCGACGCTGCTGCTGGTCGCGCTGGTGCTGATCGTCGTCGGCAGCAACGCGCTGATCGAGCGCCGCTATGCGGAGGTGTTCCGATGAGACGGAACGGACCGCTCGCGCTGATCTTCCACACCATCTTCGTCATCGTCATGGTGGCGCCGATCCTGGTGGTGTGCCTCGTCGCCTTCACGCCCGAGGGTTTTCTCTCGCTGCCGACCAACGGCTTCTCGCTGCGCTGGTTCAGGACCATCGCGAACTATCCCGAATTCATCCACGCCTTCTGGGTCAGCCTCGGGCTCGGCGCGCTGTCCTCTCTGATCGCGCTGCTGTTCGCGGTGCCGGCGGCGCTGGCGATCGCGCGCTATCGCTTCCGCGGCCGTGATGCGCTGGCGGCGCTGTTCCTGTCGCCGCTGATGATCCCGCATGTCGTGCTCGGCATCGCCTTCCTGCGCTTCTTCACCTCGGCTGGGCTCGGCGGCAGCTTTGCCGCGCTGATCATCGCGCATGTCATCATCGTGTTTCCGTTCGCGCTGCGGCTGACGCTTGCGGCGGCGACCGGCATGGACCTCTCGGTCGAGATGGCCGCGGTCTCGCTTGGCGCCGATGGCTGGACGCTGTTCCGCCGCGTGACCTTGCCGCTGATCCTGCCCGGCGTCATCAGCGGCTGGGCGCTCGCCTTCATCCAGTCCTTCGACGATCTCACCATGACCGTCTTCCTCGCGGCGCCCGGCACCGAGACGTTGCCGGTGCGCATGTTCCTTTACATCCAGGACAACATCGATCCGCTGGTGACGTCGGTCTCGGCCTGCGTGATCGCGATCACCATGACCGCCCTCATTCTGCTCGACCGCTTCTACGGGCTCGACCGCGTGCTCGCCGGCAAGGGTGGCGATACCGGACGATAGGAGAACCCATGTCCAGGGATTACGACGTCGCCGTGGTCGGCGGCGGTTTGCTCGGTTCCGCCATTGCCTGGGGCCTCGGCCGGCTCGGCAAGAGCGTGGCCGTGCTCGACGAAGGCGACATCACCAAGCGCGCCTCGCGCGCGAACTTTGCGCTGGTCTGGGTGCAGAGCAAGGGGCTCGGTATGCCCGCCTATACGGTTTGGACCGTGCAGGCCTCGCAAGCGTGGGGCCGGCTTGCGTCCGAGCTGAAGCAGCAGACGGGGCTCGATGTTGCCCTTCAGCAGAATGGCGGCTTTCACCTCACGCTCGGCGAGGACGAATTCGGTCAGCGCACCGAGCTCGTCAAGCGCATGCACAACCAGGTTGGCGCGGCCGACTACAAGATGGAGATGTTGCGGCCCTCCGAGATCAAGAAGGCGCTGCCGCTGATCGGGCCGGAGGTTTCCGGCGGCAGCTATTGCCCGCTCGACGGCCACGTCAATTCGCTGCGCACGTTCCGCGCCTTCCACACCGGCTTCAGGGCATTCGGTATCGACTATTTCCCGGAGCGTCCGGTCTCGGCGATCAGCAAGAGCGGCGGCGAATTCCGCTTGGCCACGCCGAAGGGCGAGCTGCGTGCCGCCAAGATCGTGCTTGCCGCGGGCAATGCAAACCAGGCGCTGGCGCCGATGGTCGGCCTCTACGCGCCGATGGGACCGACCCGCGGCCAGATCGTGGTGACCGAACGCACCATGCCGTTCCTGCCCCATCCCCTCACCACGATCCGCCAGACCGACGAGGGCACGGTGATGATCGGCGACAGCAAGGAAGACGAGCTCGACGAACGCACGATGAAGCCTTCGATCAGCGGCGTGATGGCCGATCGCGCCCAGCGCATGTTCCCGCATCTGTCGCGGCTCAACGTGGTCAGGAGCTGGGCCGGCATCCGCGTCATGCCGCAGGACGGCTTTCCGATCTACGACCAGTCGGAAACGCATCCCGGCGCATTCGTCGCCTGCTGCCATTCCGGCGTGACGCTCGCCTCCAACCATGCCTTCGAGATCGCGCGCATGGTGGCGCAGGGCGCGCTCGAGCCGGAGCTGGTCGGCGCGTTCTCCGCGAGCCGCTTTGGCGGCGCTGGCGCTGCGAACGACAGCGGCTACTGAGGTGCAAATGTCTGTGGTTGAATCGATGGCGGCCAGGAACTCGGATGACCTCTCCCATAGGGAGAGGTCGGAGCGCATCGTAAGATGCGGTCCGGGTGAGGGGTTACGGCCTCACCTCGTGCTGCGGCCCCTCACCCGGATTGCTTCGCAATCCGACCTCTCCCCGTCGGGGAGAGGTGAAGCGATAGCGGCGGCTCCCGATTTTCCCACGCTCCATCGAGTTTAGAAAAGGAGCCAAGAGGCATCCCCATGTTTAAGAGATCCGAACAGGACAAGCGTCCACAGGTGCAGATCTTAGTCGACGGCGTCGCCGTCGCGGCGCGCCAAGGCGACACCGTCTCTGCCGCGCTGCTGGCCTCTGGTGTTGACGCACGGCGCTCCACTGCGGTCAGCGGCGCGCCGCGTCTTCCCTACTGCATGATGGGCGTGTGCTTCGACTGCCTCGTCACCATCGACGGCGTCGGCAACCGCCAGGGCTGCCTCGTGCCCGTCGCCGAGGGCATGCAGATCGAGATCCAGAAGGGCAAGCGGGAGATCGGACGATGACTGTGGCTCCCAAGCGCGAAGACTACGACGTCGTGGTGATCGGTGCCGGCCCTGCTGGCCTCGCTGCTGCCGCGACCGCCGCTGAAGCAGGTCTTTCGACGCTGCTGCTCGACGAGAATATCGGCCCCGGTGGGCAGGTGTTCCGTGCCATCTCCTCGACGCCGGTGACCGACCGCAGTCAGCTTGGCGCCGACTATTGGGTCGGTGCAGATCTCGTGCAGTCGCTGCGCGCGAGCAATGCCGAGGTGATCCATCGCGCCACGGTCTGGAGCCTCGATCGCAATCTCGAGATCGCCGTCTCGATCGGCGGCGCGTCGGCCTTCGTCAAGGCAAAGCGCGTGATCCTCGCGACCGGTGCGCTGGAGCGGCCGTTTCCGATTCCCGGCTGGACGCTGCCGGGCGTGATGACCGCGGGTGCGGCGCAGACCATGCTGAAATCGTCGGCGCTGGTGCCCGATGGCCGCACCGTGATCGCCGGGCAGGGGCCGTTGCTCTGGCTGCTTGCCGCACAGATCCTCCGCCTCGGTGGCCGCATCGACCGCATTCTCGACACCACCGAACGCGGCAACTATTTCGCAGCGCTGCCGCACGCCTTCGCCTTCCTGACCTCGCCCTACTTTGCCAAGGGCCTATCGATGATGCGCGAGGTGAAGGCGAAGGTGCAGGTCGTCTCCGGCGTCACCGAGCTTGCTGCGGCCGGGGATGGCCAGCTCGCGAGCGTCAGCTACGTCGCTGGCGGCAAGCGCGAGACGATCCCTGCCGATCTGTTGCTGCTGCATCAGGGTGTCGTGCCCAACGTCAATCTGGCGATGGCGGCCGGTGTCGAACATCGCTGGGACGATCTGCAACTGTGCTGGTCGCCGGTGCTGGACGCGAGCGGCAATTCATCGGTCGCAGGCATTGCGATTGCCGGTGACGGCGCCGGCATT
Source organism: Bradyrhizobium sp. CB2312 (assembly GCF_029714425.1). Classification (NCBI taxonomy): domain Bacteria; kingdom Pseudomonadati; phylum Pseudomonadota; class Alphaproteobacteria; order Hyphomicrobiales; family Nitrobacteraceae; genus Bradyrhizobium; species Bradyrhizobium sp. CB2312. The sequence goes on along the minus strand of NZ_CP121668.1, from coordinate 8,977,585 downwards.
GGCGGTGCCAATGCCGCCGTGGTCCGCGGCCGCATCGCGGCCCGCGCGGCGGTGGACGCATTGGCGCCCGCGGCCGCGCCGAAGCTCCCCGCGACGGCAACGCTCCGCGCCGATCTCGCCAAGGCCGAACGTGGCCGCGTCTTCCTCGACACGCTGTTCCGCCCGTCATCGCAATTCCGGATTCCCTCCGGCGACACCATCGTCTGCCGCTGCGAGGAGGTCACCGCCAAGGACGTTCTCGATTCCGTCGCGATCGGCGCGACCGGGCCGAACCAGCTCAAGGCCTATCGTCGCACCGGCATGGGTCCCTGCCAGGGCCGGCTCTGCGGCCTCACCGTCACCGAGCTGATGGCGCAGGCGCGCGGCAAGACCCCGCAGGAGATCGGCTATTACCGGCTGCGTGCGCCGGTGAAGCCGATCACGCTCGCCGAGCTCGCCGCCGTCCCGAAGAGCGAGGCCGACGTCAAGGCCGTGGTGCGCGGATGAGCCAAAACGTGGATGCGATCGTCGTCGGCGGCGGCATCCACGGATGCTCGACGACGCTGCATCTGTGCCTCGCCGGCCTGAAGCCGGTGCTGATCGAGAAGGACTATGCCGGCCGCCATGCCTCCGGCGTCAATGCCGGCGGCGTGCGCCAGCTCGCGCGACACATTCCCGAAATTCCGCTGTCGATCCGCTCGATGGGAATTTGGGAGAAGATCAACGATCTCCTCGACGACGATTGCAGCTTCGAGAGCTATGGCCAGGTGCTCGTCGCCGAGAACGAGGAGGAGCTCGCCGTCTGCCGCGCGCGCGTCGCCGAGCTCAACGCGCTCGGTTTCACCCATGAAGAGCTGATCGACGCGGCCGAGCTGCGGCGCCTCGTGCCGGCCGTTGCCGAGACCTGTCCCGGCGGCGTGGTTTCGCGCCGCGACGGCGCGGCCAATCCGGCGCAGACGACGACCGCATTCCGGCGCAAGGCCCAGCAACTCGGCGCGACCGTGCGCGAAGGGATGGCCGCCAGCAACATCCGCTACAACGACGGCCTCTGGCATGTCGATGTGGGTTCGGAGAGCTTTGCCGCTCCGGTATTGGTCAATGCCGCCGGCGCCTGGGCCGGCAAGATCGCGGCGGATCTGGGAGAGCCGGTGCCGGTCGAGACCGTGGCGCCGATGCTGATGATCACATCGCGCGTGCCGCACTTCATCGACCCCGTCGTGATCCTGCGTGGCCGAAAGCTCTCCTTCAAGCAGTTCAAGAACGGCACCGTGCTGATCGGCGGCGGCCATCTCGCGACGCCCGACCAGGACCGCAACGAGACGGTGCTGGACTGGAAGAGCCTTGCGACCAGCGCGCAGACCGTGTTCGAACTGTTCCCGGTGATGCGCCGCGCGACGATCGTGCGTGCCTGGGCCGGTATCGAAGCAAAGATGAAGGACGATATCCCGGTATTCGGGCCGAGCTCCCGCCACAGGGGGCTCTATCACCAGTTCGGCTTCTCGCTGCACGGTCTCCAGCTCGGCCCCGGCGCCGGCGCCGTGATGGCGGAGCTGATCGTCAATGGCGGCACGCAGACCCGCGTCAGCGATCTCGGCATCGACCGCTTCCATCCTTCCACGCTCTAGCCAAAGAGGACTTCATGAGCATCACCCGCAGCATCCGCACGCCCATCATGCACCGCGCCGTCGAGGCCAACGGCTTCGTCTTCCTCGGCGGCACCATCGCCGACGACACCTCGGTCTCGATGGGCGAGCAGACCCGCAACATCCTCGGCAAGATCGCCGGCTATCTGAAGGAGGCCGGCACCGACAAGTCGCGCGTCGTCAGCGCCTCGATCTTCGTCACGGACCTTTCGAAGAAGAAGGAGATGGACGCGGCCTGGACCGAGTTCTTCGGCGACAATCTGCCCACCCGCGCCACCGTCGGCGTCGCCGATCTCGGCGGCAGTGCGCTGATCGAGGTGGTGGTCACCGCGCTCAAGGGCTGATCGCAATTTTTCGACGAGGGACGTCAGCGCCCGGCGCTGCCGTCCCCGCGACTTGATCTCGCCCGATTGCGAGGCTAGTAAGAGACTTCATCGATCAGGATATTCGAAAGCCATGGATTTCACCCCGACCGCAAAGCCCATCCGCCTTGCTCACGGGGAATTCCATGCCTGCTTCAATCATCCTGTCGAACCTGTCGCTGTCCACGCCTGACGGCCGTTCTCTTCTCTCGAGCATCGATCTGACATTCGCGGCCGAGCGGACCGGTCTCGTCGGCCGCAACGGCGTCGGAAAAACGACGCTGCTTGCCTCGATCTCCGGGGACCATGTTCCCCAGTCCGGGCGTGTCCTGACCAAGGGCAGCATCGGCTTGCTGCGACAGGACGTGCAGGTCCTTGCGAGCGCGACCGTGGCCGATCTGTTCGGTGTGCGGCAGGCACTGGAGCTGCTGCGCCGTGCCGAGCGGGGTGATGCTTCTGCCGACGAAATTGCTGCGATCGACTGGACGCTCGAAGCGCGGCTCGAGGCCGCACTGGCGCGCGTCGGGTTCGATCCATCTCCCGATACGGAGCTGTCCTGCCTGTCCGGCGGCCAGATCACGCGGGTTCGTCTCGCCGCGCTGTTGTTTGCCGAGCCCGACTTCCTCCTGCTGGACGAGCCGACCAACAATCTCGATCGGGACGGACGCAAGGCCGTGACCGATCTCCTCGCCGCCTGGCGCGGCGGTGCGATCGTCGTCAGCCACGATCGGGATTTGCTTGAAACCATGGATGCGATCGTTGAGCTGAGGTCGCTGGGCGCCACGACATACGGCGGCAACTGGAGCAGTTTTCGCGCACAGAAGTCCGTCGAGCTGGCTGCGGCGAGGCACGACCTCGCGCACGCCGAGAGGCGTCTGTCCGAGATCGATGGCAAGGCGCAGGAAGCTGCGGAGAGGAAGGCGCGCAAGGACAGCGGCGGCCGGAAGAAGGGCGCGAAGGGAGACATGCCGCGGATACTCGCCGGCGCGCGCCAGGACCGCAGTGAGGATAGCGGCGGCAGGAATGCGCAAATCGCCGAGCGGCGGCGCGTGGAGGCCGTTGAGGCCGTCGACACGGCACGCCGGCGCATCGAGATTCTTCAGCCGCTGTCCGTCCAATTGCCCGCGACGAACCTGCCGGCGGGCAGGGAGGTGCTTTCGCTCGACCGCATCAGCGCCGGCTACCGGCCGGAGCGGCCGGTTTTGCGCGATCTCTCATTTGCCATCATCGGGCCGGAACGTGCCGCGCTGCTCGGGCCGAACGGCTCCGGCAAGACGACGCTGCTGAGAGTCATCGCCGGCGAGCTGCGCCCGTTCTCGGGCGCCGTGCGGGTCAGGCCGGACGTCGCGTTGCTCGACCAGAAGGCCAGCCTGCTCGATCCCTCGATCTCCATCCTGGAGAATTTCGGGCGCCTCAATCCGAAGGCCGGCACGAATCAATGCCATGCCGCCCTGGCCCGCTTCATGTTTCGCGCCGACGCGGCCTTGCAGATCGTTGGAAACCTGAGCGGCGGCCAGCTGCTTCGCGCGGGACTTGCTTGCGTGCTCGGTGGGGTGACGGCACCATCCCTGCTGATCCTGGACGAGCCGACCAATCATCTCGACATCGAGTCCATCGAAGCTGTCGAAGCAGGCTTGAGAGCCTATGATGGCGCGCTGCTCGTCGTCAGTCATGATGAGGCGTTCTTGCAGGCGATCGGGGTCACGCGGCGGCTTGACCTCGCGGGCGAGCGTGAATCCAGGCGCCCGTCATTCGACCAATAAAAACCCGACGCCCTGCCCCCAGCGCGTCGGGTGGAAAATGAGTATCAATCAGTGATCCCAACGCCACTGTTGTGACGCGCGCCGTGACCTTTTTCTACTCCGGGAAACTACCGCGTCGGAGCAGGGGCGAGCCCGGCCCGGTGCGGCCTACGATGCCGCGCTGCCGCCCGGCTCCAGCGCCTCGCCGATCTCCAGCGGATGGGCCATGGTCTCGTGCAGCGCCTCGCGGTCGAGCTCGCCTTCGGAGATGCTGATGACGACGCAGGCGACGCCGTTGCCGATCAGATTGGTCAGCGCGCGGCACTCGCTCATGAACTTGTCGATGCCGACCAGGATCGCGATCGACTGGATCGGGATGTCAGGCACGATCGAGAGCGTCGCTGCAAGCGTGATGAAGCCGGCACCGGTCACGCCCGAGGCGCCCTTCGAGGTGATCATGGCGATGCCGAGAATGCCGAGCTCCTGCCAGATCGTCAGATGGGTGTTGGTCGCCTGCGCCAGGAACAGCGTCGCCAGCGTCATGTAGATGTTGGTGCCGTCCAGGTTGAAGCTGTAGCCGGTCGGTATCACGAGGCCGACCACCGAGCGCGAGGCGCCGAGATGCTCCATCTTCTGGATCATCTGCGGCAGCACCGTCTCGGACGACGAGGTGCCGAGCACGATCAGGAGCTCGTCCTTGATGTAGGCGATGAAGCGCAGGATCGAGAAGCCGGCAAGGCGGGCGATCGAGCCCAGCACGATCAGCACGAACAGGATGCTGGTGAGATAGAACGTGCCGATCAGGGCGGCGAGGTTGAGCAGCGAGCCGAGGCCGTAGGCGCCGACGGTGAAGGCCATCGCGCCGAAGGCGCCGATCGGCGCCACGCGCACGATGATGCGGATGATGCCGAAGAACATCTTCGCCGCCTTGTCGATCGCCTCGGCAATGGGCTCGCCGGCCTTGCCGAGGAAGGCGATGGCGAAGCCCGAGAGGATCGAGATCAGCAGCACCTGGAGCAGGTCGCCGCGCGCGATCGCGCCGACATAGCTGTCGGGAATGATCGCCATCAGATGGGCGACGATGCCCTCTTCCTTGGCCTTGGTGACGTAGGTCGCCACCGATTTCGGATCGATCGACGCCGGGTCGATGTTGAAGCCGTGGCCGGGCTGGAGGATCTCGCCGACCAGGAGGCCGACGGCGAGCGCGACGGTCGAGACCGTCTCGAAATAGATCAGCGACTTCAGTCCGACCCGGCCGACGCGCTTGAGGTCGCCCATCGAGGAGATGCCGTGCACCACGGTGCAGAAGATCACCGGCGCGATCATCATCTTGATCAGCGCGATGAAACCGTCGCCGAGCGGCTTCAAGGCCTTGCCGAGATCGGGATAGAAATAGCCGATCAGCACCCCGAGCACGATCGCGATCAGCACCTGGACGTAGAGGATCTTGTACCAGGGCTGATGCCGGCGATGGACGGCTGGCTGGATCGCGACTTGTGTCATATTGTGGGCCCCGGGACGCATTGATTTTGCAAGATTTGAGTCGGGCAAGATTTGAATCTTGTATGTCCTGCATCATGTGATGGGCGCCGCAGAAGCGACAATCACATTTTTGTCGGATCGCACGAAGATCAGTCGCTGCACCGCAACGGGGGGAACATGACAACGACGGCAAGCTCTGACGAGCAAGGGCAGGGCTATTTCCCGCGCTGGAAACTCAAGACCTCGGGCGTGATCATGCCCGAGGAGCGGCTGTCATGGGGCCAGACCGTCGTCTCAGGTCTCCAGCATTGCGTCGCGATGTCGGGTTCGACGATCATCGCACCGTTGCTGATGGGGTTCGATCCCAATGTTGCGATCCTGTTCTCCGGCATCGGCACGCTGATCTTCTTCGTCATCGTCGCGGGACGCGTGCCGAGTTATCTCGGCTCGAGCTTCGCGTTCATCGCCGTCGTCCTTGCCGCCACCGGCTATGCCGGCCATGGGCCGAACCCGAATATCTCCGTTGCGCTGGGCGGCATCGTCGGCGCCGGCGTGCTCTATGGCGTGATCGCGCTGATCGTGATGTGGTCGGGCGTCGGCTGGCTCGAGCGCCTGATGCCGCCGGCCGTCACCGGCGCCGTGGTCGCCGCGATCGGCCTCAACCTCGCGCCCGTGGCGGTCAAGGCGGTGAGCGCTGGCGCATTCGACACCTGGATCGGCCTTGCGACCGTGCTGATGATTGGCGTGGTGGCCGTTGCGGCTCCCGGCCTGTGGCGCCGTCTGCCGATCATCCTCGGGGCGATCGGCGGATATCTCTTGTACCTGCTGTTCGCGAACGGTCTCGGCTTCGGCAAGCCGATCGATTTTGCGCAACTTGCGGCCGCGCCGTGGATCGGCCTGCCGAGCTTCACCACGCCGACGTTCCAGGCCGATGCGATCTTCCTGATCGCGCCGGTCGCGGTCATCCTCGTCGCCGAGAACCTCGGTCACATCAAGGCCGTGGGCGCTATGACGGGCCGGAGCCTCGATGCCTATCTCGGCCGCGCTTTGTTCGCCGACAGCCTTGCGACGATCGTCGCGGCCTGCGGCGGCGGCACCGGCGTCACCACCTATGCCGAGAACATCGGTGTCATGGCGGCGACGAAGGTCTATTCGACCTTGCTGTTTGCGTTCGCGGCCACGGTGTCGATCCTGCTCGGCTTCTCGCCGAAATTCGGCGCGCTGATCCTGTCGATCCCGGGCCCCGTCATCGGCGGCCTCTCGATCGTGCTGTTCGGCTTGATCGCGGCGATGGCCGGGCGGATCTGGGTCGAGAACAAGGTCGACTTTGCAAATCCGGCGAATCTGATCACCGTTGCCGTGGCGCTGACCGCGGGCGCCGGCGACCTCACGCTGAAATTCGGCGCCTTCACGATCGGCGGCATCGGCACTGCGACCTTCGGCGCCATCATCCTCTACCAGATCCTGACCTCGCCCCTCGCGCGCCGCGCGGAATGAATCCCAGAGATGCGCTGACGGGATGGAACAAAAAGCCTGTTCCATCCATGATGAAGCATCCCGGAGAAAGCTCATGCCACAGACCGACCGCTCACCCCCTTTTGCTTCGCGCCTCGTCGGCCAATACGCGCTGGTGACCGGCGCCTCGCAAGGCATCGGCCGCGCCGTTGCCTTTCGGCTCGCCCAGGAGGGCGCGACCGTCGCCATCAATTATGCCGACCATCCCGAAAAGGCTGAAGAGTCGCTGGCGCTGGCACGAACGGCTTCGAGCGACCGCGGTCACGGCAAGCTCGATCATATCGTCGTCAAGGCCGACGTCAGCAACGAGCAGGAGGTCGCTGCGATGTTCGAGACGGTTTTGGCGCGCTTCAAGCGCCTCGACTGTCTGGTCAACAATGCCGGCTTCCAGCGGGAATCGCCGAGCGAAGCGCTCGACATCGACACCTATCGCCGCATCATCGACGTCAATCTCAACGGCGCCGTGCTCTGCGCGCAGAAGGCGCTCGCGCATTTCGTCGCGCGCGGTGGCGGCGGCAGCATCATCAACTGCTCCAGCGTTCACCAGATCATTCCCAAGCCCGGCTATCTCGCTTATTCAATCAGCAAGGGCGGCATGGCCAATCTGACGCGCACGCTCGCGCTGGAATTCGCCGGCCGCGGCATCCGCGTCAACGCGGTCGGCCCCGGCGCGATCGACACGCCGATCAACGCGGCCTGGACCGGCGATCCCGAAAAGCGAGGCGTGGTCACCAGCCACATTCCGCTCGGCCGGGTCGGCACGCCGGAGGAGATCGCCGCCGTGTTCGCCTTCCTCGCCTCGGACGAAGCGAGCTACATCACCGGGCAGACCATCTACGCCTGCGGAGGCCTGACGCTGTTTCCGGAATTCCGCGAGAACTGGGCAAGCTAATGCGTGGGCGGACCAGCTTCCGCTGAAGATCAATCGGTCGCCGGCCGTTCGAAGCCGGCAATCAGCTTTACCAGTTCGCTCTGCCGCGCGGTGCCGGTCTTGCGGAAAACGTTATGCAGGTGGGTTTTCACCGTCGCCTGCGACAACCCGAGGAGATCGGCCAAAGCCTGCACACCGCTCACCTTCATGATGCCGTCGAGCACGCGGATTTCGCTGGCTGTGAGGCTGTACAGCTTTCCCAGCGCTTCCAGCGGCGGCGGGCTGGCCGGCGATGTCTTGCGAACGAACACCGCCGCCACCGCCGAATGCAGCGCGCCGGCCCGCTGGCGGTCGCCTGCCGTCAGAGGCAAGACATGCGCGAACCAGCGGCGCGAGGGCGAATCCGAAAGCGGTATCGCTGCGCCACGGCTTCCAGCCGCCAGGTCGCCGCTCTCGGCCGCGACCACGAGCTCGCGGAGCAAGCGCTGTGCGTCGGGCGCGACCGCCGCCAACGCTCCTCGCCGCTCATGCAGCAGCGCGCCCTCGTCGAGCATGGTGCGCGCCAGCTCATTCACAAAGACGATCCGGCCGTTCAGCCCCAACAGGAAGATGGCGGCCTCGACATTGTCGAGCGTTTCAGTGAGGACCGCCTGTGCCGTCTTGCGCTGGTCGAACAGCCGGCCAATCGCGACCGCGCGCTGAAAATGCGGCACGAGCAGTGCCGCCTGCTGCCTCACCGCGTCGTCGACGATCCCGTGGGTTTCGTCCCTGCGGATATTGAGCACGGAAGAGCTCGTCGTACCCTTTTCCAGGTTGACGCAGACGACATCGGTGATCCCCTGCGGCTGGACCCACTCCCGGTGGAAGCGTGTATCGAATAGCTCTGCTTCGGGAACGATGTCGGTCGGCGTGTAGATCAATCCGGATTCGATGAAGGTTGCGGCTGGGAATACGGGATTCATCGGCATGTATTTCTCGAAATACAGCCGCGTGTAGTGCGGATCGTCGTTGAACAGATGGAGCGCGGCCGAACTTTCACTGGCGACATCATGCCAATACAGCACGGCCGAAGAGCCGCCGATGAAATTGCAGGAGCGCTCCAGCGCCCGCAGCCACAAGGTCGGATCAAGTGCCGCGTCGTAGATATCGCCGATCAAATCCGAGAGCGTCGAGGCTTCAGACGTCACGGCCAACCCAAACTGTATCGAACATGCATTCCCGGTATTCTCGGCACTTGCGCCTGACTGCGGCAGCAAACAGCCCACCGCAGATCGCTTGCACGACTATTGCAGAATGTATTTGAAGTTCAAGGCGGCGCGATCGTGATTATTGGAATGTCGGAGCTTCCCGCCATCTCTTGGCGATTATGCGGATGATTGATGCTTTCCGATGCCATTCAGCAACACTCCGAAAAAAGGAAGATGCCGCCGGCCAAGTTCAACCGAACGGTTGATGTCCGGCCTATTGCCCTGGCCCACAGTCGCGCTCGGTCGCCGGTTGGAAGCTGCGGCGTCGTGGAGTTGTGAGCGCAAATGCCTCGTCCTTTTCATCATGGCCCTGTCAGATCTGTCGCGAGCGATGCTCGAATCTTAAGCATCGCGATCGCCGCGATAGCGTTTGTCGCGGCTGTGGCGCTCGCCGGTTCGGCCTCGGCCCAACAGACTTGCGGCAGCGGAGTTGCAATCGCTACGCGCGATCTCGCGTGTGGTAACGGCGCAGTCGCTAACGGCACGTCCGGCGGCACCGGTGTAGGCGCGACGGCGATCGGCACCGCCGCCGGCGCGATTGCAGCCGGAGCCACTTCGGTGGGAGATGCCGCAGGCATAGGGAGCACCATCGGCACCACGAGTATCGGCGCAAACGCCAATACCAGTCTGTTTCCAGTCGGTCAGTACAGCACCGCGATCGGCTCCGGGGTGATCACCGGAGGCGTAAACTACGCGCCCATGTCGAGAGGAAACTATAGCGTCGCGATCGGGGCTGGCGGCGACGGAACGGCCGGCACGGGCGCGCAATCCAACGGCGACAAATCGATTGCGATCGGCCTTAGCAGCACCGCGGCGGCGGTGTCCTCGACGGCCATTGGGAGCGGAGCCACCGCCAGCGCCACGAACGCCGTCGCCCTGGGCAACACGGTCACCGCGTCAGGCACCAATTCCTTCGCGGCGGGCAATAACTCCCATGCCACCGGGGCGAGTGCCGTCGCGATCGGCGATGGTGCCACCGCCGGAACCGGCGCGAATGCAATTGCAATCGGGACCAACGCCACCGCGAGCCTTGCGAACTCCACCGCTATCGGATCCGGCGCCACCGCGACAACGGCGAATCAGATGGCGATCGGCACGGCGACCAACACCTATCGTATGGCCGGTGTGGCGTCCGCAGCGAGCCTCGCCGCGCAGACCGGACCGGTCTCCTTCGTGACCACCGACGCGGCCGGCAATCTCGCGACGTCGAGCTTCAATCCGGCGAGCATCAACTCGCTGCAATCGCAGTTCACATCGCTGCAATCCCAGATGACATCGTTGCAGTCGCAGGTGATGGACAATCGGCTGGAGGCGCGTAGCGGCACGGCAGTGGCGCTCGCGGCCGGCTCGATGCCGGCGCTGCAACCGGGCCGCAAATTCGCGCTCTCGGCCGGCTACGGCAATTTCGAGGGCGCCAACGCGTTTGCGCTCGGTGCCACCGCGCTGCTCTATGACGGCAAGAGCTATGCGGTCATCGCCAATGCCGGCGGCGGCATCGGGCTCGAGCGCAACGTTGCCGGTGGCCGCGGTGCCGTGTCGATCCAGTGGTAGGCAGCGTGCGGTCATGGCGCTGCGCTGGTTGAATGCTGGACTTGGTCTTCCGATCGTTGGGCTCTTGATCCTCGGCGTGGTGACGACATCGGCGCAGCAAACGTCGCCCCAGCCGCATCCGACGCCGCAGGCACAGGCGGCCAAGCCCGCGAATATCGATCGTAATGGCGTGCTGATGCTGATCCGCTCGACGCTGGTTGCGCTCGATCACGCCAACAAGACCGGGAATTATACCGTGCTGCGCGATCTCGGCGCGCCGGGCTTCCAGGTCAACACCGCAGCAAAACTTGCGGAGATCTTCGCCAAGCAGCGCGGCGACAAGCTCGATCTCTCTGGCGTGACCGTCATCGATCCGCAATTGTCGTTGTTGCCGCAGATCGAGCCGAACGGAATGCTGCACATGGCAGGATTTTTCCCGTCGGTGCCCTCGCAGGTGAATTTCGAACTGCTGTTCGCACCGGTCGAAGGACAATGGCGCGTGTTCGGCGTGTCGCTGTTGGTCGGCCAGACCGCGCCGGTTGCGCCCGAGCCGCCGGAGAGCAAGGCCGTCGCCTCGCAGAAGCAGGCTGCGCCGTCGAAGCCGGTGGGGCCTTCGAGACAGCCCGCTCCGACTGCGACGCAATGAGGGCCGGATGCGGCTTGCACGAGGATCAAGCAAGGCGATCGCCGTGCGACGTTTTGCTTTCGTCGCAAAACTTATGGTAGCGTGGTACTGAAGGCGCAAATGCCCTGCATGTCGTTTGGAATGATGAAGGTTGGTCGTGGCGTCTGAATCCGCTTTGCTGTCGGAGCTGATCGGTCTTGTCTACGACGCCGCGCTTGATCCCGCCCTGTGGCCGCGTGCTCTGGAGCAGACGTGCCGGTTCGTGGGCGGTTCTTCAGGAAACTTGTTCTGGCACGACGCGGCGACCGAAGAGTCCGCGGTGCTGCATCTCTTCAACGACGAACCGCACTACACCAAGCTCTATTTCGAGAAATACATTCCTCTAAATCCGTGTTTTCCAGCGGCCGCTTTCTGCGACGCCGGTCACGTCTATGGATCCACCGATCTCGTCCCGTTCGACGAGATGGTGGAGACACGCTTCTACGAAGAATGGATGAAGCCGCAGGGCATCATCGACCTCGTCGCTGCCAATCTTGAAAAGGGCGCGACCAGTTCGTCCATCATTGCCGTCCGCATGCATGAAAGCGATGGACTTGTCGATACGGACAACCGCCGCCGGCTTGGGTTGATCGTACCGCACTTCCAGCGCGCGGTATCGATTGGGCGGTTGTTCGATCAGAGCAAGTCCGCGCAGGCGGTCCTGACCCAAACACTCGACAACGTCTCGGCCGCCGTGTTCCTGGTCGGGCCCAACGGACGGCTCGTCTTCACCAACGCGCCGGGGCGCGCGGTGCTGGACGAGGCCGCACTGCTCACCGAAAGAAACGGACTGTTGTTCGCCGTTGCACCCGATGCGCAACGCGCGCTGCGCGAAGCGTGTCTCGCCGCCGAGAACGGCAACGCGGCAATGGACGGTGGCGGCCCGATTCCGCTCGCGACCTTGCAAGGGGGCTGGTTCGCCAATGTCCTGCCGCTGACCTCCGGCAACCGGCAGCGCACCGTCGCGCTGCATTCCGCGGTGGCTGCCGTCTTCGTCCGCAGGACCTCGCCGGCAAGCCCGCCGCCGCTGGAGGCGTTGGCAAAGATGTATAAGCTCACGGCCAGCGAGATCCGCGTGATCGACGCGGTGATGAAGGTGAGCGGGGTGAAAGCTCTGGCGGAGGCCCTCGGGCTGACGCAGGCCACCGTCAAGACCCATCTCCACAACGTCTTCCGCAAGACCGGCACCGCCCGGCAGAGCGAGCTTGTCAAGCTGATCGCCGGGGTCGAGCCGCCGGCGCGGGAGTGATCTGGCAAAAACGGTCGGCGCAGACTACATCTGCGCCATGACAATCCCTCCGGCAAATTCCCCGCTCGAAGATTTCGTCGGCCGGCACGACAATCTGTTCGTGCTGACCGGCGCCGGCTGCAGCACCAATTCGGGCATTCCCGACTACCGCGACAGGCATGGCAATTGGAAGCGGACCCAGCCGGTCAATTTCCAGGCCTTCATGTCGGAGGAGCACACGCGCCAGCGCTACTGGGCGCGAAGCATGATCGGCTGGCGCCGGTTCGGCCAGGCGAAGCCGAACGATGCGCATCATGCGCTGGCCCGGCTCGAGGCGAGCGGCCGCTGCGGCATGCTGCTGACCCAGAATGTCGACCGGCTGCATCAATCCGCCGGCCACCGGCAGGTGATCGATCTGCACGGCCGGCTCGACCTCGTCCGCTGCATGGGCTGCGGGGCGAAGACGCAGCGCAGCGAATTCCAGGACAGGCTCGGCCGCGTCAATGCCGAATGGCTGACGCTCGATGCCGCCGATGCGCCCGATGGCGATGCCGACCTGGAGCACGCGAACTTTTCGTCGTTCAGCGTGCCTCCCTGTGAGGCCTGCGGCGGCATCCTCAAGCCCGACGTGGTGTTCTTCGGCGAGAACGTCCCCCGCGACATCGTCGCCACCGCGCAGGATCATCTGGCGCAGGCTGACGCCATGCTGATCGTCGGCTCCTCGCTGATGGTCTATTCCGGCTTCCGCTTCGTGCAGGCGGCGGCGCAGCGCAACATTCCGATCGCCGCCGTCAATCTCGGCCGCACCCGCGCCGACGATCTGCTGACGCTCAAGGTCGAGGAGCGCTGCGAAGCGGCGCTTGCATTCCTGCTCTGATCGCGCAGGCGGCGAACATGCCTTGCCTATTGCATAGGTGCCAAGCAGAATAGCCGGGCGCGGCGTTCTCCTCGTCGTCCATGGCATGGAAATTGCTGCGCTTTTGGTCCACTCTTGACGATCAGCCGGAGAAGTTTGGAATGCTTGAAGGAGCCGAGGTGCGGCTTGCCGTTGATATCGGCGGCACGTTCACCGACATCGTGCTGGACGTGGGGCAGGATCGCAAGACGCGCAAGGTGCTGACGACGCCGCAGCGGCCCGAGCAGGCGGTGCTGGAGGGCATGCGGCTTATTCTCACTGACGCGCGCGCCCATATCAGCGACATCGACGTCTTCATTCACGGCACGACGCTGGCGACCAACGCCATCATCGAGCGGCGCGGCGCCAGGACAGCGCTGATCGCGACCGACGGCTTTCGCGACGTGCTCGATATCGGCACCGAGAGCCGCTACGACCAGTATGATCTCTCAATCGACAAGCCGAAGCCGCTGGCGCCGCGTTCGCTGCGTTTCACTGTCCCCGAGCGTATTGACGCCCATGGCGTCGTCCGCCTCCCGCTGGACGAAGCGGCCGTGCGCGCACTCGCGCCGAAATTGCGCGAGCAAGGCGTCCAGAGCGTCGCGATAGCCTTCCTCCACTCCTATGCCAATCCCGAGCATGAGCGCCGCGCCGCTGCGATCATCAGCGAAGAGATGCCAGGCATCTCCGTGACGGTGTCTTCTGCCGTTTGCCCGGAAATCCGCGAATATGAGCGCACCTCGACCGCGGTCGCCAACGCCTATGTGCAGCCGTTGATCGACGGCTATCTCGCCCGCATGGCCGATGCCTTGCAGGTCGAGCAGTTCCGCGGTGCCATCTATCTCGTGACGTCAGGCGGCGGCGTCACCTCGATCGAGACGGCGCGGCGCTTTCCGGTGCGCCTCGTCGAATCCGGCCCGGCCGGCGGCGCCATCTTCGCGGCGCAGATCGCGGCGCGTCTTGGCGAGAGCAAGGTGCTCTCCTTCGACATGGGCGGCACCACGGCAAAGATCTGCCTGATCGAAAAGTATCAGCCCGAGACCTCGCGCGTGTTCGAGGTCGACCGCGCGGCGCGCTTCCTGAAGGGCTCGGGCCTGCCGGTGCGCATCCCCGTGATCGAGATGGTCGAGATCGGCGCCGGCGGCGGCTCGATCGCGCATATCGACGCGATGAAACGCGTCACCGTCGGCCCGGAGAGCGCCTCGTCGGAGCCGGGCCCTGCCTGCTACGGCCGCGGCGGCCAGCGTCCGGCCGTGACGGATGCGGACGTTGCGCTCGGCATGATCGATCCCGATGCCTTTGCGGGCGGCACGATCAAGCTCGATCCCGAACTGTCGAAGCAGGCGCTGCTGCGCGACGTCGGCGCGCCGCTCGGCCTTTCCGCGGAGACCGCGGCCTATGCCGTGCACGAGGTCGTCTGCGAAAACATGGCGAGCGCGGCGCGCGTGCACGCGGTCGAGCGCGGCGAGATCGTCGGCCAGCACACGCTGATCGCCTTTGGCGGAGCGGCACCGCTGCATGCGGCGCGCGTGGCCGAGAAGATCGGCGTCTCCCGCGTGATCGTGCCGTCGAATGCCGGCGTCGGCTCGGCGGTCGGATTCCTCGCAGCTCCCATCGCCTATGAGCTGGTGCGAAGCCGCCATGTCCGGCTCGACGATTTCGATACCGAAGCGGTCTCCGACCTCTTGCAGGAGATGGTGAGCGAAGCCCGCGCGCTGGTCGAGCCCGGCGCGGCCGGTGCGCCGGTGCGCGAGCGCCGCGCCGCCTTCATGCGCTATGTCGGCCAGGGCCACGAGATCAGCGTCGAGCTGCCGAACCGGCCGCTGACGTCAGCCGACCTTGCTGGCCTGCGCCAGAAGTTCGAGGCGGATTATTCCGCGATGTTCGAGCGCCCGATCCCGGGCGCAGCGATCGAGGTGTTGAGCTGGTCGGTGCTCGCAACTACCGAAGCGCGCAATCCGTCGCCCGTTGCCGCCATTGCGCGCAAACCCGCGGCCAAGGCGTCCGGCAGTCGGAAATTCTTCGACGGCCGCGCCGGCGAGGTGATCGAGATCCCGCTCTATCGCCGCGAGGACATGGCGCCGGGCGCGACGATCGCGGGCCCTGCCGTGATCGCGGAGGACGAGACCTCCACCTTCGTCTCCACCAGTTTTGACGCCCATATCGACGGTGCCGGCAGCATCGTCATGGAACGGAAGGCAGCCTGATCATGAGCAAGGCAAATGGCGCGAGCCTGATCGACCTTCAGATCATGTGGCACCGGCTGATCGCCGTGGTCGAGGAGCAGGCCCAGGTGCTGCTCCGCACCGCCTTCAGCCCGATCGTGCGCGAATGCGGCGACCTCTCGGCCGGCGTGTTCGACCTCAGGGGACGCATGCTGGCGCAGGCGGTGACGGGCACGCCCGGCCACGTCAACTCGATGGCGGAATCGGTCAAGCACTTCATCGCGCATTTCCCGCTGGAGACGATGAAGGAGGGCGACGCCTACATCACCAACGACCCCTGGATGGGCACCGGCCATCTCAACGACTTCGTCGTCACCACGCCCTGCTTCAAGGACGGCAAGATCGTCGCGCTGTTCTCCTGCACCAGCCATCTCATGGACATCGGCGGCATCGGCTTCGGCCCTGACGCCACCGACGTGTTCATGGAGGGGCTCTACATCCCCATGCTCAAGCTGATCGACCAGGGCGTCGTCAACGAGACGCTGATGGCGATGATCCGCACCAACACGCGGCTGCCCGTAGACACCGAGGGCGACACCTATTCGCTCGCCGGCTGCAACGATGTCGGCTGCGAGCGGCTGGTCGAGATGATGACCGAGTTCGGCATCGACACGCTCGACGCACTCGGCGACTACATCTGCGACCGCTCGCGCGAGGCCGTGCTGGCCGAGATTGCAAAACTGCCGAAGGGAAGCTGGCGCAACACCATGGTGGTCGACGGCTATGATGCGCCGGTCACGCTGGCCGCGACGCTGACGATCTCCGATCACGGCATTCACGTCGATTTCGACGGCACCTCGGCCGCCTCGAAGTTCGGCATCAACGTGCCCTTGTCCTACACCACGGCCTACACCGTGTTCGGCCTCGGCTGCGTCGTCGCCTCGCAGATCCCGAACAATGCCGGCTCGCTGTCGCCGCTGACGGTGTCGGCGCCATCGGGTGCGATCCTCAACGCGCCGAAGCCGGCGCCGGTCGCCTCGCGCCACATCATCGGCCAGATGCTGCCCGACGTCGTGTTCGGCTGCCTGCGCCAGATCATCCCCGAACGCGTGCCGGCGGAAGGCACGTCCTGCCTGTGGAATCTCAACGTGCGCGGCCAGACCCGCTCCGGCGTCGGCGGCAACTATGGGTTCTCGATGGCGGTGACCTCCAACGGCGGCACCGGCGCGCGGTTCGGCAAGGACGGCCTCTCCGCCACCGCCTATCCCAGCGGCGTGCGCGGCACGCCGGTCGAGATCGCGGAAACGCAGACGCCTTTGATCTTCTGGCGCAAGGAGCTGCGTCCGGATTCCGGCGGGGCAGGGCGCACCCGCGGCGGCCTCGGCCAGATCATCGAGGTCGGCAGCGGCGTCGATGCGCCGTTCGACATCCTCGCCGCGTTCGACCGGATCGATCATCCGCCGCGGGGGCGGGACGGCGGCAAGAACGGCGAGGCAGGCTATGTCGGCCTCAAGTCCGGCAAGAAGCTGCGTGGCAAAGGCTTTCAGCAGGTGCCGCCGGACGACCGCCTGGTGGTGATGACGCCCGGGGGCGCCGGCATCGGTGCGCCGACGATGCGCGATCGCGCCGCGGTCAAGGACGACATCGAAAGCGGTCTCGTGTCCGCCGACAATGCGGCTGCAGTTTATGGCTACGCGCGCTGATGCATCAGCGCGCTTGATAAACGGAGGGGCTCGATGATCACGCGACGGAACTTCACCGCGGGCGCAGCCACGCTGCTGGCCGCCGGCCACATCTCGACCCGCGCGCGGGCCGCGACGACAAGCTGGGACATGTCGACGGTCTGGCCCGACGGCAATTTCCACACCCAGAACGCGATGGCGTTTGCGGAAGAGGTGAAGAAGCAGAGCGGCGGCTCGGTCGCCATCACCGTGAAGGCCGGCGGCCAGCTAGGCTTCAAGGGTCCCGAGCACCTGCGCGCCGTGCGCGACGGCCTCGTGCCGCTCGCCGACGTCCTCAACATCCAGCAGGTCGGCGACGAGCCCTTCATGGGCGTCGAGAGCATCCCCTTCCTGTGCGGCTCGATGGACGAGCTCAAGGTGCTGCACAAATATGTGCGGCCCGAATATGAGAAGGTCGCCGCGCGCAACAACCAGAAGATCCTCTACATCGTGCCGTGGCCGACGCAGTATCTGCATCTCAAGACCAAGGTCGCCGATGTCGAGGGCCTGAAGAACATCAAGATCCGCGTCCCCGACAAGAATGCGGTCGACATGCTGGCCGTCGTCGGCATGGCGCCGGTGATGATTCCCTGGGGCGAGACCATCCCTGCGCTGGCGTCGGGCGCAGTCTCCGGCGTGTCCACTTCGGCGGTGTCGGGCGTCGACGGCAAGTTCTGGGAGTTCCTGAAATACATCTATCCGACCAATCACGTCTGGTCGTCGCAGATGCTCACCGTCAATCTCGATTCCTGGAAGGCGCTCAGCGCCGATCAGCAGAAGCTCGTCGCCGATATCGCAGCGAAGATGGAGCCGGGCTTCTGGGCGAATTCGCTCAAGGCCGATGTCGACAGCCTCAACCGCCTCAAGGAGGGCGGCATGGAGGTGGTGCCGGTGTCTGACGCGATGATCACGGACATCCGCGCCAAGACCGCGCCGCAGCTCGATGCTTTCCTCAAGCGCGTGCCGGCGGCCGAAAAGCCGGTGCGGGCCTATCTCGCCGAAATGAAGCGCTGAGGTCGAGCTCATGACCAGCGTTTCACCGGCGGCTCCGCAAAGTCTCAACGCGGCGGCGCCGGCACCGCTGCGCATCCTGCTCGACGGCATCGACCGTCTTGGCCGGCTCGACGGCTGGATCGGTGGCGGTTGCCTGCTCACGCTGACGCTGTTGATGCTGTGCGAGGTTGCCACCCGCTTCCTCTCGAACTTCCTGCCGTTCTTCCCGCCGACCATCTCGATCGCCTGGGAATACTCCTCTTATCTGATGGCGGCATCCTTCACCTTCGGAGCCGCCATGACGCTCCGCGTTGGCGGCCACATCCGCGTCGTGCTGCTTCTGAAAAACGTGTCGCCCCCGCTGCAGCGGGCGATCGAGATCCTCTCGGCGGCGGCCGGTTTTGCCTTCATGGCATTCCTGACCTCGTCCATGGCGAAGTTCGCGTGGAGCGCCTATTTGCGCGGCCAGGTCTCGACCTCCAGCGATACGCCGCTGTGGTTTCCGGAAGCCGTCGTCACCTTCGGCATGCTGTTGCTCACGCTCCAGTTCCTGGCGCGCGCGATCCAGGCGGTGCTCGGCCTGCCACTGGAGGATCATCGCATGAAGGCCTCCCCCGTCGAATGACCGCCTTGCTCGCCACTGGATTCAAGATCGCATGACCATCGAAGTCGTTGCCCTGTTCGGGATTCTGTTCGCGCTGCTGGCGGGGGGCGTCTGGATCGGACTTACACTCGCGCTCACCGCGACGCTGCTGCTCGCGATGTTCCGCTCGATCCCGCTCGACAAGCTGCTGCCGCAATACGCCTGGAATATTTTGACCACGCAGGAGCTGCTGGCGCTGCCGCTGTTCATCCTGATGGGCGAATTGCTGTTTCGCACCCGCCTGTCGCGCTCGCTGTTCCAGGGACTTGCGCCCTGGGCCGGCCTTCTGCCCGGCCGATTGCTGCATGTGAACGTGATCGGCTGCACCATCTTCGCGGCGATCTCGGGCTCGTCGGCGGCGACCACGCAGGTGATCGGCCGCATGTCGCTCAACGAGCTCCTGCGCCGTGGCTATTCCCGTGACATCGCGATCGGGTCGCTCGCCGGCGCCGGCACGCTCGGCTTCCTGATCCCGCCGTCCAACATCATGATCATCTACGGCGTGCTTGGCGACGTTTCCATTCTCAAGCTCTTCACCGCCGGTGTGCTGCCCGGTCTGCTCCTGGCCGCGACCTTCATGGGCTGGGTCATGCTGCACACCTCGCTCAAGCCTGCGATGGTGCCGGAGACAGAGGCCAAGCTCTCGCAGGTGCCGTGGGGCGAACGCTTCGCCGCGCTGAAGGATCTCGCGCCGGCGCTATTCCTGATCGCCTGCGTGCTCGGCTCGATGTATGGCGGGCTCGCGACGCCCTCTGAGGCCGCCGCCGTCGGCGTGCTCGGTGCCGGGCTGGTCGCCTGGGCGCAGGGCTCGATGTCGCAGCAGGTGATGCGCGACGTGCTGATCGGCTCGGTCGTCACCTGCTCGATGATCGCGCTGATCGTGTTAGGGGCCTCGATCCTCGGCAACGCCGCGGCGTTCCTCGGCATTCCTCAGGCGGTGGCCGCCTTCGTCAAGGGCCTCGGCCTCTCGCCCTTCATGCTGATCGTGGTGCTGATCATCTTCTACCTGATCCTCGGCTGCTTCCTCGACGGCTTCTCGATGATCGTGATGACGCTGCCGATCGTGCTGCCGATCGTGAAGGGCGCCGGCTTCGACGAGATCTGGTTCGGCATCTTCCTGGTGCTCGCCGTCGAGATGGCGCAGATCACTCCGCACGTCGGCTTCAACCTGTTCGTGATTCAGGGCCTGACCGAAGACGGCCTCGGCTACATCGCGCGGGTCACGTTGCCCTATCTCGTCATCATGATCGGTTTCGTGCTGCTGCTGACGCTGTGGCCCGGCATCGTCACGATCCTGCCGCGGGTGTTGTACGGATAGCCGTTTTGCTCCCACGGAGATCGAACGGTCAGCGCTGCTGTCGTTTCCATTCGCCCTCTGCGCCAATTCGCCCCCCGCGCGCATTCCGTCTTTGCACGCCCCTGCAATCCGTCGTACGCTGTGCATGCAGACGTGCGACAGCAACCACGCCAGTGAACGCAGCTCCTTTAGCGATCGCCGAGGGAGAGGGAGATCTATTGGCAGTTCACCTCCGATGGAGAACAATCGACGCGTACTGAACTGCAAACATTCCTCGCAGCGGCGTTCACGAGACGCAATCAATAAACACAAGCGGGAGGAAGTGCATATGAGGAAGCAGTGGCTCAACTCGGGCCTACCTGTTCTCGCCGTTGCGGCATTTGCGGCATCGGCGGCGTTGGCCCAATCTGTGGATACGGCCCGTATCGAGGCCGCCGGCCAGAACGACTGGCTCACCTATCACGGTTCATACAAGTCCCATCACTACAGCCCACTCGCGCAGATCAATGCGAACAACATCGGCAATCTGGGCGTCGCCTGGATGCACATTCCCGGGCGATCGACGCGCGGCCTGCAGTCAATGCCGCTCGTAGCCGATGGCGTACTCTACTATTCGGGTTCTTACAGCCGGGTCTTTGCGCTGAACGGCGCGACGGGCGAGGTCATCTGGTCGTTCTTTCCGGAACTCGATGAAGCGCTCATCAGCCGACAGACTCACTCGCCCTACAACCGCGGCGTGGCTCTTGGTGAAGGCAAAGTCTTCGTCGGTACGATGGATGGTCGTCTCTTCGGCCTCGATGCGAAGTCGGGAAAGGTTCTCTGGGAAACGAGGCTGATCGACTCGCAGAAGCTCACGGTCGGCTTCACCGGCGCGCCGCTTTACGCAAAGGGGAGCGTGATCATCGGCTCGCAGGGAGGGGAATGGCCGGGTCGCGGCCCGATCTTCGCCGTCGATGCCACCACCGGCAAGAAGAAGTGGGAGTTCCTGACGGTCGCGGGCACCGACGAAGCCATGAAGACCTGGGGTAACGACTCCTGGCGCACTGGCGGTGGCGGCGGCTGGATGCCGGGCACCTACGACTCCGAGACCAACACCATCCTGTGGGGCACGGCGAACCCGGCGCCGCTCTACGACTGGTCGGGCGCCGACTACAAGACGCAAGGTGCGCGGCCCGGCGACAATCTCTATACGAGTTCGGTTATCGCTCTCGATATCGATACCGGAAAGCTGAAATCCTACCATCAGGAACTGCCGCACGACGCCTGGGACTTCGACAGCGCCGTCGGTGAGTTCGTGATGCTCGAGCGCGACGGCCAAAAATACGTGGTTCATCCGAACAAGGGCGGCTTCGTGTTCGTCTACGACCGTAATCTCGGCGTGAAGAACGTCTGGCGTCTGGTTGAGAACATCAACTTCGTCAAGGATATCGATCCCAAGACAGGCGCGCTGATCGGCCGTCGCGATTTCCCCGTCGGAAAAGTCACTGAAGTGCCGCTCTGTCCGTTCATCGGCGGCGGCATCAGCTGGAATGCCGGGTCGTACAGCCCGAAGACCGGTCTCTACTACAAGCTCGGCCAGGAATGGTGCATGACGCTGGATATTCAGAAGACGACGCCGGTCACCGCGCCGCAGGTCCAGCTCAACATTGGGGCGGACTTCAAGATGGCGCCGCCTCCGAGCGGCGAGATCTACGGACATCTGGACGCGCGTGACCCCATAACGGGAGCAAAGAAATGGGAGGTTCGCTATCCCGAGCCGCCGCTCGGGAGCGTGCTGTCGACCGCCGGCAATCTCGTGTTCGTGCCTGATTCCCGCGGTGTCCTTCACGCCTATGATGCCGAAACCGGGGCCGAGCTGTGGAAGCACAACAACGGTACCGGCCACCAGGGCGGCATCGTCAGCTACTCCGTGGGCGGCAAGCAATATATCGCCGTGGCCGCAGGCTTCGGCGGTATGCTGGCAGACGAATATGCGCCGAACTTCGGTGGCGTCTACAAGAGCATGCCGCGTGACGACGGCGCGCTCATCGTCTTCAGCCTGAAATAGTCACCTTGAACGATCTGTCGAGGAGCGGGTGCGAGCCCGCTCCTCGGTCGATTGCAGCGGCCGCGCGTGATCTGGGAATGGAGCGGACGTGTTGAAACTGCATTTGAAGTCGTATCCGGCGGTGCTGGGTGCTTCGTTGCTGTGCGTCGTGGTGGCTCAAGCACAACCTGCTGCGCCTGCGCCGGACAACGGGTCGCTGGATGTCGAGCAGTTGTTCGCGGGGACCTGCGGCTTTTGCCACTCCGACGGCGGCCGGGCTGCTGGCAGGGGACCGCAACTGATGAATTCGCCACGCGACGACGAGTTTCTGCACAACCGCATCAAGACCGGCAAGCAAGGTGCGATGCCGGCATTCGGCGAGAGCTTCAATGACGCGCAGATCGACCAGATCATCAAATACATCCGCGCCTTGAAGCCGCGCGCGGGTTGACCCGCCGAGACCTGATCCCTGCAGATGAGGACGCGGAATGAAGGCAATTGTCCTGGCTATCGTCGCTGCCGCCATCGTTCTGTCGGAGCCGACGCAGGCGCGAACTCTGGACGCGATCCGTGCGAGCGGCGCGCTCGGACTATGTGCGCATCCCAACTCGCTTCCCTTTGCGAGCAAGGCCGGTGATCCGCCCGGCTTCCAGGTCGAGCTGGGGCGCGCGCTGGCGCGCGAGCTTGGAGTTTCACTCAGGCTCGACTGGATCATCACGCAGTACCAGATGCGCAGCGCCGGCTGTGACATTCTGCTGGACGTCATCGCCGACCGCGAAGCCCAAGGCGAAACCCGCTTGAGAATCTCGAAACCGTACTATCGCACGGGTGTCGCGCTCGCGGTGCCGTCATCCAGCGCGCTGACATCGTTCAAGAGCCTCGGCGGGCATACCAAGGTGGGGGTGCAGGTCGGCTCTGTCGCCGCCATGATCATCGGTCAACGGCGCGTGCCGACGTCGACCTTCGGCTTCGAGACCGACAGCCTCGACGCCGTATCAAATCATGAGATCGATGCGGCTGCGGTGACGCCCACTGCGGCCAGCTATTTCAATCTGACCCATCCGGACAAGGCACTCCGGATCCTGGATCGCGACGAGGGCGTGGCCGACCTCAACTGGAATGTCGCCGTCGGCATGGTTCGCCCGGATGATGCGTTACGCGAATCGATCGACGGAGCGCTGGATCGGCTGCGCAACGATGGCACGATCGATCGGATCTACGCTCGCTACGGGATCGCGCTGCAGGCGCCGAGATAGCTGAATCGCTGAAAGAACGACGCCGTCACGGTTTGGCCGGGACGACGTCGCTACGCGTAGATATCGCTTTGGCCTCAAGCCGCCGCCTTCTTCCGCGCCTGCTCGGCCTTGTACAGCTCGAACTCCTCCGCGATCGCTTTGGCCACCGACGGCCGCTGGCGCAGGCGCTCGTAATAGGCCTTCACGTTCGGCCATTTGGCGAGCTCGATCGGCGGCGTCGCCATGGTCCAGTTGATGACCGTGACGAGGTACGCGTCCGCCACGCTGAAATGGTCGAGCAGGAACTCGCGTCCCTCCAGATACTTGTCGAGATAGTCGAGCCGCGACAGGTTCTTCTCCAGCACATAGGCTTTCGCTTCCTGCGGCGCCTTGCGGTCGAGCACGGGGATGAACAGGCCCTTGTGCAGCTCGGTGCCGATGAAGCACAGCCATTGATGCAGCCGCGTGCGCTCGATTCCCTGTGAAGCGCCGAGGCCGGACTGCGGAAAACGGTCCGCGACATATTGCAGGATCGCGGCGTTCTCGGTCAGCACCACGCCTTCGTCGGTGCGCAGGGTCGGCACGAGGCCGATCGGGTTCACGGTGCGGAAGTCGGTGCCGTCGTTCAGCACTTTCTTGGTCGGCGGATCGACTTCGAGATAGTTCGCGTCCGCACCCGCTTCATAGAGCGCGACGCGGGTCGCCATGGAGCAGGCGAGTGGCGAGAAATAAAGATCCATCTTGGGCCTCCTTGGGCAATTCCTCTTGGGTGTCGCTCAACCTGGCCAGATTGATTTTTGTACCATCGTGCATAATATATCGAGGGTCAAGGATTATTTTGCGAGATGGTACAAAAATCGAAGCCGCCAGCTGCTACCAGTGAACCCGAGCGCCGTGGCGAACCTAAGCGCCGGGGACGGCCCCGCACCTACGAGCCCGATGTCGCGCTCGGCAAGGCGCTTGACCTGTTCCGCAAGCAGGGATTTGCCGCGACCTCGCTCGATGATCTCAGCGAAGCCACAGGCATGAACCGGCCGAGCCTCTATGGCGCCTTCGGCGACAAGCGCGAGCTCTACATCAAGAGCTACCAGCGCTATCGCGACGAAGCGGGCGCGGCGATGGTCGAGATATTCCGCCAGGAGATGCCGCTGCGCCAGCGGCTGGAGCGCATCTACGCTTCAGCGCTGGACATCTATCTGTCCGGCGACACCGGCCCGCGCGGCTGCTTCACGGTGGTGACCGCGGCGTCCGAGGCCGTGAGCGATCCCGAGATTCGCGCCATGGTGCTCGACGGTCTTACAGGGCTCGACAAGGCTTTTGCGAGTTGCTTCCGCCGCGCCAGGGAGAAGGGCGAGTTGCCGGAGAGCGCCGATCCGGTCGCGCTGGCGCAGATCGCCTCCGCCACTGTCCACACCATCGCCATCCGCTCGCGCGCCCGCGTCTCGCGCAAGGAGCTCGAGGCGATCGTGAAGGGCGCGATCGACGTGATGGTGGGAGCCAAGCCGTAAGCTGTCGTCCCGGGGCGCGCGTAGCGCGAGCCCGGGACCCCAGCGCGAGCGCTTGCGCTCGTCGCGGTAACCACAGGGAGAAGTTTGACGAAGACTCGGAGTTACCGGCTCGCCTAACAACTTCTCCCTGTGATTATGGGTCCCCGCCTTCGCGAGGGACGACACCTGTACTGGGGACAGATCGTGGCTACTACGCCGCCCGAATCTGCGCGAGGAATCGATCCACCTCGTCCCGCAGCCGCTGCGACTGTTTTGACAGCTCGATCGCCGAGCCCAGCACTTCCTCAGCGGCGGTGCCGGTCGCCGCGATGCCGTCCGTGACGCCTGCGATGTTCTGCGAGACCTCGCCGGTGCGGGCGGCGGCCTGCTGGACGTTCTGCGCGATCTCCTGCGTCGCCGTGCCCTGCTGGCCGACGGCGGCGGCAATCGCCGCCGAGATCTCATCAACCTGCTGGATCGTTGCGCAGATCGACTGGATGCCGTCCACCGCGCCTGATGTCTCACCCTGCACGGCCGTGACCTGCGCGCCGATCTCTTCCGTCGCCTTCGCGGTCTGGGTTGCCAGTGCCTTCACTTCGGAAGCGACCACGGCAAAGCCGCGGCCGGCTTCGCCGGCGCGCGCCGCCTCGATCGTCGCGTTCAGCGCCAGCAGATTGGTCTGGCCCGCGATGCCGTTGATGAAGGAAACGACGTCGCCGATCTTTTGCGCGGCATCGGCAAGGCTCTGCACCCGCGCATTCGACGCCCGTCCGTCGCTGGCGGCCTTGCCCACCACCTCGGTCGCGTGCGCAAGGCGGCGGCTGATCTCGGTCATCGACGAAGACAGCTCTTCCGCGGCGGCAGCCACCGTCTGCACGTTCTCCGAGGCCAGCGCCGAGGCTGACGACACGTTGCGGGTCTGCTGCCGCGACTGCTCGACGATGGCTGACATCGAGCGCGCGGTGTGCTCCATCTCGACTGCGGCCGAAGACACGGTGGTGACGACGTCGCGGATCGATGCCTCGAAATTGTTGGCGAGCGCGGCGAAGGCGCGCCGCTTCTCCGCTTCCGACTGCGCCTTGGCCTCGAGCTGATCGGCCTGGAGCTTGTTGAAGCTGACGGCATTGTCGCGGAACACCGCGACCGCCTTCACCATGGCGCCGACCTCGTCGTTCGCCTTGTTGATGGGAACTTCGACATCGAGCCGTCCGTCCGCGAGTTCGCGCATCACGCTAGTGATCGAGAGGATCGGACGCGAGATGCTGCGGGCGATGAGGTAGCCGACGATCGCCGCCAGCGCCAGCCCGAGCGTGGCGATACCGAGCGACAGCCACCAGGCGCGATCGGCGGACGCGACATAATCGGCATTGTCCATCACCAGCTCGACCGCGCCGAGCGGCTTGCCGGAAAAGTCCCTGATCGGTCCGAGCAGCGCGGCGACTGGCGTCGTGTCCAGTTTCCCTTGCCGCACCGTAAAATCGCCGCCGGCAGCGCGGGCGTAATCCGCCGCATCGAAGAAGCTCTTGCCGTTCAGCGTGCCGCCGAACAGCTTGAAGCCAGCGCCGTCGGCGAGATGGAAGGCGACGTCGACATGGCGGTTGGTCTTGAAGTCGTCGAGGAAGGACTGACCGAAGGTCAGGCCGAACTCCACCGAGCCGAGATGATTGGTCCCTTGCGCGATCGGCACCACGCCGCGGATGCCGAGGCCGGCGACGCCGCCCTCGAGACCGACCACGACCTTGCGCTCCTGGTTGGCAATCAGAACCGTCTTGCGGAAGCCGGAGAGGTCGTCACCGAATTTGGCCGGCTGATGCACGCGCAGGAACGATGTCGCTGGTGCCACATGGAACTGGAACTGCTCGACACCGTAGTCCGATTTGGTCGCGGCAAACACAGGCCCGAACAGGCCGACGAGGGCGTTGCGGTCCTGCTTCGCCATCGCATCCTGCGTCGCCGGCATCGCGGCCACCACCGTGCTCATGGCGGCGGCGCGGCGAGATTCCTCGGCGATGCGTGACAGCAGCGCATCATAATGGCTGCGCAGCTCGCGCTGGTCGGCGCGGTCGATGATCCCTGAGATGATCCACATCGCGCCCAGCACGGCAAACAGCGCGGTCGCCGCCGCTGTCACCGCCAGCGCAACCGTGATCCGCATCCTGAGGCCGAGGCTCGCCCGCATGTCCGACTCGTTGTTTGAGCGTTGGTTAACAACGCCTATCAACTTCTCGCTAAGAGAGGGTGAACGGGACGGGGGCGCGGGGTGGTTGTGGGGCGCGGTGGCAGCAATTATGCGCGGGGCTACCGGCCCCAGAAAAGCTGTCGTCCCCGCGAAGGCGGGGACCCATACAGCGGAATCCATCGATGATCGTTGGTCGCAGTTCCGAACTACGACCTTCCGCAAAACTGCTCCCTGTGGTTATGGGTCCCCGCCTTCGCCGGGATGACACCGAGAATGAGGCGCCAGCGTTCGCGAAATCCCGAGGGCCTAATACCCCCGCGCCCGATCCACCACGTTCTCCAGCACCCCGCCCGCCTCGAACCGCGCGATCTGCTCGGCGACATAGGCCGAGATCGCATCCGCATCCGTGTCGGCCGCGTTGTGCGGCGTCAGCACCACCTTCGGGTGGGTCCAGAACCGGCTGTCCTTCGGTTGCGGCTCCTGCACGAACACGTCGAGCGAGGCGGCGCCCAGCGTGCCGTCGTCGAGGCAGGCCAGGATGTCGGCTTCGTTCTGCAGGCCGCCGCGGCCGGCATTGATCAGCACGGGCGCGCCGAGCGGGCTCTTGCGGTTGAGCTTGGCGAACACATCGCGGTTGAGAATGCCGTTTGTATCAGGCGTCAGCGGCAGCAGGCAGACCAGGATGTCGGTCTTGCGCAGGAAGGCATCCATGCCGGCCGTGCCATGGAAGCAGTCGACGCCCGCGATGGTGCGCGGGCTGCGGCTCCAGCCGGCGACGCGGAAGCCGAGCCGGCGCAGCACGTCGGCCGCGTCAGCGCCGAGCGTGCCGAGGCCCATGACGCCGACCGTCACCGCGCTCGCCGGCCACTGATATTGCGGCTCCCAGCGCTTCGCGCGCTGCGACTCGCGCAGGTAAAGCTCCTGGCGGTGGTGCATCAGCACGTGCAGCGCGACATATTCGGTCATGCGGTTGGTCAGGTCAGGCACTGCGACGCGCACCAGCGGCACGTCGGGCAGGCTCTTGTCCGCCATCAGCGCGTCGACGCCGGCGCCGAGATTGAAGATCGCCCGCAGATTGGGGAAGGAGCCGAGGTCGCCCGGCACCGGCTTCCACACCGCAGCATAGTGCACCTCGGCCGGATCGAGGGAGGCATCCGGCAGCAGCACCACGCGGCGGCCGCCGCAGACCGCATCGAACCGGGCCTTCCAGCGCTCCGGCAGCCAGTTCTGCTGCGTGCTGTTGATCAGGACGGCCAGTGTGCCCATGCTCATTTCGAAGTGCCTCGTCGGTTCCGCGTTCAAAAACCCTCCTTGGCACGATCTGCCGGATTTTTCTCGCAAATTTTTTCCGCAGCACTGTCGGGGCGGGGCATAGTGGATCGTCTTCAAAACAAGCGTTCAGGGAAAGTGCTGCCCATGCTTTATGCGATCCTTTGCTATCACGACGAGGACTTCGTCGGCTCCTGGAGCAGGGAGCAGGACGAGGCCGTGATGAAGAAGCTCGCCGTGGTGCAGGAGGGCCTTTCGAAGCAGGGCCGGCTCGGCCCGGTGGCGCGGCTGCTGCCGACCACGGCGGCTGCGACCTTGCGCAAGGAGGACCCGCCGCTGGTGCTCGACGGTCCCTATGCCGAGACCAAGGAGCAGCTGCTCGGCTTCTACATCGTCGACTGCAAGAATCTCGACGAGGCACTCGACGTTGCGCGCGACCTTGGCGCTGCCAACCCCGGCGGCGCCTACGAGGTGCGTCCGGTCGGCGTGTTCCGGCCCGGAGGAATTTCGGCGTGAGCGATACCGACACCGCCTGGATCGAGACTGCGCTGACCTCGGCGCGACCCCAGGCGGTCGGCGCGCTCTTGCGCTATTTCCGCGATCTCGACACCGCCGAGGAGGCTTTTCAGAACGCCTGTCTGCGCGCGTTGAAGACCTGGCCGCAGAACGGGCCGCCGCGCGATCCCGCGGCCTGGCTGATCATGGTCGGCCGCAACGTCGCGATCGACGAGGTGCGCCGCGCCCGCAAGCAGCAGCCGCTGCCGGAGGACGACCAGGCCATCTCCGATCTCGACGACGCCGAAGGCGCGCTCGCCGAGCGGCTCGACGGCTCGCATTATCGCGACGACATCTTGCGGCTGATGTTCATCTGCTGCCATCCGCAACTGCCGGCGACGCAGCAGATCGCGCTCGCCTTGCGCATCGTCTCCGGCCTCACGGTGAAGCAGATCGCGCGTGCCTTCCTTGTGTCGGAGGCGGCGATGGAGCAGCGCATCACCCGCGCCAAGGCCAAGGTCGCCGAGGCCGGGACGCCGTTCGAGGCGCCCGGCGCGGTCGAGCGCTCGGAGCGGCTCGCCGGCGTCGCCGCGATGATCTACCTGATCTTCAACGAGGGCTATTCGGCGAGCGGCGACACCGCCGAGATCAGGAAGCCGCTCTGCGAGGAGGCGATCCGGCTGGCGCGGCTGCTGCTGCGGCTGTTCCAGAGCGAGCCGGAGATCATGGGGCTGACGTCGCTGATCCTGTTGCAGCATGCCCGCAGCGCCGCGCGTTTTGCCGCCGATGGTTCGCTGATCCTGCTCGACGACCAGGACCGCTCGCTGTGGAATGGCACCATGATCGCGGAGGGCCTCGCGCTGATCGACAAGGCGATGCGACATCGTCGCAGCGGGCCTTACCAGATACAGGCCGCGATCGCCGCGCTGCATGCGCGCGCGGCAACGCCGGAAGAGACCGACTGGACCCAGATCGACCTGCTCTATGGTGCGCTTGAGGTGGTGCAGCCGTCGCCGGTGGTGACGCTCAACCGCGCGGTCGCGGTCTCCAAGGTGCGCGGGCCGCAAGCCGCGCTCGATCTGATCGAGCCGCTGGCGCCGAAGCTCGCCAACTACTTCCATTTCTATGGCGTGCGCGGCGCCTTCCTGATGCAGCTCGGCCGCAACGACGAAGCCCGCATCGCCTTCGACCGCGCCATCGCGCTCGCCAACACCTCCGCGGAAGCCGCCCACATCCGCATGCATCTCGACCGCCTGATCCGCGACAGCCAGCCGAAAAGCGGCGGCGGAGGCACGAAGCAGGCCGCGAAGGTGAAGTGACGCCGCGGGCGTCATTCCGGGGCACCCAACCACGCCGTCATTCCGGGGCGGTCCGTAGGACCGAACCCGGAATCTCGAGATTCCGGGTTCACCCTTCGGGTGCCCCGGAATGACGGCAAATAATTTTCGACCTCGAATTGTCGGCCCCCGCCGTTCCCCTTCGTCTTAATTCCATATCCAAGGGAGCCATTCATGCTGAAAGCTGTTGCCATTGCTGCCGTAGTGCTCGCGGTCGGAATTGCGGCCATCCTCGTCTTCGCCGTGACAAAACCCGACACGTTCCGTGTCGAGCGCTCGATCGCCGTGAAGGCGCCGGCCGCTGCGGTCTATCCGCTGGTTTCCGATTTCCGCTTCTGGACTGGGTGGTCACCTTACGAGAACCGCGATCCCGCCATGAAGCGTACCTACGGCGGAACCGCGGCAGGAAAGGGTGCGACCTATGCCTGGGACGGCAACAACAATGTCGGCGCCGGCCACATGGAGATCCTCGAGGCGAATACGCCGTCAAAGCTCCGTATCAAGCTCGATTTCGAGCGCCCGTTCGAAGGTCATAACACCGCCGAGTTCACCTTTGTGCCGCAAGGCGATGCCACACTGGTCACATGGGCGATGTACGGTCCGGCCCCCTTCATGTCGAAGCTCATGCAGGTCTTCATCAACATGGACAACATGATCGGCAAGGACTTCGAGGCCGGTCTCGCCAGCCTGAAGAAGCTCACCGAGAAGTAACGCCCTCAAGCAAGCGAAGAAGAGGAGAGAAACGATGCTCAGCGCCTATCTGTTCTATCAGGACACCTGCGAAGCGGCGTTCAATTATTACGCCAAGATTCTCGGCGGCAACATCGACGCCATGATGCGCCTCTCGGAAGCGCCGGCATCAGATATGCCTCCCGGCCCGCCCGGCCGCGAGAAGACGATCATGCATGCGCGGATGACGCTGCCCGGCGGCGCCGTGCTGATGGGCTCCGACACGCCGCCCGAGCATTTTCACAAGCCGCAGGGCTTTTCGATCTCGCTCACGGTGATGGATCCCGCGGAGGGCGAGCGCAAGTTCAAAGCCCTTGCCGATGGTGGCACCGTCACCATGCCCTTCAGCAAGACCTTCTGGGCCAAGGGTTTTGGCATGTGCGTCGACAAGTTCGGCATTCCCTGGATGGTGAACTGTCCCGCCGAAGGCATGTAGGCCCGCGTGGACGCTTGATGCAGTCAACGAAAACTGCGGTTCGCGTCATATGGCGCGGACCGCAGCGCACAACAATTGGCGCAAGATTAAGCTGTCATCTCCGTGACAAAATCGCTAATTCTGGTTCACAAGACCGACAAACCGGGATGAACGGACTTGGAAGGGGAGCGACCGATGGCAGCGGCGCTACAGATCAATTTTGCCCTTTGGGGGATGCTCATCTGCGCAAGCTTGAAGCTGGCGCCGTTGATCCAAACTCTCTTTTAGAGGAACAGCCGGTGCCCGCCGCGCTCTGTGCGGGCGGGAGCAGCCGGCCGCGAAAACCTCATCGGCAGCGTGGGTAGATCGCGGCGAGATCACGCCCTTTCAGCAAGAGCAGCCGTGAGGTAAGGCCGCCGCGGCGGCTGATCCAGTCGCGCACCGGGCCGGGATAGGCGGAGAGCACCGCCTCGGATGCTTCCGGCTCGGCATAGAAGCGCCCGCGCCGGTCGACCGACCGCGCGGCATGGAAGCCGAGCACGGCCCGCTTTGTCACACAGATGCGCTCGCCCGGCACGATGCTCAGCACCAGCGTGCAGGCTGACAGGCACGGACCATCGATCACCACGCGCTCGCCGCTCTCACGCACCTGCTCGAACAGATCGAGGAACGGCCCGACCTGCCCACCCGGCGACTGGATGATGCGGATTTCGGCCGCGGCGGGCGCGGCGGCGAGCAGCGCAGATGCGAGCATCAGGGCTTTGAGGACGGTGATGCGTTGCATGAACTCTCCACCAACTCGGTTTTCGTAGGGTGGGCAAAGCCACCGGTCGCGCGGATGCGCGCCCGATGACGGGCTTAGCGTGCCCACCAATCGCGCCGCAAATTGGGAGAATTGGTGGGCACGGCGCGTTGCGCCTTTGCCCACCTACAAATCCCGTGCCTACCCGTTCCGCCGCTGCCCGCGCAGCGTCGGCAGGCCGATGCCGGCTGCATCGAAGCCGCCATCAACGGCCAAAATTTGGCCGGTGATGTAGCTCGATCGTTCCGAGCAGAAGAAGTAGATCGCCTCCGCGAGTTCCTCTTCCAGGCCGTAGCGGTTGAGCGGCATGGCGTCGTGATAGTCGGCGCGGATTTCCCTGGTGTGCACCTGCTTCGCCATCGCGGTGTCGACCGGCCCCGGCGCCACCGCATTGACGCGAATGTTGAGCGAGGCGAGCTCGACCGCGAGCTGCTTTGTCAGGTGCGCAAGGCCGGCCTTGCTGGTGCCGTAGGCCGAGCGCAGCGTCGAGGCGCGCACCGCCGAGATCGAGGTGATGTTGACGATGGCGCCGCCGCCCAGCTCGCGCATCAAGGGCACAGCCGCCTTGGTGCACAGGAACGGGCCGGTGAGGTTGACCGCCATGATCCTGTTCCAGTCCGCGTCGCTGGTCTCCAGCACCGGCGCGAACACGGCGACGCCGGCATTATTGACGAGCGCATCGAGCCGGCCGAACCGGCTCATGATTGCGGCCATTGCAGCTCCAACGGCCGCCGCGTCGGATACGTCGCAGCTGATCGCCAGCGTGTCATCGAGCTTTTCCAGTGCTGCGGCCGCGCGCGCCTGCAACTCGCCCTCGATGTCGAGCAGCGCCACGCGCCAGCCCTCGGCCAGGAACTTCTTCGCCGTCGCAAGCCCGATGCCGCGCGCGGCTCCAGTGACGAGGGCGACTTTTTGCGGGGCAGGGGGCATGGGGGGATCTGTCCTGTGTACAAAGGGAACGCGCGTGAGTGCGGGCTCCTTTTACTGCCCTTTGGTCTGGAGGAGAAAGACCATGTCTTCCGGATTCATATGCACGGCGAAGTCCATAGGTCGGGCCGTCATCCTACGGGCGCGCATACGCATCATTTCTTGCGACAGCGATGGGCGATGTCGGTGTGAGCGGGGGTGAATCGTCTTCCATCAGCAAAGACATCCACCGCGGAGACGATCGATGCCCGATGACAATGAACGCGTGATTCGGAACCTGTTTGACGCCTATCTCGCCAATGACCGGCAACGGGTCAGCGATGCGCTCGCCGACGATTTCCGTTTCACCAGCCCGTTCGACGACGATCTCGACAAGGCGTCCTATTTCGCACGCTGCTGGAAGGATACCGGCTGGATCGCGCGCCATGAGATCGAGCGCATCTTCGTCCGCGGCGACGAGGCCTTCGTCACCTATCACTGCCTGGCCAGAGATGGCAGGAGCTTTCGCAACACCGAGTTCTTCACCTTGGCCGGAGGCAAGGTCCGCCGGATCGACGTCTATTTCGGCGCTGCCCGGCAGGACGGCCGTTTCCTTCCGCAGCCGCGTTAAAGCATGATCCGGAAAAGTGCATAGCGGTTTTCCGAAAAGATCATGCGCAAACAACGAGCTAAAGCGCGATGACGATTCATCCTGATCTCATCGCGCTTCAGGGCCGCGCAATAACCTGCCGAATAATTTTCGCCGCCTTGTCGGTTCGGTAGGATCCCGCTCGTCTTGGAGGTGAGGGCGGGTGGCTCAGCCGCCCCTCTCTCCGACAGCGAAAGCAAGGAACCCTCATGCGATTCATGATGCTGATGATCCCGCTCGGCTACGAGACCGCGCCGCCGGACGTGCAACTCGATCCCGAACGCGTCGCCGCGATGATGCGCTACAACGAGGCGCTGAAGGATGCCGGCGTGCTGATCACGCTCGACGGCCTGCACCCGCCGTCGATGGGTGCGCGCGTCTCGTTTGCGACCGGCGAGCCCGTCGTGACCGACGGCCCGTTCGCCGAGGCCAAGGAAGTCCTGGGCGGCTACTGGATGATCGAGGTTGCCTCGCGCGCCGAGGCGATCGCCTGGGCCAAGAAGTGCCCGGCCTCGGCCAACGAGGTCATCGAGATCCGGCAGGTGCAGGAGATGAGCGACTTTCCGCCTGACGTGCAGGCGGCCGCCGCCGGCTTTGGCGACCTCAAGAAGTAGCCACCATGCCGCCGTGAATTCGCGGCGGCCGTCAATCGATCAACAAGGAGAGAACCGATGAGCACCGAGCACAAATTCCTCGCCGTCTATCTTGGCAGCGCGAGCGGCGAAAAAATGAAAGCTTGGCACGCGATGCCCGAAGCCGAACGAAAGGCAAAAGAGCGCGAGGGCATGGCCGCCTGGCATGGCTGGGTCGAGAAGCACAAGGACGTCATCGTCGAGATGGGCGGCCCGCTCGGCAAGACCCGCCGGATCGACGCAAGCGGCATCGCCGAGATCAGCAACGCGCTGACCGGCTTCACGGTGGTGCGGGCCGCCTCGCAGGAGGAGGCTGCAAAGCTGTTCGCGAACCATCCGCATTTCGCGATCTTCCCGGGCGAGGCGGTCGAGGTCATGCCCGTGCTGGCGATTCCGCAGATGTAGCCTCCAGTCACCGTCATTCCGGGTTCGATGCTTCGCATCGCCCCGGAATGACAGTGAAAATACGGGTTAATCAAACCCGGTCTGTGCTAGTGACCTTCACGCGCGGCTCATGTAAAAGTCGTTCACATGAGCTGGCGCAAGGAGCAGCGCCGCGCGGAGCGCGGCTATCACCACGGTAATCTGAAGGAAGCCCTATTGCAGGCTGCCCTCGGGCTGATCGCCGAGAAGGGCGCGGCCGGCTTCACCTTCGCCGATGCCGCACGCATGGCCGGCGTCAGCGCGGCGGCGCCGTACCGACATTTTCGCGACCGCGACGAGCTGTTGTCCTCGATCGCCCAGCGCGGCTTTGAACAGTTTGAATCGCGTCTCACCGCAGCCTGGGACGACGGGCGCCCCGACACCGTCACCGCGTTCGAGCGTGTCGGCCGGGCCTATCTCGCCTTCGCCCGCGAAGAGCCCGCGTTCTACAACGCGATGTTCGAATCCGGCCTGCCGGTCGATGCCAATCCGGCGCTACAGGCCGCAAGCGAGCGCGCTTTTAACGTCATTCGCGCCGCCGCCGAGCGTCTCGCGGCGCTCGCGCCTCCAGGCACGCCGCGCCCGCCGGCGATGATGATGGCGCTGCACATCTGGTCGATGGCGCACGGCGTCGCTTCGCTGTTCTCCCGCGGCGATGCAGCGCGGCGCAAGCTGCCGATGTCGCCGGACGAGCTGCTCGAGGCCGAGGTGCTGATCTATCTGCGCGGCCTCGGCTTCCCGACCGACCGCCGCCCCCCGCAGAAGGGCGCCGAGCCGCCGCCAGTGCCGCCGGAGGCTTCCTCCGGTTCTGGGGTGCCGCCGGGCGGCACTCCAGGCGGTCCTTGGGGCAAGCCGAAATAAAGTTGCGCAAATAATTCCGCGGGCCTGTCGGGTGGCCAGCTTGACAAAATCGCGGGATGGTCTAGCTATGTAAATGTTATTTACATTCACAACGGCGCTGGTGCCGTGATGGAGAAGGGAAATGGCCTACACCGCTGATGTCAATCGCTGGCGCGGCCCCTCGGACCAACAGCAGTACGAGCGGCCCCACATGCTCGATACGCCCTGGCATCCTGGCTGGATTGCCGTGACCATTCTCGGCTTCATCATCTGGTGGCCGATCGGACTTGCCCTTCTCTTTTTCACACTCGGGAGCAGAAGAATGTCGTGCTGGAGCCACCAGGATCGCTGGCAGAACAAGATGGAGCGGATGCAGTACAAGATGGATCGCATGCGTGACCGCATGGAGCGCCGCGGCTTCGGCTTTGGCTTTGGTCCGCCGTCCTCCGGCAACCGCGCCTTCGACGAATACCGCACTGAAACGCTGCGCCGGCTCGAGGAGGAGCAGGTCGAGTTCAAGAACTTCCTCGACCGTCTGCGCCACGCCAAGGACAAGGAAGAGTTCGACCAGTTCATGGCCCAGCACAAGACGCGTCCAACCCCGCCGCCGACCGACCAGCAGCAGGGCTGATACCTCTCAAAGCCTTCAGGCGCATGCCCCCAAAGTCCTGATGGCCCCGAGCCGCCCGTCTGCGCAACCCGCAGACGGGCGGTTTGGTTTTCACCTCTCCCCGCTTGCGGGGAGAGGTCGGATCGCTCTTGCGATCCGGGTGAGGGGGTACAGGTGTATCGACGATCTCATGTGTGGAGAGAGCCCCTCACCCCAACCCTCTCCCCGTAAGAACGGGGAGAGGGGGTAGATCAAGCCTCCCGAACCGTCCCACGGTTCACCGACACTAAAAGCGCATGGACCTCACCACCCGCCTGCTGCTTGGCATCACCGCCTTCGCGGTGCTCGGCTATATCAGCTTCGTCTATGGCGGCTGCGCGCTCGATCCCGACTGCCATTTCCGGCTCTGCGCCGGCGGGCGCTCGCTCTGTGGCGTCGATCACGCACATGTGCAGGGCCGATAGAACCCGATCCGCGCCCGGCCCGACCAAGCCGTGACAGCGCGCTTCCCGCGCGCCAACAGGGCCGACCGTGACCAGTGTCGAACGCAAAGAGATGAGACGGCGGCTCGCGCTTCTCGAGCGCGCTTCTGGGCTGTTCGATCGGTTCGGCGTCTCAGTGCCGCTGGCGATCGCGTTCCTCAACCACTGGCCGACGGAGATCAAGTCTTACCAGGACCTCGTGACCACCGAGGCCCGGAAGATCTTTCTCAGTTGCGCCCTCTACGAGCTTGCCGCGTTCGCGCTGCGGCGCGCCGTCAAGTTTGCGACAGCGGAGCTTGCCCCATGATCCTGCTCCGCGATTTCGTGCTCTTCGTCCTGCCGGTCCTCTTCGCGGCGGGCGGCTGGCTTCATGCGCTTAGCCTGCGCAAGCGGGCCCAGCCGGGCCGCGCGTGCGAGGGGACGCGTCCCGGCGGCACAAGCGGCGCCGAAGAGTTCAGCGCACCGTGACGAGCTGCGCGCGAACCGACGTCAAAAACTGTTCGTAGGCGTGGTCCACGATCTCGTTGAGCGATCGCGTCCGCGCGAACATCGCCCTGGCTTCAGTGAGAAATTCCTCGCGCGTCGGAATCTTCGGCAGGTGCAGATGCGTCAGCGCATCGACGCTGTCATGGGCGCGATTGAGGATGTCGTGCAGCGTCGGCAGTTGCAGCTGGGCGAGATCGGCGCGGTGCAGCGCCGACGAAATCGCGTGCGCCAGCGCGTGAGCGTCGAACCGTCCGGCAAGCTGACGGGCCGCCCGATTGATGACCCGTGCGCCGAGCGGCTGCTCGTTGCGCAGCACGAGTTCGGGCGGCGCCTTCATGTTCCAGACCACGCCGAACCAGGACAGCACCTTCAGGACGTAATAGGTCACGTCGACTTCCCACCAGCGGAAGCCTTGCCGTACGCTGCTCTGATAGGCGTGGTGATTGTTGTGCCAGCCCTCACCGAGAGTGAGTAGCGCCAGCAGCCAGTTGTTGCGGGAATCGTCGCCCGTCACGTAGCGCTTGCGTCCATGCACATGGGCGAGGGAGTTGATGCAGAAGGTCGCGTGATAGAGCAGCACCGTGCTCCACAGGAAGCCGACCACCAGACCCGACCACCCTGCAACCAGGAAGCAGAGCGCTGCAAGCACGACGGCGGGCAGGAGCTCCAGCCGGTGTAGCCACATCAGCTCCGGATAGACCGTGAGATCGCCGACTTTCACGAGGTCGGTGGCGTCGTGCTGCCGGTAAAAGATCCAGCCGACATGACTGTACAGGAAACCGCGGTGACGCGGTGAGTGCACGTCCATTTCGGTGTCGGAATGCAGATGATGGTGCCGATGCTTGGCCGCCCACCACAATACGCTCTTCTGCGCGCTGCTCTGCGCGAGGCAGGCCAGGATGAACTGAAACACCCGGCCGGTCGCAAAAGCCTTGTGGGAGAAATAGCGGTGGTAGCCGGCCCCGATTGCGAACATGCGCGCGACATAGAGTGAAGCGCAGATCGTGACGGCCTCCCAGGTGACGCCCGACCAGATGGCCGCGAAGCAGCCGAGATGGACCAGCACGAACGGTATGGCGGAGGGGTACATGACGTCGTCGTGATGATCGTCGGCAGGCGTGTTAGGCGACATGTCTTGGCGTTGACCTTGGGTGAGGGGATCAGGATCCCGTGCCGGCTGCTCAGACGGACGCCGGGTACGAAAAACCCGCGGATGGCGGACCACCGCGGGGGCTTGAGATGCTCTGCGTGGACATCCCCGGCCGACACAGCGTCGGCCGAATTGCGAACCGACTATATGGTCGCGGGTGCCTGGCATGCAAGCTCGTAGCCTCACGGGGAGCTGCGGCATGTTGCTCGGGGGCCACGCGTGCGCCGTGGCGCGGGGGCCACCCACGCCCTATATTCGGCACCTGAGCAGGAACACCGGAGGCGACAATGGCGGAAGCCGCGATCATGGCGAGCAACAGCCTCTGGTGTAAGCTTCGCAGCGAGGCGCAGCGCGCGGCCGCCGCCGATCCCGTGTTCGGCAAGGCGCTTGCGGGCAGCATTCTCGCCCATGACGATTTTGCCGCGGCGCTGGCCGCTTTGATCGGGCAACGGCTTGGCGCCAGCGCCACCGAGCGCGCGCGCTTCACGTCCTTCTCCCGCGACGCCTTTCGCAGTGAGCCCGAGCTGATCGAAGCCGCCGGCCGCGACCTCAGGGCCATCGCGCTCCGCGATCCCGCAATCACCGACCTGCTGCCGCCATTGCTGCACTACAAGGGCTATGTCGCGCTGCAGGCCTGGCGCGTCTCGAACTGGCTGTGGCGTCATGACTATCGCGACGCGGCGCTGCTGTTTCAGAACGAGGCGTCGAACGTCTTGCAAGTCAGCATTCATCCGGCCGCCAGCATCGGATCCTCGGTCTATCTCGATCACGCCACCGGCATCGTGATCGGTGCGAATGTGGTGATCGCCGACGAGGTCACCATTCTTCAGAACGTCAGCATCGGCCGCCGCAGTGAATTGCCGGCGCGCTCGCCGCGCATTGGCCGCGGCGTTTACATCGGCGGCGGCGCGACCATTCTCGGCGACATCAGCGTCGGCGATTTTGCCAGGATCGGTGCCGATGCGGTCGTGACGTCAGACATTCCCGCCGGCTGCACCGCGATCGGCAATCCCGCGCGGCTGACCAACTGCCCCGAGCCCGCCTCGGCGGCGTGATCCATCAAGCTTCGGAGAGTCCCATGAAGACGGCAATCGTGATCGGCGTCGGCCCGGACCGCGGGCTCGGGGCCCGGCTCTGCAAGCGCTTTGCGGCCGACGGCCTCAAGGTGATCGTCGCGGGCCGCACGCTGTCCGCGCTGCAGGCGGTTGCCGACGATATCACGAAAGCGGGTGGCGCGGCCGTGCCTGTTGTTGCGGATGCGACCAGCGAGCGCGATATCGCCGCTCTGTTCGATGCCGCCGGCGAAGAGCTCGACCTCGCCATCTACAACGCCGGTAACAACACGCCGGGCAAGATCATCGAGATGGACGCCGACTATTTCGAGAAAGCCTGGCGCGTCGTGTGCTTCGGCGGTTTCCTGTTCGGCCGCGAGGCGGTCCGCCGCATGGTGCCGAAGAAATCGGGCACGCTGCTCTTCACCGGCGCCAGCGCCTCGCTGCGCGGCCGCTCCGGCTACGGTGCCTTCAACTCGTCCAAGGCGGGCTTACGCACGCTGGCGCAGGCAATGGCCAAGGAATACGCGGCCGACGGCATCCACGTCGGCCACGTCGTGGTCGACGGCGCCATCGCAGGCGACAAGATCTTTGCGCGCTTTCCTGATGCTGCCAGCCGCGAGGACAGCCTGATCGACATCGAAGGCATCGTCGATGCCTTCGCCTTCCTCTACCGCCAGCCCGAACGCGCCTGGTCGTTCGAGCTCGATGTGCGGACCTCGAAGGAGAAGTGGTGAGGGGTGCGACTGTCCGTCGAGCCGTTCTCCCGTAGGGTGGGCAGAGCGAAGCGTGCCCACCGCGTTCGATTAGAGCGCGCCGCTCGGTGGTGGGCACGGCGCTTTGCGCCTTTGCCCACCCTACGCGTTCCCTCAATACCCCGCCGCCTGTCCCGAGTTGCGGCGCGGATCATTGGCACCGTAATAGCGATTGTTGCCGACCTGCTCGCCGTTCAGTGACGGCGCGCCGACGATGATGACTGCGAGATGGTTGGCCGGCTGCGGCGGGCCGAATTTGTGGCCCATGCTCTCCAGAATCTTCTGCGTGTCCGGTGACAGCGCATAGGTCTCGACATTGGTCAGATCGGGCAGCCATTGCTGGTGGATGCGCGGCATGTCGACGGCTTCCTGCGCGTTCATGCCGTAGTCGATTGCGTTGACCATGGTCTGCAACACGGCCGTGATGATGCGGCTGCCGCCGGGTGTGCCCACCACCATGACGGTCTTGCCGTCCTTGGTGACGATGGTCGGGCTCATCGAGGACAGCGGTCGCTTGCCGGGAGCAATGGCATTCGCCTCGCCCTGCACCAGGCCATAAAGGTTCGGCACCCCGACCTTGGCGGTGAAGTCGTCCATTTCATCGTTCAGCAGCACGCCGGTCTTGGCCGCGGTGACCTTGGCACCGAACCAGTCGTTCAGCGTGTATGTCACTGAGACTGCGTTGCCGTCCTTGTCCGCGATTGAATAGTGCGTCGTGTTGCTGCCCTCGTGCGGCGCGACGCCCGGCTTGATGTCCTTGGACACGCCAGCCTTGTTCGGATCGATCACGGCGCGGATATTGGCCGCGTAATTCTTGTCGAGCAGGCGGTCGAGCGGATTCTTCACGAAGTCAGGATCGCCGAGGTAGCTGTTGCGGTCGACGTAAGCGTGCCGCATGGCTTCGATTTGCACGTGCACGGCCGGCGCGGAGTGGTAGCCCAGCTCCTTGAGCGGATAGCCCTCCAGGATGTTCAGGATCTCGCAGATGATGACGCCGCCCGAGCTCGGTGGCGGTGCGGAAATCACGTGATAGCCGCGATAGTCGCA
Source organism: Bradyrhizobium sp. CB2312 (assembly GCF_029714425.1). Taxonomy (NCBI): domain Bacteria; kingdom Pseudomonadati; phylum Pseudomonadota; class Alphaproteobacteria; order Hyphomicrobiales; family Nitrobacteraceae; genus Bradyrhizobium; species Bradyrhizobium sp. CB2312. The sequence goes on along the minus strand of NZ_CP121668.1, from coordinate 8,936,602 downwards.
CTCGACAGGCGCAAGCTCGCGCGTCTTGTAGGTGTCGAGATCGTCCTGCGTGATCAGACCTTTGCCGGCCTGGCTCGACGCCACGATGGCGCCGCCGACCCAGCCTTTATAGAAGCCGTCGGTGCCCTTGCTGCTGATCTCGCGCAACGTCTTGGCGAGCTCGCCCTGCACCAGCTTCTCGCCCACCTGGAACGGCTGACCGTTGTTGAGGAAGATTGCGGCCGATGCGGGATCGTCGCGAAAATCCGCGGTGGCGGTGCGCAACAAGTCGATGTCGCCCTGGTCCAGTGCAAAGCCCTGCTCGGCGAGCTGGATTGCCGGGGCGAGCAGGTCGGCGCGCTTCATGGTGCCGTACTTTTCGCGCGCATATTCCATCCCGGAGACGGATCCCGGCACGCCCACGGCCAGATGCCCCTTGGTCGAGATGCCTTTGATGACGTTGCCATCCTTGTCGAGATACATGTTGGCCGTCGCCGCTTTGGGCGCGGTCTCGCGGAAATCGAGGAAGGTCTTGCGGCCGTCGGCGAGATTGATCGTCATGAAGCCGCCGCCGCCGAGATTGCCGGCCGCTGGATAGACCACGGCCAGGGCATAACCGACGGCCACGGCGGCATCGACGGCATTGCCGCCGCGCTTCAGCACATCGACACCCACCTGTGTCGCCAGATGCTGCGCTGAGACCACCATGCCGTTTTCCGCGGCGACCGGCGAAACCGACGCGGCGCGACCCGGGCTGAACGTGACGAGGCTGACCGATACGATCGCGGCGGTCATCCACCGCACATTTGTTTGTGGTTTCGGCATGGGAGTTCCTTAGGGCTGGCCGATGACATCGGCACGTTGTTGTCCGCGAGCGGAGCCTATCAGCTCGTGCCCGCTGAGGGAGTGCGAGGATCTGGTGACGCGCGATTTCAGCCCCGGGCCGCACTGCGCTCCCTCCCCCCTTGCGGGGGAGGGCGGGGGGGAGAGGGGTGGCCCGGAAAAAGGTGTTCGTTGCGTGCCTCCAATTTCTTCGCGCCTCAGAACGAGTCCCCGTGTGGCACCCCTCTCCCTAACCCTCCCCCGCAAGGGGGGAGGGAACCGATTACGCCCGGGGGCGGCGGCGCGCCCAAGTCAGCCGCCGCGCCCCACACCCCCTCGCTGCGGCAAGACGGCCATCCCTCTGCGCTGCCTACCTTTCCGGCAGCCAAATTCACCCCTGGTAACCCGGCATTAACCATCGGCGGGGTCTGGTATTCACGGACAATCGCGCCCAAAGCCCGAGGTCGAGGCCCATAGTTTTGACATCTTGGCAGGGAATGCAGGCGGCCGGCTTTGGACCAGCCCCTGCACCCCAGACAGACAAGGCTTTGAGCGGGCTTGCCGGCCGCGCCGGTGCTGGCGCGGCAATTGGGAACCGGCAGCCATTTGCTGTCACGGACATCAGGTAACGATCGCCTTGAGAGGATACTGCTTATGAATCCGGCCGACGTGGCTCAGTCAGCCCTTCCGGTTGCCGCTACCGCGGACGTGTCGCTGATCGCGCTGTTCTGGCAGGCTCACTGGATCGTGAAGGGGGTCATGCTGGGACTTCTGTCCTGCTCGGTCTGGGTCTGGGCGATCGCCATCGACAAGATCTTCCTGTTTTCCCGCACCCGCCGCTCGATGGACCGTTTCGAGCAGGCCTTCTGGTCCGGCGAGTCGATCGAGGAGCTCTACCGCACCCTCTCGGCCAAGCCGACGCATTCCATGGCCGCGTGCTTCGTCGCGGCGATGCGCGAATGGAAGCGCTCGTTCGAGAGCCACGCCCGCTCGGTCGCCGGCCTTCAGATGCGCATCGACAAGGTCATGAACGTCTCGATCGCACGCGAGGTCGAGCGGCTGGAACGCCGGCTCCTGGTGCTCGCCACGGTCGGCTCCGCCGGCCCCTTTGTCGGCCTGTTCGGCACGGTCTGGGGCATCATGTCGAGCTTCCAGTCGATCGCCGCGTCGAAAAATACCTCTCTGGCGGTGGTGGCCCCCGGTATTGCGGAAGCGCTGTTTGCGACCGCAGTCGGCCTTATCGCCGCCATTCCTGCCACTATTTTCTACAATAAGTTCACGTCCGAGGTGAACCGGCAGGCGCAGCGGCTCGAGGGCTTCGCGGATGAATTTTCAGCCATCCTGTCGCGTCAGATCGACGAGCGGGGCTGACGGACGGCATGTATAGAGCGTTTTCGAGCGAAGTGGGTACCGGTTCGCGTAAAGAAACGCGTCAAAACAAGGATACAGAGTCTCGCTCCGATTCCATCGGAACGGAAAGGTCTTTAGTGTGAAGGGCAATTTGGGCACCAGACCATGGGCATGAACGTCGCGAGTTCGTCCGGAGGCGGCGGCCGCCGCAGCCGGCGCAAGCCGGTCATGGCCGAGATCAACGTCACCCCGATGGTCGACGTGATGCTGGTGCTGCTCATCATCTTCATGGTGTCGGCGCCGCTGCTCACCGTCGGCGTGCCGCTCGATCTGCCGCAGACCCAGGCCAAGAGTCTCGAGCAGAACGACCAGAAGCCGATCCAGATGTCGGTCGACATCAAGGGCAAGGTGTTCATCAACGACCAGGAGATCGCGATCAACGAGCTGGTGCCGAAGCTGAAGGCGATCACGGATGCGCGTGGCGGGCTCGAGGAGCGCATTTATCTCCGCGCCGACAAGAAGGCGGATTACGGCACGGTGGCCAAGGTGATGGGGCTACTGTCGGGAGCCGGATTCAAGAAGCTGGCGCTCGTCACGGAAGCGGATCAGGGGTCCTAGGCCGGTGAAGGTGAAGGTCGACAAGACACTCGTTGCGTCGATTGCCCTCCATGTCCTCGTGCTGGGATGGGGCCTCGTCACCTTTAGCAGCAAGGCCTACATCGCTCCGGAAGAGTCGCTTCCGGTCGACATCATCTCCACCGACCAGCTCGCGCAGATGATGGCGGGGCAGAAGACCGGCAAGAAGGAAGAGCCGAAGCCCAAGGTCGAGAAGATCGCCGAGGCCAAGCCCGAGGAAGATGCCGTCGGCAAGGTCACCGAGAAGAAAGAGCTGATCAAGACCAACTCGACGCCCGAGCCGCCGCCGAAGCCCGCCGAGAAGCCGGTCGAGAAGAAGCCCGAGCCGCCGAAGCCCGTCGCCGAGACGAAGCCGAAGGAAGAGCCGAAGCCGCAGGAAAAGAAGCCTGATCCGGCCAAGGAAGATCCGATCGCCGAGCTCCAGAAGAAGCTGGACACGAAGAAGCCGCCGCCGAAGCCCGTGGAGCAGAAGGTCGCCGCGGTCCAGCCGCAGCAGCAGCCGAAGCCCAAGGAGCGCAGCTTCGATCCCGCGCAGATTCAGCGCGACCTCGACAAGCGCGCCGCGACCCGGCATGAGCTCGCCGGCTCCACGCTGAATGCATCGGCGTCGCTGGGAGCGGCAACCGGGACCGCCGCCAACAACGTCGCGACCTGGCGCGGTGCGTTCCAGGGTGCGGTCAAGCGCTGCTTCACACCCACCTATAACGGGCAGGATGCGGATCAGTACGAAGCCGACATCGACATTCCCATGAAGATCGACGGCTCGCTCGCGTCAGAGCCCATCGTCGTCGCGGTGAGGGGGCCGTCGCGCTCGATCGCGCAGGCGGTGGCGGAGAGCGCCAAGCGCGCCATCGTGCAATGCCAGGTCTATTCGTTCATGCCGAAGCAGCAATACGACAGCTGGAAGCTCATTCCGATGACTTTCGGCCTGAAAGACATGTTGTGACATCCGAACAAAAGAATTTTGCAATGAATGACGCTCGATCGATGAACCGCCGTCGCTTCATGACCCTGACCGGGTCGACGCTCGCGATGCTCGGGGGCGGACATGCCTTCGCGCAGAGTCAGCCGCGGCTTCGCATCGATCCCACCGAATTCCAGCCGATCCCGATCGCGATCTCCAATTTCGTGCCGGGCTCGCCGTCCGACGGCGACGTCGGCAACGGCGTCACGCAGGTCATCACCAACAACCTGAAGCGCTCGGGCCTGTTCGCGCCGATCGACCAGGCTGCCTTCATCGAGCGCATCAGCAACATCGACGTCGCCCCGCAATTCCAGAACTGGAAGACCCTCAACGCGCAGGCCCTCGTCACCGGCCGCATGACGCGACAGCCGGACGGGCGGCTCAAGGCCGAATTCCGCCTCTGGGACGTCATCTCCGGCCAGCAGCTCGCGGGACAGCAATATTTCACCTCGCCGGAATATTGGCGCCGCATCGCCCACATCATCTCCGACCAGATCTATGAGCGCATGACCGGTGAGAAGGGCTATTTCGACAGCCGCGTCGTGTTCGTCGACGAGACCGGGCCGAAGGAGCGCCGCGTCAAGCGGCTTGCCATGATGGACCAGGATGGCGCCAATGTGCGGTACCTCACCCGCGGCTCCGACCTCGTGCTGACGCCGCGCTTCTCGCCGAACTCGCAAGAGATCACCTACATGGAGTTCGGCCAAGGCGATCCGAAGGTCTATCTCTTCAACATCGAGACCGGCCAGCGCGAGATCGTCGGCAACTTCCCCGGCATGACCTTTGCGCCGCGCTTCTCGCCGGACGGCCAGCGCGTGATCATGAGCCTGCAGCAGGGCGGCAATTCCAACCTGTTCGTGATGGATCTGCGCTCGCGTTCGACCACGCGCCTCACCGACACGCCGGCGATCGACACCTCGCCTTCCTATTCGCCTGATGGCACCCGCATCTGCTTCGAGTCCGATCGCGGCGGCAGGTCGCAGATCTATGTGATGGGCGCGGGCGGGGGAGCGGCGCAGCGCATCTCCTTCTCCAAGGACGACACCAACGCCAGCTATTCGACGCCGGTGTGGTCGCCGAAGGGCGACTACATCGCGTTCACCCGGCAAGGCGGCGGGCAGTTCTCGATCGGCGTCATGAAGCCGGATGGCTCGGGCGAGCGGCTGCTCACCTCCGGCTTCCACAATGAAGGGCCGACCTTCTCGCCGAACGGCCGCGTGCTGATGTTCTTCCGCGACCCCGGCGGCAATGCCGGACCGTCGCTGTACTCCGTCGACATCTCCGGCCGCAACGAGCTGAAGGTGCCGACGCCGGGCTTCGCCTCCGATCCGGCATGGTCGCCGCTATTGTCCTCGACCGCGGGCCAATAAGCGCGCACGCGGCTAAAACATCGCGCGTTCAGACGCGCGATGTTTTCGAAAAAAAGCACCGATTTTTTCGCGTCCCCCGCGCAGCCGCAAGTGTTCCTTTACCTTGTGCCCGGCAAGGCTTGCCTAGCTAATTGATATATAAGCGGAAATAGATTCGTTATTGCCGAAAAACAACTCGACTTTAACGATGTTCCCTCAGAAAGACTTCATCTGGTCTGGGTAAAAGTACGCGTCAAACAGGACGCGCGTACAAACCAGATGCAGTTCGCAAGCCAGACCGGAGAACCCGATCGGGGACAGGCCGCGCCGAAGGCGTCGACCGCGCAGATCGATTCTCTCTTCGAGGCCCCCGGTCCGCTGCTCGCCGGAATCATCTTCGTGGCCATCGGAGCGGCCATCACTGCATTGAGAACCGGGCAGCTCCTGACCTGGGCAACCCTGGGCCTGATCATACTGGCCGGAGCGATCCGGCTGTTCGATCTGTGGCGATTCCTGCCTCGCAAATCGAGCCTGACCCCCGAAGAAGCTGCGCTTTGGCAGAAGCGCTATCTGGTCGGCGCGGTGATCCAGGCTGCCGCGATCGGAACGTGGTGCTCCCTCGCTCTGGTGAGCACCGACGACGCCGTCGTCCACATGATCGCGCTGTCCATCACCACCGGGATTGTCGGCGGGGGTGCGGGGAGGGCTTACGGCCGTCCCTCGATCTACCATCTGCAGGCTGCGCTCATGTTCGCGCCGGCGGTCGTGGCGCTGGCATGGCACGCCACGCCCTACTACGTGGCGATGTCGATCGTGAGCGCCGCGTTCCTGCTGGCGATCATGCAGCTCTCCGCCAATCTGCACAGAATCTTCATGCGGGCCGTCGTGGCGCGCGAACGCGAGGCGGCACTCGCCGGGCAGTTCGACACCGCGCTGAACAACATGCCGCACGGCCTGTGCATGTTCGGTGTCGACAGGCAACTCGCGGTGATGAATCACCGCTTCGGCGAAATGCTCGACCTGCCCGACACGCTCGTGCGTAGCGGCGTCAGCGCGCGCGATATCGTGGCGGCGTGCGTCTCCTCCGGCTCCATCTCGGCTGCGAGCGGCGAGTCGATCGTCGCCGAGATCGAGAGTTCGCGGGCGAAGGAGATCGTGACTGTCGATCCCGACGCGCAGAGAAACCGATCGTTGGCCTGGACCGTGCAGCCGATGGCCGACGGGGGCGCGGTGGTGCTGCTCGAGGACGTCACCGAGCGGCGCAACGCCGAGGCCAAGATCACCCATCTCGCCCGCTACGACGAGCTGACGGCGCTTCCCAACCGCGTCCATTTCCGCAACGAGATCGAGTGCCTGCTGGCGGCCTCGCATTCGGCCGAGCGGCTGTCGGCGCTGCTGTTCATCGATCTCGACCAGTTCAAGCAGGTCAACGATACGCTCGGTCATCCCTGCGGCGACCAGCTGCTCTGCGCGGTCGCCAATCGTCTGCGCGAGATGCTGCGTCCGGAGGATTTCGTCGCGCGCTTCGGCGGCGACGAGTTCGTCGTGTTCCAGCAGAACCTCACTGCGCCGGAGGATGCCGCAGCGCTCGCGCGCCGCATCGTCGAACGCCTGAGCGAGCGCTACCGCATCGACAATCATCTGGTCGAGATCGGCGCGAGCGTCGGCATCGCGCTGACCTCGCCGGAGGGAGTCAGCGCCGATACGCTGCTGAAGAACGCCGACATGGCGCTCTACCGCGCCAAGGCCGACGGCCGCGGCACCTTCTGCTTCTTCCGCGACGAGATGGCGGCCACCGTCGAGGCGCGCCGCATCCTCGAGCTCGACCTGCGCAAGGCGCTCGCCAACGAGGAATTCGAGCTGTTCTACCAGCCGCTGGTCAATCTCAAGTCCGGCAAGATCACCACCTGCGAGGCGCTGCTGCGCTGGAATCATCCGGTGCGCGGCACGGTCTCGCCGGTCGACATCATCCCGGTCGCCGAGGACATGGGGCTGATCGTCGATCTCGGCCGCTGGATCCTGCGCCGCGCCTGCATGGAATGCATGAAGTGGCCGGATGGCGTCAGCGTCGCCGTCAACTTCTCGCCGCAGCAATTCCACCAGCGCGACGTGCTGAGCGAGATCCGCTATGCGCTGGAGGTCTCAGGCCTGCCGGCGCATCGCCTCGAGATCGAGATCACCGAGTCCTCGCTGCTGCGCAACACCCAGCTCACCCACGACATCCTGTCGCAATTGCATGCGCTCGGCGTGCGCATCTCGCTCGACGATTTCGGCACCGGCTATTCCAGCCTCAGCTATCTGCACAATTTCCCGATGCAGAAGGTCAAGATCGACCGCTCCTTCCTGGAGGGTATCGACACCGACCGTCCGCTGACGCTGTTGCGCGGCGTGGCGCGGCTGTCCGCCGACCTCGGCATGGCGGTGGTGGTCGAGGGCATCGAGACCAACGAGCAGCTCGAGCTGATCAGCGCCGACGGCACCGTCTCCGAAGGGCAGGGTTACCTGTTCAGTCGGCCCGTGCCGGCGATCCGGATTCGTCAGCTGCTCGACGCCTCGCATGGCCGCCGCATCGCGGACGCCCAGGTCATCGCGATCTCCTCGCGCTACTTCGCCTAGCGGCGCGCACGCAGCCCTCCTGTTTTCTCCTGTATTTCCAGTGTGTTTCTGGCACGTCACCGGAGTCTTGCGGGCCTGAAAGTTAACCGTAAAGGCCCTAATCCTTTGCAATTTTATTAAGGACTCATTAATCTTCCCCTGCACTCGCGGAAGTTGCTTGCAGTGTCGGGAGTACCAGATGAAGTCAGGAGCCGAACCGCGAGCACCGCAGGACATGCGGGGGGCCGGGCTGTTCGACCGCGTCGACTACCGTCTCATCGAGACTCCCGAAGAACGAGATGCCGTCTATGAGATGCGCTACCGGGCCTATCTGCACGGCGGATTGATCTCGCCGTCGGACTCTCACCGGATCGTCGACGTCTACGACGAATCGCCCAATGCCTGGATCTTCGGCATCTATCTCGACGGCGAACTCTGCAGCTCTCTTCGCCTTCACGTCCTGACGTCTGAGCAGCGGATGTCCTACACATCCGAATTGTTCGGCGACGTTCTTCACCCTCGTCTCGATCGCGGCGAGGTTTTCGTCGATCCTGCGCGGTTTGCCGCGGACCCCGAAAAGAGCCAGCGGTTTCACGAGCTGCCCTATCTGACGCTGCGGCTGGCCTATCTGGCCTGCGATCATTTCAAGGCCGATCTCGGGCTCGCGATGGTGCGGACGGATCACCAGGCGTTTTATCGTCGCGTCTTCCTGCACGAGACCCTCACCGAGCCGCGGCCGTTTCCGGGCTGGCATTCGCGCCAGGTGGTCCTGATGGCCTCGGATTTCGCCAAGCTCCGCGAGCGGGTCCTGACCCGCTTTCCGATCATGCGCTCGAGCGCTTTCGAGCGCCGGATGCTGTTCGATCGTGCCAGCCAGCGCCAGGCCGTGTCCCGGCCGATGCTCGTTTCAGCGCCGCTCAGCCCGGCTTGAGTCGTGTCCCCGGGCTGATGGGGGGTTCTCACGAGCATTCCGTGGCCGCTTAGCCTCTCCTGTCCAAAATTCCAGCAAAACCCGGCATTTTGCGTCCCGGCGCGGCTTGCCTTCACCCTCGCGCCACATTTACAACCCATTAACCATGACGGGTGCTTTTCGCAGGTTGGGGGCATTTGACCGTGTGAGGCAAGGTTCCGTCAAGGTTGACGGAACGTTCGCTTAACCAACCCCCTGTAGACCGGACAGCAGTGGACGAACGTGAGCGTGGAGGCTCCGAATGAACTATCCTATGCGTATCCTCCAGGGATTGAAGCTGGCCGCAGTGGTGGTAATCGCGCTGTCGATGGGCGCCTGCGCAAAGCAGAACGGGGGCCTGGATGCAAATGCGAGCGCGGCGACGCCCGGCAGTCAGCAGGACTTCGTCGTCAATGTCGGCGACCGCGTGTTCTTCGAGAGCGACCAGACCGATCTGACCCCGCAGGCGATCGTGACCCTGGAGAAGCAGGCGCAGTGGCTGCAGACCTATCCGCGCTACTCCTTCACCATCGAGGGCCATGCCGACGAGCGCGGCACCCGCGAATACAACATCGCCCTCGGCGCCCGCCGCGCCCAGTCGGTGCGCTCGTTCCTCGCCTCGCGCGGCATCGATCCGAACCGCATGCGCACGATCTCCTACGGCAAGGAGCGGCCCGTCGCAGTCTGTAACGATATCTCCTGCTGGTCGCAGAACCGGCGCGCCGTCACCGTGCTGAACGCGAGCTCGTAACGCTTTCAGTCAGCTGCCGTTCAGCTTCAGATACGGATGATCCGGCGCCCTCAAGGGCGCCGGTTTCGTTTCAGCGATCTGTGACCGAAACCCCTTTGTAGCAGTCACATTTTTGGCGTACTCCACTTCAATGTGTGGCGCGTCGAGGTTCCGTCGCAGGCCATTTCGCTTTCGTCGTCAGGGCAAGATGTCATCCAGATTTAAGGTCTTTACCGGCACTGCGGCGATCGCCGCGCTGCTCTCCTTGTGCTCGCCCGTGGTCTTGAGCCCGCCTGTTTTGGCGCAGTCCATTCTGGCGCAGTCGGATGACGATCCCGAGATGCGGATCGAGCGGCTCGAGAACCAGCTGCGCCAGCTCACCGGCCAGAACGAAGAGCTGCAATATCGCAACCGCCAGCTCGAAGAGCGCCTGCGCGCGCTCGAGGGCGGCGCGCAAGCCGCCCCCGGACAGGTGCCCAATGTCGCGGCGATGCCGCCGGCTCAGGTCGCGCCGCCCTACCGCCACCAGCAGCCGCAACAGCAACCGGCCCAGCCGGGCTACGAGCAGCCCCAGATCGCCTCTCCCGCGCCGATCGTTCAGGAGCAGCCGGCACCCGGCGCCCCCGGCACGCGCCGCCGCGGCGATGCCTTCGACCCGAGCCAGAGCCCGAATGCGCCCGGCGCGCCGCGCGCGCTCGGCGGCGGCCAGCAACCGATGCCGGCAACCGGCCAGGTCGGTGCCCCCGGCGGCCGCAACGCCGGCGAGCCGATCGATCTCGCCAACACCAGCCCGCGCTACCAGCAAGGCGTGCCGCCGGCAGCACAGCCCGGCTATCCCCCGGCGCAACAGGGCTATCCCGCGCCATCAGGCGGCACCGGCCTGACGACGCTGCCGCCCTCGGCAACGCCGCGCGACGAGTTCGACCTCGGCATCGGCTACATGCAGCGCAAGGACTACGCGCTCGCCGAGCAGACCATGAAGAATTTTGCGCAGAAACATCCGAACGACCCGCTGCTCGGCGATGCGCAATATTGGCTCGGGGAAAGCTACTACCAGCGCCAGCAATATCGCGACTCCGCGGAGGCCTTCCTCGCCGTGACCACCAAATACGACAAATCGGCCAAGGCGCCCGATGCGCTGCTGCGGCTCGGCCAGTCGCTGGCGGCGCTGAAGGAGAAGGAAGCCGCCTGCGCCGCCTTCGGCGAGGTCGGCCGCAAATATCCGCGCGCCTCGGCCGGCGTCAAAGCCGCGGTCGATCGCGAGCAGAAGCGGGTGAAGTGCTGATCCGCTGACAAAGCCGACGGCGTTGCGCTAAACAGTCGATCCATCCGCGGACGATTGCAGCGTCATGTCAGACGACGACAATTCACCGATCTCGGCGCGCGAGGCGAAGCAGCTCTTCGCCGGGCTGAAAAGCGCACCCGCGCTGGTGCTCGCGGTCTCCGGCGGCCCTGATTCCGTCGCGCTGATGTGGCTTGCGGCGCGCTGGCAGCGCAGTTTTTCGCGCGCTCCGCGCCTCCTTGTCGTCACCGTCGATCATGGCCTGCGCCCGGAAGCCGCGCGTGAGGCGCGCGAGGTCAAGCGGCTCGCGGCCGAGCTCGGCCTACCGCACCGGACCCTGCGCTGGCGCGGCGAAAAGCCGAGGACGGGGCTGCCCGCGGCGGCGCGCGAGGCCCGCTACCGCCTCCTCGCAGAGGCCGCGCGCAAGGCCGGCGCGAGCCATGTGCTGACCGCCCACACCCGTGACGACCAGGCCGAGACCCTGCTGATGCGGATGCTGCGCGGCAGCGGATTGGCCGGACTGTCGGCGATGGCGCGTCTGTCGATGCGCGACGGCATCGTGCTGGCCCGTCCGCTGCTCGACGTCCCGAAGTCGCAGCTGATCGCGACGTTGCGGCGGGCGAAGATCGGCTTCGCCGACGATCCCACCAACCGCGATGCGAATTTCACCCGGCCGCGGCTGCGCGCGCTGCTGCCGCAGCTCGCCGCCGAGGGCGGCGATGCCCGCAGCCTGGCGCGGCTTGCAGGCAGGCTCGCCCGCGCCAATGCGGCGGTCGAGGTGCTGGCCGACGGCGCCGAGCGCTTCCTTCGCCTGCGGGATCGCGGCGATGCGTCGCAGGCCCCTCGCCGAAGCTTCGAGGCTTCGGCCTTTGCCCTGCTTCCGGAGGAAGTCCGGCTGCGGCTCCTGCTGCGGGCCATCGACGCCCTCGGCCATGAAGGGCCGGCGGAACTCGGCAAGGTGGAAACCCTCCTGGCCGCGCTCGATCGGGCCATGGCGGCAAACCCCCGTGCACCCGCAAATGGCCGTGCGATCCTGAAGCAAACCCTTGCGGGAGCCTTGATCAGCCTTGCCGGCGGGCGTATCCACATCGCGCCGGCGCCGGCTCGGCGATCCAAGGGCGGATGACAGCGGATCATGACACCGGCCGTTTCCCGCCGTACCGCGTCAGGACACCTTAACCAGGCAGGAAAAACCCCGGCCAGCTCGCCATTATTTCAGCGGGAATTGCTCTAAGATGGGATAAATAGTCCCGTCTCGTTCCCTTGGCAGCGACGGGGGCGGTACCTAAATTGTATACGTCTAACGATGGGGATTCCTTGGGGATTTCCTCGCATTGCCCACGGTAACTGGGCCAGATAAATGGGCAATTAGCTCCCGAAGGATCAGGGCCGCGATCCGCGCGACCACGAAGGAAGATCGATGAACGCCAATCTGCGCAATTTCGCCCTCTGGGTCATCATTGTCTTGCTGCTATTGGCGTTGTTCACGCTCTTCCAGAATCCGGGTCAGCGCGCCTCCTCGCAGGACATCGCCTTCTCCCAGCTGCTGAGCGAAGTTGATCGCGGCAATGTGCGCGACGTCGTGATCCAGGGGCCGGAGATCCACGGCACCTTCACCAATGGCTCAAGCTTCCAGACCTATGCGCCGAACGATCCGACGCTGGTGAAGCGCCTCTATGACAGCAAGGTCCAGATCACCGCGAAGCCGCCCGGCGACAACGTGCCGTGGTTCGTCTCGCTGCTGGTCTCCTGGCTGCCCTTCATCGCGCTGATCGGTGTCTGGATATTCCTGTCGCGGCAGATGCAGGGCGGCGCCGGCAAGGCGATGGGCTTTGGCAAGTCGCGCGCCAAAATGCTGACCGAAGCGCATGGCCGCGTCACCTTCGAGGACGTCGCCGGCGTCGACGAGGCCAAGCAGGACCTCCAGGAGATCGTCGAATTCCTGCGCGATCCCGGCAAATTCCAGCGCCTCGGCGGCCGTATTCCGCGCGGCGTGCTGCTGGTTGGCCCTCCCGGCACCGGTAAGACCCTGATCGCGCGTGCGGTCGCGGGCGAAGCCAATGTGCCGTTCTTCACCATTTCGGGTTCGGACTTCGTCGAAATGTTCGTCGGCGTCGGCGCCAGCCGCGTCCGCGACATGTTCGAGCAGGCCAAGAAGAACGCGCCCTGCATCATCTTCATCGACGAAATCGACGCGGTCGGTCGTCACCGTGGCGCCGGTCTCGGCGGCGGCAATGACGAGCGCGAGCAGACGCTGAACCAGCTGCTGGTCGAGATGGACGGCTTCGAGGCCAACGAAGGCGTGATCCTGATCGCCGCCACCAACCGCCCCGATGTGCTCGATCCCGCGCTGCTGCGTCCGGGCCGCTTCGACCGTCAGGTCGTGGTGCCCAATCCCGACGTCGTCGGCCGCGAGCAGATCCTCAAGGTTCACGTTCGCAAGGTGCCGCTGGCGCCCGATATCAACCTCAAGACCATCGCGCGCGGCACCCCGGGCTTCTCCGGCGCCGACCTGATGAACCTCGTCAACGAAGCTGCACTGACCGCCGCCCGCCGCAACAAGCGGATGGTGACGCAGGCCGAGTTCGAAGAGGCAAAAGACAAGGTGATGATGGGCGCCGAGCGCAAGTCGCTCGTCATGACCGAGGAAGAGAAGCTGCTCACGGCCTATCACGAGGGCGGCCACGCCATCGTCGGCCTCAACGTGCCGGCGACCGATCCGATCCACAAGGCGACCATCATCCCGCGCGGCCGTGCGCTCGGCATGGTCATGCAGCTTCCCGAACGCGACAAGCTGTCGATGTCGCTGGAGCAGATGACCTCGCGCCTTGCCATCATGATGGGCGGCCGCGTCGCCGAAGAGCTGATCTTCGGCCGCGAGAAGGTCACCTCGGGTGCCGCCTCCGACATCGAGCAGGCCACGCGCCTTGCCCGCATGATGGTGACGCGCTGGGGCCTGTCCGAAGAGCTCGGCACCGTCTCCTATGGCGAGAACCAGGACGAGGTGTTCCTGGGCATGTCGGTGTCGCGCACGCAGAACGCGTCCGAGGCCACCGTCCAGAAGATCGATTCCGAGATCAAGCGCCTGGTCGAGGAAGGCTACAAGGAAGCGACCCGCATCCTCACCGAGAAGCACGCCGACCTCGAAGCGCTGGCTAAGGGCCTGCTCGAGTTCGAGACGCTGACCGGCGACGAGATCGTCGACCTGCTCAAGGGCAAGAAGCCGAACCGCGAGTCCGTGCTCGAGCCGACCACGCCGCGCGCCTCCGCCGTGCCCCCGGCCGGCAAGTCGCGCCCGCGCCCCGATCCGGATCCCGGCCTGGAGCCGCAGCCGCAGGCCTGATCGCGGAGCGGCAGATGAAATCGAAAAACGCGGCGGAAACGCCGCGTTTTTTGTTGGCCTCGTCATTGCGAGCGCAGCGAAGCAATCCAGAGTCTTTCCGCAGAGGCAGTCTGGATTGCTTCGCTGCGCTCGCAATGACGATGTGGATGCAACTTAGCTCCAACGATGCGGCACCGATCTCGTAGGGTGGGCAAAGGCGCGTAGCGCCGTGCCCACCATCTCTCCGCGGTCCCGATAGACGTGGTGGGCACGCTTGCGCTTTGCCCACCCTACGGCATCTCACTTCGGTGCTGCATCTCGGCGCTGGAGAAACCGCAGCACATCGTCATTGAACTGCTCGGGATCCTGCAGGAACGAGAAGTGACTGACCTCCGGCTGGATCAAGAGGCCGGCGCCCGGAATGTTCGCCGCCATGAACTCGGTGTTCTCGCGCTTGATCGCCTCGTCGTGGTCGCCGTCGACGATCCAGGTCGGGACCTTGATCGCCGCGAGATCCGCGGCCGTCCATTTCGGCTGGCTCTCCCACATTTTCGTAATCTCCGCGACGAAGCTCTTGTACTCCGTCGGCGTCGGCGAGAGGCGCTTGTACTCCTCGCCGGCCCGCGCGATGTAGGCGTTGAAGACCTCGCTCGAAGCGATGTCCGCAACGCCCGACGGATCCGAGTTCGCCGCGAAGGCGAACAGCCTGCTCACCCGCTCCGGATGCTTCATGGCGATGTCGAGGCCGATGATCGCGCCGTCGCTCCAGCCGACGATCACGGCCTTCTTGATCTTCAGGTGGTCGAGCAGGGCGACCACGTCCGAGGCCATCAGATCGTAGCCGTAGGGCTCCTGGTTGCGGCTGCTGCGCCCATGCCCCCGGCTGTCCATGACGATGACCTGATAGCGGCCTTGCAGCGCGCGGACCTGGTGGCCCCAGTAATTGGCGTTGGCGAGGCCGCCGTGCAGCAGGACCACGGGCTCGCCGCGGCCGAACATGGCGTACCAGATCTTCACTCCGTTGACGGGTGCGAAGCCGCTCTGCGCCGCCTTCGGCAATGTCGGCGTCGGCGGCAGGTTCAGCCATCGCGGCGCCGCATGCGCCGCGCTGAGCGAGATCGTGACGAGAAGCGCGGCGAAGAGATTGCGAAGCAGCATGATGATTATTCCTGTTAGCGATCGGTCGTAGGGTGGGCAAAGGCGCGCTTGCGCCGTGCCCGCCATCTTTCAGTTACCGCAAAGAAGTGGTGGGCACGCTTCCGCCTTCGCTCTTCGAGCTACGGCGAGACAAGTCGCTTTGCCCCCTACGATCGCCGTTACTTATAATGATTGGAGTTCGCCGCAATGTCATGGCATGCTCCCTTCAAATAAAGGTGCGGCACGATCGCACCAACAAAGGGGGAGGGGAAGCCGATGCGCTTTGCGATGGCATTGGGCGCGCTTGGCGCCGTTTCAATTGCAACATTGCCCGCAGCTTCGGTCGCCGCCGAGATGCGCGGCGTCACCGCAACCGAAATCAGGATCGGCCAGACCATGCCCTATAGCGGGCCGGTGTCGGCCTTCGGCGCGCTCGGCAAGGGCGAGGTCGGCTATTTCAAGATGCTGAACGAGAAGGGCGGCATCAACGGCCGCAAGGTCAACCTGATCTCGCTCGACGACAGCTATGCGCCGCCGAAATCGGTCGAGCAGACCCGCCGGCTGGTGGAGAGCGACGAGGTCGCACTGATCTTCTCCTCGATCGGCACCGCCCACAACACGGCGATCGCAAAGTATCTGCAGTCCAAGAACGTGCCGCAGCTGTTCATCGGCTCCGGCGCCTCGAAATTCGCCGACATCGCGCAATATCCGCAGGCGACGATGGGCGTGCAGGCGCCGTTCCGCTACGAGGCGCGGCTCTATGCGCGCTATGCGCTGGCGAAAAATCCGAACGCGAAATTCGCCGTGATCTCGCAGAACGACGATTACGGCCGTGACTATCTCGCCGGCCTCAAGGACGTGCTCGGCGAGAAATACGATGTTGTCGTCACCAACGCGACCTACGAGATCCAGGATCCGACCATCGATTCCCAGATCGTGAAATTGAAAGCGTCAGGCGCCGACGTGTTCGTGATCGCGGCAACGCCGAAATTCGCCGCGCAAGCGATCCGAAAGTCCTTCGAAATCGGCTGGCGTCCGATGACGTTCCTCTCCAACGTCGCGGTGTGGGTCTCGACGGTGATGGAGCCCGCAGGGTTAGAGGCCGGCACCGGCATTCTCTCCACCGCTTACGTGAAGGACCCCGACGATCCCGCCTGGAAGGACGATCCGGGCGTCAAGGGCTGGCGCGAGTTCATGACCAAATATGTGCCCGAGGCCGATCAGCACGACACCAACTATGTCAATTCCTACAACAGCGCGATGGCGCTGGAGGCGGTGCTGAAGGCCTGCGGCGACGACCTCTCGACCGAGAACATCCTGAAGCAGGCCTATGCGATCCGCGATCTCGAGCTGCCGATGCTGCTGCCCGGCATCAAGGTCAACACCGGCCCGACCGACCACGTCCCGGTCGACCAGATGCAGTTCATGCGCTTCAACGGCAAGAGCTGGGAGCGCTTTGGCGAGCTGCAGACGGGGAATTGATTCCCGTCGTTGCGAGCCTGCCGCGTTGCATAAGCAAACGACTCTTTCTGTGTTTGAACGGCCAGATCGCGCCTGGCGGCGAATCTGGAGCGCGGCGAGCTTGTCGTACACACCATGTCGATCCACTTCCCATCGCACCGGCCGCACGCTGCACCGGCCAATGATGGAGATCGACTATGACTGGACTGAAAATCCTTGCTGCCGTGGCTGTGCTGTCGGCCCTGACTGCGACCACCGCCTACGCGCAATCCGGTTTTGCGAGCAGCCATCCAATACGTACGAAGCGGAGAACCCCAATCGCAACCTGAACGGCACGCTGACGCCGGCGGGCCGGCGTGGCCTGGAATTGCCGGACGGCGCAGCAGGCGTGGGCAACGTCCTGGCGCGCGCCGACGGTGCTACGTCGCGTTCGTGCGCCGAGCGCTTCCGGTCGTTCGATCCGGCGACGGGGACCTATCTCGGTTTCGACGGCAACCGCCATCCCTGCAGATAACAGGACCAGCTGAGTGCTCCGACGAAGGTGCGTCCCTCCCCTTGTGGGCCCCCCTCGCGGGGAGGGCTATCGCATATGGCCCAAGAACTTGGGGCACTGAAGCTTCCACAGCGTCATGGCCGGGCCTGTCCCGGCCATCCACACCTCGCCGAGTGGCACAAAGAACGTGGATGCCCGGGCCTTCGCCTCGCCGAAGCGGCTTCGGCCGCGCAGGCGGGACCAGCCCGGGCGTGACGTTCTCTGGTGAATGTTCATTGCCCTGCACTTGCGGGGGACGGCCAGGGGGAGTGCTAGCTCGGGAAGAGGTGCTACGTGTTGATGATGCACCTCACGCCGTGTCCTCACTTCGGTGGCGCCGCGGCCGCGCTATCATCCCGCACATGGACCACCGCGATGTCGTCCGCATAAACCCGCTTCCAGCCCTTGAGCTGGTCGAGGATCTCCGGGCCCGGAGCATCGGCGACCAGGATCGTCGCGTCGATCTCGTATTCATCCAGCAGGCGCGGCAGCAGCGCGGGCTTCTTGCCTTCCGTTGCCTTGAAGAAGTCCATGACGAATTTCTCGCCATAGAGCTCGGCGCGGCCGTCGACGTAAACCGGGATGCCGCGCGAGATCAGATAGCCGCCGAACTGATAGGCGTTGAAGATGCGCTTGGCGCCGAGCTTCTCGATCAGGTCCGCTGCCGCAACCGGCGTCTGCGTCATCGTGAAGGTGAAGCGATGGTGGCCCATGTAGAGCGCGGTCGTGGTCCAGCTCGCGGCCACGATCATCAGCGCGCCAAGCGCGGTGACATAGCGGGCCGGCCAGAGGTCTACGCCGACGGTCTCGAGCTGCGGACGCGGGAACATCTCGCCGAGCGGTTTTGCCAGCACCAGCGGCACCAGGAAGGCGAAAGCCTCGATGCTCCGGACATGGCTCAGCGCGCTCCAGGTCAGGAACAGGATCAGGAAGATGCGGGGCGCCGAGAGCACGAGGCCGCGATAATAACCGAGCGCGATCAGGCCGAGCAGGGCGCCTTCGAACGCAGTGAACGTCGCAAAGTTCGCCGGCATCCATTCGAAGATCAGCGTGAGCAGCTCGCCGAGGCTGAGAATGTTGGTCGCGCCCATCAGCGTGCGCCAGCCATAGGGCGTGCAGCAGCTCGCGATCAGCGCGGCGATGCCGAACAGCACCCAGCGCATGAACAGCGAAAGCCGCTGTCCTTTCTCGGCATGCTCGACCGCTTCGAGCGAGATCGGGCCGATCAGCGCGAGGCCCAGCACGAAGCCGCCATGCAGATTGGCCCACAGCGCCATCAGCGGCAGCCAGGTCCATGACGGTGCGGTTCTGCGGTCGGCAGCGGCCATCAACAGGCCGACCCAGGCCACCATGACCGGCAGCGCCAGGATGTGCGGCCGCGCCAGCACGTGATGGATCGACAGCATCAGCGCCAGCATCGCGAACAGCACCGCGCGCGGCGCTACGATCTGCGCGTCGAGCAGATGGACGAAGATGGCGACCGTGAGCGCCATCCCGATCGCGGTCAGCATCACCGGCCCGGCCCAGTCCCATTGCGCATAGGAGAAGGCGAACAGGACCTGCGACAGCCACGACGTCGAGACCCACGGCGCTCCGGTCCGCGTGAAGGAATAGAAGTCGGTGTACGGCACCGCGCCGTGATCGAGGATCCATTGCCCGATCTTGATCTGCCAGAACGAGTCGGAGTCCTGAAGCAGCGTGTCGCCGACATAGAGGAAGAACAGGTAGGCGCCGGCACCGGCGCACAGCGGCACCAGCGCGCGCGCGCGGCTCTGCACCGCGATGCTGTTGGCGAAGGAAAGGGACATGCCGCCTCGTCGTCCTGCTTGTTCTTGTCGGCTCGAGCATGATGAGCGATTTATCCCATCGCGCGTCAGGCGGCATTGGAGCACGGCCTGTCATAACTTCGGGTAAACCTGTGAGGCCGGCTTCGCTGCGAATGCCGACAATTTAACGGATTGTTTTCAATTCCCCTTTACCATCGGCGAATACGCGCAAACCACTCCGTGTTTACGCAGCCAAGTTAACTGCGACGCAAGTCTTTGCCTCTACGTTTGGTTCCATGGTCGGGCGGCGCTGGGAAGCCGAAAAGACCAGATCAGTTGTAGCCTCGTGTACTCTTTGGAGCAGTCTATGAAGAACCTCGTTTCGCGTTTCGTGAAGGACGAATCCGGCGCCACCGCGATTGAATACGGCCTGATCGCCGCCGGCATCGCGCTGGCGATCATCACCGTCGTCAACAACCTCGGCAGCACGCTGAACACCAAGTTCGGCTCGATCTCGTCCAGCCTGAAGTAAGATCGGACGACCTGGGAATTTCGAGAGCCCCGTCACTGACGGGGCTCTCTTCTTTTGGGGCGGTTGCGCTAGAGCATGATCCGGCCCTGCATGGTTCGCCCGGCGATGCACGCCGCTTTGGCGGGAGGCTGCTCACCATGAGCAGGCTTGCAAAACCCGACCTCGTCCTGAGGGCCGCAGGCGGGCGTCTCGAAGGCAGACTTTCCGCCGCAGTTTCCTCGTGTGCGTGGCCGGGGAACGCGACAGCCGGTGGCCTTGTCTTGACTCACCGTGACTCGGAAGGAAGCTGCGCCGGCGCGTGGTCGCGGACGTGAACCACCGCGATATCGTCCGCATAGAGCCGCTTCCAGCCCGCCAAATGGTCCATGATTCTGGCGGCGGGAATGGTGGGATTCAGCAGCGTCGCGTCGATCCGGTAGGTCTCGAGCAGACGCAGCAGAGTCTCCACGTTCTTGCCCTCGATGGCGTCGAAATAGTCGAGTACAAACTGCTCCCCATATAGCTCGGCCCGGCCATCGATGAAGGTCTTGATGTTGCGGGTGATCAGATAGCCGCCGATCGGAGCCGTGCTGAATATCCGTTGCGCGTGCCGCCGTTCGAGCAGGTCGACCGCAGCCGTAGGACTGTTGACGCCGGAAAAGGCATACCGGTACGGCGTGGCGTAGGAGCGCGTGATACCCCAGGCGGCCGCGACGATCGCGAGCGCCGCGATTGCGGTCATTGCCAAGGAGGACCGCGCCTGGTGCGCGACATCTCTCGTCCATCGCAATTGTTCTGCGATCGGCTTCGCAACCACGAGCGGGGTCAGGAGTGCGAAGACCTCGATGTTTCTGGCGTGGGTGAGTGCCGCCCAGGTCAGGCCGAGCAGCAGGAGAATACGGGTCCACGGCAGCACCAGCCCGCTGTAGTAGCCGATGCCGATCAAACCCAGCAGGACGGCTTCAAACAGGCTGAACGAGCTGAAGTCGGCCGGCGTCCACTCCGAGATCAACGAGAGCAGCTTGCCGAGGCTGAGGATTTTCGTGGCTCCGAGGAGCGTCTCCGAGCCGTAGGGCGTGCAGCAGCTCGCGGCAATCGCAGCAAGCCCGAACAAGGCCCAGCGCGCCGCCAGCGCAGATCGATCCTTGCGATCGGCGGACGCGATCGCATCGAGGCCAATGGGTCCAATCAATACCAGCCCCAGGACGAAGCCGCCGTGGAGATTGGCCCATAACGCCATCAAGGGCAGCAGCAGCCAGGAAGGCGCGGCGCGCCGATCGGCGGCCACCAGCAGCCCGCCGACAAAGGCCAGCATGACAGGCAGGGCCAGCATGTGCGGACGAGCGAGAAAGTGGCCGACCGACATCCAGAGGATGGGGATGAGGAGCAGAAAGGCGCGTACAGGCTCCAGATAAGGCTCGAGCAGGTAGACAAAAATCGCCGCGGTCGCACCGATCGCGAGCGATGTCAGGATGACTGCGCCCGACCAGTTCGATGGCTCGTAAACAAGTGCGAACAGGACTTGCGCCAGCCAGGAACTCGAGATCCAGGCTTCACCGGCCCGCGTGAACGAATAGATGTCGTGGTCAGGCAGTGCGCGGTGTTCGAGAATCCACTGGCCGATCTTGATCTGCCACCACGTATCGGTGTCGCGCAGCATGACGTCGCCGATGCCCAGAAAGAACGCGTAGACGATGGCGCCGATGCAGAACGGCAGGAGCCAGCGCGCAACACTGCGGACGGGAACGCTGCTTGTTGTGGAAACCGACATTGGACTCTCGGGAGTTGAACGACCACGCGCAACAATGCGTCGGCACCTGAGCATGTTCTCCTTTAAGTTGTTGTAAACTGGGACCGGGTCGCTGGGGTCACGCTGTGCAAGGATGCGTTTACGAGTTGCTCGTTTGGGGCTCGGAATTGCGGGCGGGCCGTATGTTCATTTGCATCTTGTCATCCACCCTGAATAGTTGTTCAGTCCTTGCGGGACGATTTGCAACGAATTGAGTGACGAAGCGTTCGGCCGCAGGGCGTGTGGCGGGCGTGTGGGACAGGAAGCGCGCCATGGTTTATCGGCGGACGCATCAAGTGGTTAAGCGCCTGGCGGCCCGGCGCAGTGCGATACTGGCGGCGGCGCGCGAGGCGGCGGCGGAGGGCGGCATGGCGGCGGTGCAGATCGCGCCGGTCGCGGTCCGGGCCAATGTCGCGGCCGGGACGGTCTACCGCTACTTCCCCTCCAAGGCTGAGCTGATCTCCGAACTGATCGGCGAGGTCTCTCGCGATGAGCTCGCGGCGATTCGCCGGGCAGCCGACGCGGCTCCAGGTCCGTCCTCGGCGCTGGCCGCCGCTGTCACCACCGTGGCCGTCCACACCCTGTCGCAGCGCCGCCTGGCCTGGGGCATCCTGGCCGAGCCGGTCGATGTCGATGTCAGCGCGTCACGTCTGGCCAGCCGGCGCGAGATCGCAGGCGAGATTGCCGCCAGGATCGATGCCGCCGTCCGCGCCGGTCATCTGCCGGCGCAGGATACCGCGCTCGCCGCAACCGCCCTGCTCGGTGCGCTGCATGAGGCCCTGGTCGGGCCGCTCGCGCCCGACAATCTCGAAGATCCCGTGAAGATGCGCGACGCGGTGCAGACCGTGACGCTGCTGGCGCTGCGCGCGGTCGGCGTCATGGACGCCCGCGCCCGGGGCCTGGTGGTGCAACAGACGCTGCTGCCGACCGCCAAGGCGCTGGTCGGGGCCTGAAAGGCCCAATGCGACCGAGGCCGGGACCTGATCGCGCTCGGGTCATTGCCTGAGCACGCCTTTTCGCAGAACCCGAGCACAACGGCCGGACTGGCCGGCCTACTGTGCATGGGGTTGTTTTCGCCCTTTTTGTTTTGGCCGCTTTTGCGGACCTACATATTCGCGTCGCCCTCGGGGCCGACCGAGGCGATGCGCACCATGTTGGTGGTGCCGGGGATGCCGAGCGGCACGCCGGCGACGATGATGACGCGCTGGCCGGCGCGGACGAACCCGTCGCGGAACGCGATCTGACCCGCGCGGCTCACCATGTCGTCCTGGTCGCGCGCGTCCTCCGCCACCACGCAGTGCACGCCCCAGACCACGGCGAGCCGGCGGCCGGCGGTGATGTTGGGCGTGATCGCAACGATCGGCGGCTTCGGCCGCTCGCGCGCCACGCGCACTGCGGTCGAGCCCGAGCTGGTCCAGCAGATCAGGGCCGGCAGGTCGAGCGTCTCGGCGATCTGCCGCGCGGCGTCTGCAATGGCATCGCCGGCAGTAGATTCGGGAGAGGGGCGCTGGGCGGCGACCACCGAGCGATAGGTCGGGTCGCGCTCGACCTCCTCGCCGATGCGGTTCATGGTCGAGACCGCCTCGACCGGGAATTTGCCGGCGGCCGATTCCGCCGACAGCATGATGGCGTCGGCGCCCTCATAGACGGCGGTGGCGACGTCGGAGACTTCGGCGCGGGTCGGTACCGGCGACTGGATCATCGATTCCAGCATCTGGGTCGCGATCACCACCGGCTTGCCGGCGCGGCGCGCCATCCGCGTCATCTGCTTCTGCAGGCTCGGCACGCGCTCCAGCGGCAATTCGACACCGAGGTCGCCGCGCGCCACCATCAGCGCGTCGGAGGCCTCGATGATGTCGGCAAGGCGGTCGATCGCCTGCGGCTTCTCGATCTTGGCCATCACGGCGGCACGGCCGCGGATCATCTTCTTGGCCTCGATCACGTCGTCGGCGCGCTGCACGAAGGACAGCGCGATCCAGTCGACGCCGGTGACCAGCGCCGCCTCGAGATCTGCCTTGTCCTTCGATGTCATCGCCGAGACCGGCAGGTCGGTGTCGGGCAGGCTGACGCCCTTGCGGTCGGACATCTTGCCGCCGACCACCACGCGCGTCACCGCGTGCTCCTTCGAGGTCTCCTCCGCGATCAGCCGCACCTTGCCGTCGTCGAGCAGCAGCGCATGGCCGGGCCGCAGCGCGGCGAGGATCTCGGGATGGGGGAGGTTGACGCGCGTGGCATCGCCCGGCGTCTTGTCGGAATCGAGCGTGAAGATCTGGCCGTTCTGGAGCTGCACCGCGCCCTCGGCGAAAGCGCCGAGCCGGAGCTTGGGGCCCTGGAGGTCGACCAGGATGCCGATCGGCCGGCCGTAGCTGCTCTCGACGTTGCGGATCGTCGCCACCAGCTCCCGCATCTTGTCATGCGGGGTGTGGCTCATGTTGATGCGGAAGATGTCGGCGCCAGCCTCGAACAGACGGCGGATCATCGCGAGGTCCGACGAGGCAGGTCCGAGGGTCGCGAGAATCTTGATACGGCGAAGACGCCTCATGGCTTATTTCCAGATGGGGGCGAGGGAGCTGGCGGGAGGCCAGGCGCGGCGGGGGGCGTACCACCGGGCGGACTATTGGGCAAACCGGGCACCCCGCCCGGGCCGACCGGACCCGGAAGGCCGGGCACGCGCTGCTGCTGTGACGGCTGCTCGTTGGCGTCGGTGAGCTGCACGGTCCAGGCCCGCTGCTCGCCGGTATCGACCTCGAAATAGCCGGTCCGGTCATAGCCGCGCGCGAGGCAATCCTCGGTGCCGCGGATCGTGAATTCCTTGTCGCGCGAGCACATGAAGGCCTGCCCCGACCATTCGCCGCCGCGGTCATAGTCGATGGCGTAGATGTAATAGTAACGGGCGACCAGTGTTCCCCGCAGCAGGGTTTCGCAGGAGCGGGAGGAGATGTTCCACCAGCCCTCGGTGGTCCAGCCCTCGGCGTCCTTGTAGCCGAGCGCAATGCCGACCCGGCTCGAGGTATTGTTGCAGAGGCGGAAATCGGCGGCGGCCGGGCTTGCCGAAAGACATAGCAAGGCAACCGCCAGCACCGGGACCAACCGGACAAGCAGGCGAACGGAGAAGCGGGAAGATTCGGCGATCATTGTCGCGGAACGTATACCAGATGATTGACGATTTGGCGTAGGGCCGGGGGGAACCGCCCGTCAGGCCCGCAGGGGCTCGTGTGACCCGCGATATGGCAAAATCTGTGACAGGACCCACCTGATCCCGTAAGGGTGACCCGATCAGGGGTCAGAGCCAATTCAGGGATCCAACCATGGCAATCGACGACAAAACCAGAACGGAGCTCGAGGCGGCCGCTTTCCGCCGCCTGGTCGATCATTTACGTGAGCGGACCGACGTCCAGAACATCGATCTGATGAATCTGGCCGGCTTCTGCCGCAACTGCCTGTCGAACTGGCTCAAGGACGCCGCCGACGCCCAGGGCGTCGCGCTGAGCAAGGACGAGAGCCGTGAGGCCGTCTACGGCATGCCCTATGAGACCTGGAAGTCGAAATACCAGGGATCGGCCACGCCCGAGCAGATCGAGGCGATGAAGAAGGTCCATCCTCACGGCCACTGACGGCCTCGTTCGCGGCCTCTGAGTCGCACCACACAACAGCTTTCTTGAGCTCCCCGCAGGAAGGTGTGGGCGCGCTGTGGACGAGCGCGATGCTTGCTTGAACGCAGGGGGTGCGAACCCTAAGGGTTTTGCCAGCACGCGCGGTGGATGCCGGCGTCACCTCGTTTTGCCAGTTCCATTGGGAGTACCAAGATGGCCACCTCCGCCGCCGTCCGCGACGACGAGCCCGCGACGAAATTTGCCAAGGACCAGCTCAAATCCATCATCGAGCGCATCGAGCGGCTGGAGGAAGAGAAGAAGGCGATCTCCGACGACATTCGCGACGTCTATGCCGAGAGCAAGGGCAACGGCTATGACGTCAAGGCGCTGCGCACCATCGTGCGCCTGCGCAAGCAGGACCCGAACGAGCGCGCCGAGGCCGAGGCCATTCTCGAGACCTACATGCAGGCGCTGGGGATGCTCTGAGGCGTTCGCGCCTCAGGCACCACTTTGGCCGGTAGCCGGGATTGCGCTCGGCTCCCTCCGGGCCACAAATTGCGCGTGTTGCACTTCGTCTGTGAACGGAGACCGCCGTGCCTGCGCCGCCGCTGCCGCGCGAGGTGAACCGTGCCTTCGGCGCCCTTCCGGCGCCGATCGGCAAGCGGCTGTTGCAAGTGCGCGAGCTGATCTTCGCGACGGCCGCGACGCATGACGACGTCGGCCGCCTCACCGAAACGCTGAAATGGGGCGAGCCTGCTTACCTCACCGATGAGAGTGGCAGCGGCTCGACGATTCGCCTCGGTCGCCTCAAGGACTCCGAGCACGCGGCCGTCCTGTTCAACTGCAAGACGACGCTGGTCGACACGTTCCGCGAGCGCTTTCCGGATCAGTTCGAATATCGGCAGACGCGGGCGCTGCTGTTACCGGTGGCGGGTAAGCTGCCGAAGCGGGAGCTCTCGGTCTGCCTGTCGCTGGCGCTGACGTATCATCTGGATCGGCGGCGGAAGAAAGCGCGATAGAGGTCGCGCATCCGGGCTACCAGACTAACTTCTTGGGAAGAGTAGAGGCGATCCGCCTCAGCGCAGCGCGGCCGTGCGTACGACGAACGACGTCGTCTCGAGCTTCGCGGTGGCACTGCCCGTAAAGCTGTCGCAGGACAGGCCCTGCATCGGGTCGTCGACAAAGCCCTTCGCGATCACGGTCTGTGGCTTGACGAAATAGCTGCGCAGCGCGGCCATATCGAGCTCGCCCATCAGCGTCACCGACATCGCGCGGCTGGCGCTCGGCGACAGCATCACGATCTTGAGCCAGATGCTCTCGCCCTTGGCCGCGGAGAGCCGGGTCGCGGTGGCGACCAGGCCGTCGACGCTCTTGCCGACCACGCTGTTGATCTCGGTGGCGGGCGCGGCGCCGCGCGAGCCGGGACGGGTGGAGCGGGGGATCGGCGCCGAGGCGGCGACGACATTGGTGCGGTCGACCGGGGAGGCAGCCGGCGCGTAAGCCAGGGCCTGAAGCGTTGCGTTGGAGACGCTCGCTGTTGCCTGCGGATCCGTCGCGGCTGCAAGCGCCTGGCGGGCCTTCAGCGCCGCCACTTGCGCCGGCGTCGCCTGCTGCGGCGCCGCCGGGATGTCATCCCAGAAGCCGCGGGCATTGATGATGTCGGCCGGGGTCTCGGGCTTGGCGTCGGCAGATTTGCCGGCCGCCGGCTTCTCAGCCACGGGCGCGGGCTTCGGCTTGGGCGGCGCAACCAGCTGCGCATCGGCCGAGGCTAGCTGGAGGGCGGCTGCGATCTGGGGCTTGGCGCGCGGCGTCGGCACCGGATCG
The DNA here is from genome assembly GCF_029714425.1 of Bradyrhizobium sp. CB2312. Lineage (NCBI taxonomy): Bacteria > Pseudomonadati > Pseudomonadota > Alphaproteobacteria > Hyphomicrobiales > Nitrobacteraceae > Bradyrhizobium > Bradyrhizobium sp. CB2312. The sequence goes on along the minus strand of NZ_CP121668.1, from coordinate 8,910,011 downwards.
GCGGGCTTGGCCGCGGCGGCGACCACGGTCGGCGCCACGGGCCTGGCGGCTGGGGCGGGTGCGCCCTCGTCGTCCTCGTCGCTGCCCGCGGCGGCAGGCGCCGATTTGCTCCTGAACAGGGCGGCAAAGAAGTTCGGCTTGCTGCCGGAATCATCGCCGCTGCCGCGGCGCTCGATCTCGGCCTTGGCGAACTCATAGCCCTTCAGCGGCACGCCGTCGGTCGGCAGATGCACCGTCTTTCCGTCCGGGAAGACGCGGGCGAGCTGGTCATGCGTCATGCGCGGCCAATGCCGGATGCTGCCGGTGTCCAGATGCACGAAGGGCGAGCCGGAGGTCGGATAGAAGCCGACGCCGCCGCGCTGCAGGCGCAGGCCGGCGAAGCGGATCTGCTCCAGCGGCACGCCGGGGATGTAGAAGTCCATCGCATGCCCCAGCATGTGCTGGCTGAAGCGCGCCACGCCGGAGGAGCGACGGCGGAGCATGGCGTTGGTGGCGGGGGAACGGTAGGAGGAGATAATCTGGATCGGCTGCTTGCCGTCGACGTCGCGATAGACTTCCCAGAGAATGTCGAAGAGGTGACGGTCCATGACCGTCTCGTCCTGGGTGCGCCAGTCGCGCAGGAAGTGGTTGAGCTGCTTCAGCGCCGCGTCGTCGTAGCGGCCGTCGCGCTTGAAGGTGATCGTGAGGTCTTCGCCGGAATGGGTGTGGTGGAACGAGAGCGTCTTGGTCTCGTTCAGCGCGGTGGCGTTATGGACCGAGCCCGCGGCGGCAAGCAGCAGCACGGAAGCAAGGCCGATCCGGGATCCGGCCTTCACTCCCGCATGGGACAACGACAGCACAGCGAATTGGCGTGCGAGACAAATCAGCACGTATGAGCCCACCCAGTCGACGAGCGTTCAAAATGGACTCTCCCGCCAACCCCGTTAGCGCGCGAAAGAGGATGAACGCTTTCTTAAAGCGAGAAGGTTAATTCGAGGTTGACCTTCCCGCCCCCAAAACCAAGTCAGAATACGAACCTAAACGGTTGACTGTGGCAAAAAAACGCCCGGTGCCCGAGGGCGGGTTGCAGAATGGTTAACGTTAAACGACCCCGTCTTTGGACGGGGTCGCTGATTTCATTGCAGAATTTCAGGAAATGAGGCGCTTGGCCGGGCTCAGCGGGTAAACACCCGCTGCGGCCGGCGGCCGACCGGAGCCGGCGGCGGGGTCGGCGCTCCGAACAGGCGCTCGAAGAAGTTCGGGCCCGACGAGCCGAAGCCGCCGCCATTGTTGGCGATCGCCACACCCGAGGGCAGCGTCGTTGCCGGGCGCGAATAGCTCGGCTGCGAATGGGCGACGACGTTCTCGAGGTCCTTGCCGCGGCCGTTCTTCAGGATGTTGAGCATGGTCGCGTCGCGCCCATAGACGTCCTTGCGGAATTGCAGCTTGCCGGCATCGTCCACGAACGCGGTCTGATAGGTGATGTTGACCGGGATCGGGGTGGGGAATTTCAGGTCGATCTCGCTCTTGCCGTACATGCTGCGCACGCGCTCGGGCGTGTACTTCTCGTTCGGCATGGTGATGTTGAGCAGCACGGAGGCGTACTGATCCGGATATTGCACGCGCATGCAGCCATGGCTGAAGGCGCGGTCTTCCTTGGCGAACAGGTTCTTGTCCGGCGTATCGTGCTGATAGACCAAGAACTTGTTCGGGAAGTTGAAGCGGACGCGGCCGAGCGCGTTGGCCTCACCGGGCGGCTGCGAGATGTGGACCGAGCCGTCGCGGTTCTGCTCGAGCTTGAGGCCCATGCGCTGGAGCACGGTCGGGTCCTGCTGCAGCGCCGGCAGATATTCGTTGTAGACGATCGACGGCGGCACGTTCCAGGTCGGGTTGACCGTGATGTACTTCATCGTCTCGGTCAGCAGGGGCGTTGCGTGCTGGCCCGGCTTGCCGGTGACGACACGGGTGGTCCAGACCTGCTGGCCGTGCTGCATCACCTTCAGCGTGTAGTCGGGGATGTTGAGGATGACATAGGCATCGCCCAGTGCGGGCACGCCGAGGTCGCGCGGCAGCCAGCGCCAGCGCTCCATGTTCACCAGCACCACGTCGATCTGCTTGTCGCGCTTCGGCGTGTTGAGCGCCTTGACCGTCTTGTCGTCGAGGATGCCGGTTGGCTTCATCTCGGCGCCGTTCTGGAATTTGCGCACGGCTTCGGCGACGGTGGCATCGTAGCGGGTGTCGCTGGCGTTCTCGACGATGCCGAGCTTGGCGCGCAGCTGCGGCACGCGCGGATCGTCCACGACGATCTCGGCCTGCTTCTTGCCGGCCGGGGTGTATTTCAGCGCCGGACCGTCGGTAATCTCGATCGCCGCGCCGTTGCCCTGGCCGCGCAGCTCGGCGAGCTTGGCCTTCAGCTCTTTGTAGAGCTTTTGCGGCGGGTTGTAGCTGTCGAGCGCCGCGGACGCGTCAGCCGCGGTCGTGACCTTGGCGAGCACCTCGCTCGGGTCGACCGGATGCTCGGGATAGAGGATGTCGGCGCTGACCTGCGACCAGTGCATGCGGCCGCTCTGCGCCTGGCGCGCATAGTCGAACATGCTGGCGGTGAGCTTCAGCTCGGCGTCGGCGAGCGCATCGGGCGTCGTCGCGGCGGCGAAATCCGGCACAGGATAGTCGGCCGGATTGAGGCCCTCGGACGCGGCGTCCTTCAGCCGCGCGATCACGCCCTTGGCCGCAGCGGTCAGGCTGCCGCCTTGCGTCCACACCGGCGCGAAGTCGCGCGCGCCGTAGAACTTCTCGATCGCCGCGCGTTCGTTCTTGCGGTCGAAATGGCGCGAGGCCTTGGCACCGATGAGGTCCTTCAGCTTGTCGGCGACCGGCTGGTCGGCGGCGGGCACGTTGCTGGCAGCCTTCACCGGCTCGGGGGCCGGAGCCGCGGCAGCCGGGGCCACGGGAACGGCCGGCGTTGCCGTTGCGGTGTCGGCCTTGGCGGGGTCGGTCTTCGCAGGCTCGGTCTGCGCAGGTTCTGTTTTTGCGGTCTCGCTCTTCGGCGCCTCAGAGGCGGGCGTGGTGGCGACATCGGCGGGCTTGGTCTCGACCTTCTCCGCAGCCGGCGCGGGAGCGGCTTCAGCCTTCACAGGCTCCTTGCCCGGTTCCTTGCCTAGTTCCTTGGCGTTGTCCTGAACCGTGGCTGTGGTGTCGAGCTTGATGTCGGCGGCGGTCGGGGGCGGGACGTTTGCGGGCTCGGGACGCGGGATCGCGGCTTCGATCGCGAGCTCGGCAGCGCTGCTGCGCGCCTGATCCTGCGCCAGGGCGGAGCTGGCCGACACCGTGAGGAAGGTCGCCGCGACCGTCATCAAGACACGGTCAAAGCCTGCACGGTGGTTCAAACAGTCACGCATTGTGTCGCACCCCTCGGGTGAACTGTTCCGCATGGAACAGCTTCGTTATCGTCCAAATGAGCTTCGGCTAAACCGCGCCGGCCTCGCGAAAGTTGCACGCCTGCACGCAACGACTCCCACACAGACGATACACAGGCCCCGGTTTTGCAGCCAGCGCTCCCCAGGGCAACTCACCACAAACTGACTTCAGGGAGGTCTGTTTGCAACGGATTGTGCGCCCCCGCGGCGCGCTTTTCCCTGTGTCTGTCACTTCCAAGTCACGGTTCGAATGGCCGCCGAATTTTGCCGTAATTCAACGGCTTGGGGCGGCATCGTCAGGTCAGGCGAACCTCCGTTCGCATCAGGCTCAGTGCGTCTCCTCACCGCTTTTGCCGCCATGGCCGGGAACCCCGGCCTCGTCGAGTTTGCGGTAGAGGGTCGATCGGCCGATTTTGAGGCGGCGGGCCACCTCGGACATCTGTCCGCGGTAATGCGAGATCGCGAAACGGATGATCTCGTTCTCCATGTCCTCCAGCGCACGGACGTCGCCGGTCGGCGTCAGCATGGAGAGCGATCCCGCCAGGGGCAGCGGCGCGATCGGTATTTCATTACCCGACACCACCGAGGGCGCGGCCAACGGCTCCAGCATCAGCGGCGCGGTCGGAATCTCGGTTGCGGGATGCGGCTGCGTGGTGAGCAGGGGGAAGTCGCCAAGGCCGAGCTGGTCGCCATCGCTCATCACCACGGCACGGTAGACCGCGTTTTCGAGCTGGCGGATGTTGCCGGGCCAGTCGAGCTGGGCGAGATGCGCCACCGCCTCGCCGCTGATGCCGGTGATGGCGCGGTTCTCCTCGGCGGCAAAGCGCGCCAGGAAATGCCGCAGCAGATGCGGGATGTCTTCGCGCCGGGCGCGCAGCGAGGGGATGGTCAGCGGCAGCACATGGAGCCGGTAGAACAGATCTTCGCGGAAGTGGCCCTGCTTTACCCGCTCCAGCAGCTTGCGGTTGGTCGCCGAGATGATGCGCACGTCGACCTTCAACGGCTTGCGGCCGCCGACCGCCTCGACCGCGCCTTCCTGAAGCGCGCGCAGCAGCTTGACCTGCGCGGTCAGCGGCAGCTCGCTGACCTCATCCAGGAACAGCGTGCCGCCATGGGCCTCGACGAACTTGCCGGTGTGCCGTTCGGTGGCGCCGGTGAAGGCGCCCTTCTCATGGCCGAACAGGATGGACTCGACGAGATTGTCGGGGATCGCGCCGCAATTGACCGCGACGAACGGCTTGGCCTTGCGCTCGCTGCTGCCATGGATGGCGCGCGCGAACATCTCCTTGCCGACGCCGGACTCGCCCTCGATCAGCACGGGGATCGAGGAGCCCGCCGCCTTCTGCGCGGCGCGCATCACCGGGGCCATCGCCTCGGCCCGGGTGATGATGTCGGAGAAGCTCAGCCGGCCCTCGCGGCTGTGGCGGATGCGCTGCAATTCGCCCTTGAGCGCGCTGGTGTTGAGCGCGTTGCGAAGTGAGACCTGGAGCCGCTCCACGCCGACCGGCTTGACGACGAAATCGGCCGCGCCGGCGCGCATCGCCGAGATCACGTTGTCGATGCCGCCATGGGCGGTCTGCACGATGACGGGGATGCTGAGCCCGGCGTCACGGATCTTCGCCAGCACGCCCATGCCGTCGAGGCCTGGCATCACGAGATCGAGGATGACGGCGTCGATGGCCGGTGCGTCGGGGGCGGTGAGGGTGGCGATCGCGGCGTCGCCGGAGTCGACGACCACCGTTTCATAGCCGCATTTCTGCACCATGTTCTCGACCAGACGGCGGGCTACAGCGTCGTCGTCGGCGATCAAAATACAGGCAGCCATGGTGTTCCCCGCACGCTACTACTATCTGTCTCGAATCGGGTCACTCTGGCCGAAGCCGATTAACGCACTCTTAAACCTTGCCGCCCCCGCCCGCCGTCGCGATTGTTGAACACAGGTTTCCCACACAATGAATTCGCGCTCCAAGTCCGCCTCGAACAAGTCTGCTCTCAAGAAGCCCGCCGCCAAGCCCGCACTCCGCAAGCCAAGCACCAAGAAATCTGCCGCCAAGGCAAAACCCTCCAAAGCTCCGAGCAAGGCCGGCAGGCTTCCCGAGTGGAACCTCGCCGATCTCTATTCGGGGATCGATGCGCCGGAAGTGGCCCGCGACCTCGAAAAGATGGATGCCGATTGCGTCGCGTTCGAGACCGACTACAAGGGCAAGCTCGCGACAGGGACAGCAAACGAAGATGGCGGAAAATGGCTCGCCGAGGCCGTACGACGCTATGAGGCGATCGACGATCTTGCCGGCCGCCTCGGCTCCTATGCCGGCCTCGTCCATGCCGGCGACAGCGTTGATCCCAAGATTTCAAAGTTTTACGGCGATGTGTCCGAGCGGCTGACGGCGGCGTCCACGCATCTGCTGTTCTTCGCGCTCGAGCTCAATCGTGTCGATGACGATATTTTGAACCGCGCGATGCAAGCGCCGGAGCTGGCGCATTACCGTCCGTGGATCGAGGATCTGCGCAAGGAGAAGCCGTACCAGCTCGACGACAAGCTCGAGCAGCTGTTCCTGGAGAAGGCGCAGACCGGCTATTCCGCCTTCAACCGCCTGTTCGACCAGACCATCTCGGGCCTGCGCTTCAAGGTCGGCGCAAAAGAGCTCGCGATCGAGCCGACGCTCAATCTGTTGCAGGACCGCGACGGCGCCAAGCGCAAGGCCGCGGCGGAAGCGCTGGCGAAAACCTTCAAGGCCAATGAGCGCACCTTTGCGCTGATCACCAACACGCTCGCCAAGGACAAGGACATCTCCGACCGCTGGCGTGGCTTTCAGGACGTCGCGGATTCCCGCCACCTGAACAACCGCGTCGAGCGCGAAGTCGTGGATGCGCTGGTCGCCTCGGTGCGCGCGGCCTATCCAAAGCTGTCGCATCGCTATTACGCGCTGAAGGCGAAGTGGTTCGGCAAGAAGCGCCTGGCCTATTGGGATCGCAACGCGCCGCTGCCCTTTGCCGCGACCAACGTGATCGGCTGGCCCGATGCGCGCAACATGGTGCTGACCGCCTATCGCGGCTTCTCGCCTGATATGGCCGACATCGCCGAGCGCTTTTTCACCGACCGCTGGATCGATGCGCCGGTGCGTCCGGGCAAGGTGCCGGGCGCGTTCTCGCATCCGACCACGCCGTCGGCGCATCCTTACGTGCTGATGAACTATCAGGGCAAGCCGCGCGACGTGATGACGCTCGCCCATGAGCTCGGCCATGGCGTGCATCAGGTGCTGGCGGCCAAGAACGGCGCACTGATGGCGCCGACGCCGCTGACGCTGGCCGAGACCGCGAGCGTGTTCGGCGAGATGCTGACCTTCCGGCGGCTGCTCGCGCAGACCAAGAGCGCCAAGCAGCGCCAGGCGCTGCTCGCCGGCAAGGTCGAGGACATGATCAACACCGTGGTGCGGCAGATCGCGTTCTACTCCTTCGAGCGCGCCGTCCACACCGAGCGCAAGAACGGCGAGCTCACCGCAACGCGGCTCGGCGAGCTCTGGCTGTCGGTGCAGGGCGAAAGCCTGGGACCCGCAATCGAGATCAAGGCGGGCTACGAGAATTACTGGATGTACATCCCGCACTTCATCCATTCGCCGTTCTACGTCTACGCCTACGCGTTCGGCGATTGCCTCGTGAACTCGCTCTACGCCGTCTACGAGCACGCGGCCGAAGGTTTTGCCGAGCGTTATCTCGACATGCTCGCCGCCGGCGGCACCAAGCATTATTCCGAGCTGCTGCGGCCGTTCGGTCTCGATGCCAAGGACCCGAAATTCTGGGACGGCGGCCTCTCGGTCATCGCCGGGATGATCGACGAGCTCGAGGCGATGGGCTGAGAGGGCGGGCCGTTCTCCAGAGCGCGGTGCAGCACACTTTCGCGAGAGTTGGCACCGGCCCGAGTTCCATTCGGCGCCTCGACCTTTTTGGGCGAGGCGCACGCGCTTGCGATGCGAGATTGAACGTTTGCATCCCCGGCGAGACAAATCCTCATAAGGCTATTTTTTATCGGTTTCACAATCTTTGATTGCCGGTGCTCCGCCGCTTCGGGGAGGCACGCATGCTCGATCAGGTTCAGCCTACGCAGCCCGCGCGGACGCCGCGGTCCGCCGAGGAGATGCCCTGGTGCGAGAAGCACCATCAGATCGTCCGCGACGAGATCGAGGCGATCAACACAAGGCGCGAGGAAGCGCGCCAGATTCCCACGGATGGTCTGCAATCCTGCCAGATGCTGGATGTTACAGGGCTCGCCCTGTCCGGCGGCGGCATTCGCTCCTCCGCCCTTTGCCTCGGCGTTCTTCAGGCGTTGAATCACCACAACCTGTTCCGGCGGATCGACTATCTGTCGACCGTATCCGGCGGCGGCTATATCGGTACCTCGCTCAGCGCAACCATGACGGTCACGCAGCGCTTCGTCTTCGGGGAAAGGCCTTCGGGCGGCACCGCGACCGCGAACGAGATCAGCGACACGGCCTCCGTCGGGCACATCAGGAATTACTCCAACTACCTGATCCCCGCCGGCGTGCGTGATTTCCTCACCGGAATTGCCATCGTGGTGCGCGGGCTGATCGCCAATATCGGGATCATCCTTCCGATCATCCTGATGCTGGCCGCGGTCACCATCTGGTCGACCCCGACCCGGACATGCCTGACGGTCGCCAATCTGTTCGGCGTCAGCTTCGCCGATTCCAAGACATGCGAGCTGCACGATTTCAGCTTCGTCAATCAGCACGGATTCACCATGATCGGCGTCATCGCCGCCGCGATCCTGCTCGCCTGCAGCGCGCTGGCTTATCTCGGCTCGCGGTCCGAAAGAGGAAGTGGTCCTGCCATCGTCTGCATCTATGCGGCCGGTATATTCCTTGTCGTCGGCGCCGCCTGCGACGTGGCGCGCATGCTCCAGGTGAAGAACTTCGCGCTCACTCTGGCAACGGCGATCATCGTCGTCGTTCTGTTCTTCCTGTGGGCGATCGTCCGGTCCTTCGCCGGCCCGGACAAGCGCCAGGAATTCCGTTCGCACCTGCCGACCGTGGCCGCGACCTTCCTGGTCCTGCTGGCGGCCATCGCGTTCTTCGAGTTTCAGCCGTTCATGCTGCGACAGATGTTCGATGTTGCCGACAGCCACGTGATCGGCGGGCCGGTTGGCGGCGTCGCGGTCACCTGGATCCAGTCGCTTGCCGCCGTCGCGGCGCCGATCGGGGTGTTCGTCACCGCGTTCCGGCAGCAGTTCCTGGAGTTGCTCAAGGGCAACAGCGTCTCCTCGCAGTGGGGATCGATGCTCCTCGCGGTCGTTGCCAAGGCCGCGCTCTGGATTGCCGGGCTCGCCTTGCCGCTGATTATCTGGGTCGCTTATCTCAATCTGTCCTATTGGGGGATCTCCAACGACATCTTCAGGGATTGCTCGGCCCAGACCGAGCAGAGGGATTGCATTGCCAAGGCAAAGTTGAACGCCTCGCTCCCGGGAGCGCTGGCAGGCAAGGTGCAGCTGGACCGCAACGCCGCCATCGAGCTCGTTGAACCTAGCGCCGCTCCGGTCACCGAGGCGCGTATCAGTATGGACTCCGACCGGCTGGCGACCTGGCACGCGCCGGCCTGGCTCCACCCCGCGGCACAATGGGTCGCACACAGGGTTCAGCCATTTTTTCCGGACCTGTTCCAGGGATCGGGGTCCGACGCAGCCTACTCCTTCACCCTGCCGGTGATCGTCCTGTATGCGCTGACCGGCCTGTTGCTATTCCTGGTCTCCTGGCTTTTGACGCCGAATGCCAACTCGCTTCACCGGCTCTACCGCGACCGCTTGAGCAAGGCCTTCCTGTTCGACCCGACCCGCCCGGCCGAGAGCGATATCGCGCGCGCCGAGGCCAGTCTCGACCAGGGCCGCGACTTCAAGGCGCTCGATCGCATGAAGCTGAGCGACCTCTATGCTGTTGCAGACGGTTCGGCGGACGGTCAGCAAGCCGGCTCGAGGCTGCTGGCGCCTTATCACCTCATCAACACCGCGCTGAACATCCAGGGCTCGGATTTCGCCAACCGGCGCGGCCGCAACGCCGACTTCTTCGTGTTTTCGCCGCGCAATGTCGGCAGCGAGGCGACCGGCTACGCGGCGACATTGGCGGTGGAGCGGGCCGAGCAGAGTCTCGACCTCGCCACGGCCATGGCGATCTCCGGAGCCGCGGCGTCCTCGAACATGGGGTCGAACTCGATCCGCGCGCTAACGCCGACGCTCGCCCTTCTGAACGTCCGGCTCGGCTATTGGCTGAGGAACCCGCGCTATGTCAACGCACGCTCGTTCCGCCGTTTCTCGCCGCTCTATTTCTGGTCAGAAATCTCCGGCCGCCTCTATGAGAACAGCGACGGTGTCTATCTCACCGACGGCGGCCATATCGAGAATCTCGGCGTCTACGAATTGCTGCGCCGGCGCTGCCGCGTCATCATCGCCGTGGATGCGGAAGCGGACACGCCGATGAACTTCGCCTCGCTGATGACGCTGCAGCGCTATGCCCGCATCGATCTCGGAGTCCGGATCGATCTGCCCTGGGCGCCGATCCGCGACCGCACGCGGGCGCTGATGGCTTGCAGCGCTCAGACGGCGGCGACGCCGCACCGGCACGATGACGAGGAGATCGATCACGTTCATGTCGCCATCGGCACCATCGACTACGGTGCCGGCGACACCGGTTATCTCGTCTACCTCAAGTCGTCCCTGACCGGTGACGAGAACGACTACATCCGCGACTATGCGCGACGGCACGCCACGTTCCCGCACGAGACCACGGGCGACCAGTTCTTTTCCGAGGAGCAGTTCGAGGTCTACCGCGCGCTGGGCTTCCACATGGCGCATGGTTTCCTGTCCGGCGACAATCCGGTCGCGGTCGGTTGCGGTATTGATCCGCACACGGCCCGATTTACCGAAGCGGGCGAGCCGGCGATCGACGCGGTCCGCGCGGCGCTCGGCCTTCCGATGTGCCAGCGACCGGCCGCGAGCGTCACCGTGACGATGATCGATCAGGGCTGAGCGGCGCGAGACCCTGAATTCCCGGCAATCGGAATTCCAAATGACCTGATTTGCGGCAAAACCGCGCCTGGCTGCCGTTGCCCTGCCGGAAGGTTTGCGGTATCCCAGCCCAATAATTCGGCTTTCGACTGGGGACAATCCATGGCTGACCATAGCGAAGTGGCGTACACCACCGCCGACGGCAACGACTACGTCGCGCACGAGCAGACCTATGAGGGCTTCATCAAGCTCGTGAAATACGGCACGGCGTCGGTCGCGCTCATCGTGATCCTGATGGCGATCTTCCTGACCTGACCTGATCGACCCGGCGGCTGCCTACGCCTGCGGCGGCAGCTGCCCACACTATTTGCATCCAAGCCGGTTCCAAAACCGGTAACGAACGTTGCGGGAGTAACGCTGTTTTTTTGTGCGCGCGCTGTCCCGCGCCGCCGGAGGGCCTATGAAGATCGCCGTTGCCAAGGAAATCGATCCGTCGGAGCCGCGCGTCGCCGCTTCGCCTGATACGGTGAAGAAATTCAAGGCGCTGGGCGCCGAGGTCGTGGTCGAGCCGGGCGCCGGCCTCAAATCGGGCCTGCCGGATTCCGAGTTCACCGCCGTCGGCGCCACCGTCAGCGCCGATGCGCTGAAGGATGCCGACATCATCATCAAGGTGAAGCGCCCTGAAGCCTCCGAGCTTGCGCAGTACAAGCGCGGCGCGCTCGTCATCGCCATCATGGATCCCTATGGCAACGAGGCGGCGCTGAAGACGATCGCCGATGCCGGCGTCGCCGCCTTCGCAATGGAATTGATGCCGCGCATCACCCGCGCGCAGGTGATGGACGTGCTGTCCTCGCAGGCTAACCTTGCCGGCTACCGCGCCGTGATCGAGGGCGCCGAGGCCTTCGGCCGCGCTTTCCCGATGATGATGACCGCGGCCGGCACCGTGCCCGCCGCAAAAGTGTTCGTGATGGGCGTCGGCGTCGCCGGCCTCCAGGCGATCGCGACCGCGCGCCGTCTCGGCGCCGTCGTGACCGCGACCGACGTGCGCCCCGCGACCAAGGAGCAGGTGGAATCGCTCGGTGCGAAGTTCCTCGCCGTCGAGGACGAGGAGTTCAAGAACGCGCAGACCGCCGGCGGCTACGCCAAGGAAATGTCCAAGGAATACCAGGCCAAGCAGGCCGCGCTCACCGCCGAGCACATCAAGAAGCAGGACATCGTGATCACGACGGCGCTGATCCCGGGCCGGCCGGCGCCGAAGCTCGTCTCCGCCGAGATGGTCAAGTCGATGAAGCCGGGCTCGGTGCTGGTCGATCTCGCCGTCGAGCGCGGCGGCAATGTCGAGGGCGCCAAGGCCGGCGAGGTCGTCGACCTCGATGGCATCAAGATCGTCGGCTACACCAACGTCGCCGGCCGCGTCGCGGCCTCGGCCTCCAGCCTCTATGCCCGCAATCTGTTCTCCTTCATCGAGACCATGGTCGACAAGAAGGAGCAGAAGCTCGCCGTCAACTGGGACGACGAGCTCGTCAAGGCGACTGCGCTGACCAAGGACGGCGCGGTGATCCACCCGAACTTCCAGCCGAAGGTTTAAGGAGACCCGTCATGGAGCATGCTGCACAGGTCGTCGACCCCTTCATCTTCCGGCTGTCGATCTTCGTCCTCGCCGTTTTCGTCGGCTATTTCGTGGTGTGGTCGGTGACGCCCGCGCTGCACACGCCGCTGATGAGCGTTACCAACGCGATCTCCTCGGTGATCGTGGTCGGCGCACTGCTTGCCGGCGGCGTCGCCAATGTCTCGAGCGGCTCGGGCTGGGCGCGCGCGTTCGGCTTCGTCGCGCTGATCTTTGCCTGCATCAACATCTTCGGCGGCTTCCTTGTCACCCAGCGCATGCTGGCGATGTACAAGAAGAAGTCGAAGTAAGCGGCCACCTCGGGCTGATGGGATCAATGGGGACCTGAGATGAGCGCCAATCTCTCTGCATTCTTGTATCTCGTGGCGGGGGTGCTGTTCATCCTGTCGCTGCGCGGGCTGTCGAGCCCGGCCTCTTCGCGCCAGGGCAATTTGCTCGGCATGATCGGCATGGCGATCGCGGTTGCGACGACGCTTGCCAACCATCCGCCGGCGGACGGCCTCGCCTGGCTGCTCGTCATCGTCGGCATCGCCATCGGCGCGGCGATCGGCGCCGTCATCGCGCGCCGCGTGCCGATGACGTCGATGCCGGAACTGGTCGCCGCCTTCCACTCGTTGGTCGGCATGGCCGCGGTGCTGGTCGCCGCCGGCGCGTTTTATGCGCCGGAAGCCTTTGACATCGGCACCCCCGGCAACATCCACACCCAGAGCCTGGTCGAAATGTCGCTCGGCGTCGCCATTGGCGCCTTGACCTTCACCGGCTCGGTGATCGCGTTCCTGAAGCTGTCGGCCCGCATGAGCGGCGCGCCGATCATCCTGCCGGCGCGGCACCTTATCAACATCGCGCTCGCGGTCGCCCTGGTCGCCTGCATCGTCGGGCTCGTCGTCACCGGCAGCCCCGTGTTCTTCTGGCTCAACGTCATCCTGGCGCTGGCCCTCGGCGTGCTCATGATCATCCCGATCGGCGGCGCCGACATGCCGGTCGTGATTTCGATGTTGAACTCGTACTCCGGCTGGGCCGCGGCCGGCATCGGCTTCACGCTGGGCAATTCCGCGCTGATCATCACCGGCGCGCTGGTGGGCTCCTCCGGCGCGATCCTGTCCTACATCATGTGCCACGCGATGAACCGGTCCTTCATCTCGGTCATCCTCGGGGGCTTCGGCGGCGAGACCGCCGCGGCCGGCGGTGGTACCGGCGAGCAGAAGCCCGCCAAGCTGGGCTCGGCGGACGATGCGGCCTTCATCATGAAGAACGCCTCCAAGGTCATCATCGTGCCCGGCTACGGCATGGCGGTGGCGCAGGCCCAGCACGCGCTGCGCGAGATGGCCGACATCCTGAAGAAGGAAGGCGTCGAGGTGAAATACGCCATTCACCCGGTCGCGGGCCGCATGCCCGGCCACATGAACGTGCTGCTGGCCGAAGCCAACGTGCCCTACGACGAGGTGTTCGAGCTCGAGGACATCAACTCCGAGTTCGCGCAGGCCGACATCGCCTTCGTGATCGGCGCCAATGACGTCACCAACCCGGCGGCCGAAGAGGACAAGACCTCGCCGATCTACGGCATGCCCGTGCTCCAGGTCTGGAAGGCCGGCACCGTGATGTTCATCAAGCGCTCGCTGGCGTCGGGCTATGCCGGCATCGACAATCCGCTGTTCTATCGCGACAACACCATGATGCTGCTCGGCGACGCCAAGAAGGTCACCGAGAACATCGTCAAGGCGATGTAATCGCAGGGGGAGCGGACCATGGCCCTGAACAGGGAATGGCACCGCTCCCATCGCATGCCACAGAAGGCGACGCGCGAGCAGCGCGTCGCATGGCATGCCGCACATGCTACCGCGTGCGGCTGTCGCGAGATCCCCTTGAGCATCCGCACCGACGTCCTCAAATTGCTCAAGCGTCGCCGCAAGCCCTGAGCCGTGGAATGACAGGGCCGCGATGACATTCCTGAAATGGGCGGCCATCATCCTCGCGGCCGGCTATTGCGCCGGCCTCGTCCTGCTGTTCGTGAAGCAGCGCGCCATGCTGTTTCCGATCCCGTCCACTGAGCGCACCGCACCTGCCGCCGCGGGATTTCCGCAAGCCGAGGAGCATGTTCTCACCACGTCCGATGGCGAGAAGGTGATCCTCTGGCACGTGCCGCCGAAGCCCGGCCGCGTCGTGGTGCTGTTCTTCCACGGTAACGGCGATTTCCTCGCCGGCCTGGGCGGCCGCTTCAAGGCCATCACGGCCGACGGCACCGGGCTCGTCGCGCTGTCCTATCGTGGCTATGCGGGCTCCAGCGGCGCGCCGAGCGAGGACGGGCTGCTGCGTGACGGCGCGGCTGCGTATTCATTCGCGGCGGAACGCTATGACGCCCAGCGCATCGTCGCCTGGGGCTTCTCGCTCGGGACCGGCGTAGCGGTCGCGGTCGCATCCGAGCATCCGGTCGGGAAGCTGATCCTGGAGGCGCCCTACAGCTCGATCGCCGACATCGCCGGCGCGCATTTTCCCTTCGTTCCGGTTCGTCTCCTGATACGGGACACGTTTCACTCGGACGAGCGCATTGGACGCGTCACAGTGCCGCTCCTGATCATGCACGGCGCGCAGGACCAGACCATCCCGATCGCATTCGGCGAGAAGCTGTTTGCGCTGGCTCACGAGCCGAAGCGGTTCGTTCGCATTCCCAATGGCGGGCATGACGATCTCGGTAACTTTGGCGCCATCGAGATCGCGCGCCAGTTCATCAATGGCTCCTGAGGGCTGACGGGCGCGATCTTCTCGCGCATAATCCGTCTGTCTATTGAAGGAATCGCCTGTATGAGCGCACACGGACCGATGCCGCGGTCGTCATGGATCTTCCCCGCTCTGGCGGTGCTGCTGTTCCTGATCGTCACCGCGACCGGCTACAGCTTCACGCTGTCGGCCGGCGGTGGCCTGTTCGCGATCGTGCTGCTGGTGATTCTTTTCGGCACCGTGTTCGCGGCCGTTCACCATTCCGAGGTGATCGCGGAGCGGATCGGCGAGCCCTTCGGCACCCTGCTGCTGACGCTGGCGGTCACCATCATCGAGGTCGCGCTGATCACCACCATCATGCTTGGCGACAAGCCGGCCCCCGAGCTTGCGCGCGACACCGTCTTCGCGGTGGTGATGATCGTCTGCAACGGCCTCGTCGGTCTCTGCGTCTTCATCGGCGGCATGCGTTACCGCGAGCAGGGTTTTCAGGTCTCGGGCGCCAACGTCTATCTCAGCGTGTTGACCGCGATGGCGACCATCACGCTGATCATGCCCAATTACACGCTGACCACGCCGGGCCCGATCTATTCGACGCTTCAGCTCGGCTTCGTCGACCTCGTGACGATCGTGCTTTACGGCGTGTTTCTCTACACCCAGACCGTTCTGCACAAGGACTACTTCGTCCACGAGCGGGCGGAGGGCGAAAGCGCGGAAGCGCATCTGTCGGGCAAGATGCTGGCGCTCAGCGTCGCGCTGCTGCTGATCTCGCTCCTGGCCGTCGTCCTCCTCGCCAAGAAATTCTCGCTGGTGGTCGACGCCGTCGCCGTCAGGATCGGCGCGCCACCGGCCTTTGCCGGCCTCCTGGTCGCGCTCCTGATCCTGATGCCGGAGGGCGTCTCGGCGATCGCGGCGGCGCGCAAGAACGACCTCCAGAAGAGCATCAACCTGGCGCTCGGTTCCTCGCTTGCAACCATCGGCCTGACCATCCCGGCGGTCGGGATCGCCACCTATGCCCTCGACCAGCCGCTCGTGCTGGGCCTCAACCCCCAGAACACGGCGCTGCTGTTCCTGACATTCTTGCTGAGCATGCTGACCTTCGGCACCGGCAGGACCAACGTCCTGTTCGGGCTGGTCCATATGGTGGTATTTGCCGTCTACGTGTTCATGGTGTTCGTCCCGTAGAAGGATTCCCGATGCTTGCCGCCAAATCCGAGGTTCAAATCGAGAACGAGCAGGTCCGAGTGACCGAGTGGCGGCTCGCGCCGGGCAGTGCCACGGGGCATCACACCCATGGCATGGACTACGTCATCGTGCCCGTGGTGGCGGGGGAGATGACCATCGTGGCGCCCAATGGCGAGCGGTCCAAGGCGCAGCTTGCGGCGGGAAAATCCTACTTCCGCAAGGCCGGCGTCCAACACGACGTACTTAACGAAACCTCAACCGAGATCGTGTTCCTTGAAATCGAGCTGAAGCCGTAAGGCGCGGGTTACCTTTTGCCATCGATCCGTCGCAGTTGATCCCTTACAATGCCCCAAAGTTCCCGCATCAGATCGCGCGGGGAGTGGCCGAGAAATGCTGAAATACCTCGCTAAAATATCGATGGATATTTTCCCCTCGGTGCTCGCGACGATCATCGGGGCCTACATCGTTAATCATTACATTAACGCCAAGCCGGCCGACGCCCCTGCGGCCGTGGTCGCCCCCGCCGACGCCGGCAAGAGCGGCAAGCCCGCCGACGTCGCCAACCTTCCGGCGCCCGGCGTCAAGGCCAAGGGTGTCTCCGAGAAGAGCGTCTCCGACAAGGCAGCGGCCGAGAAGCCTGCTGACAAGTCTGCCGACCATCCGGCCGATTCCAAGAGCGCTGAAAAGGCCGCCGACGTGACTCCCGCCGAGACCGGTCCGCGCGGCCGCAACGGCGCGCGCGAGAAGGCCGCCGCCAAGTCGACCCCCGCGGCGGCGCCCGCGCCTGCCGCACCGGTGGTGGAGGCCAATTCGGCGCCGGCTGCGGCAACCCCGGCCGCAACTCCCGACGCCAACGATCTCGCGCGCGCCGCCATCGAGCGCCTGCGCAAATCGCCCGAGGGCAAGGCTGCCGAGGCCAGATCCTCCGAAACCAAGTCTTCTGAAACCAAGTCTTCTGAAACCAAGTCTTCTGAAACCAAGTCTTCAGAGGTCAAGCCGGCCGAGAAGCCGGCGGAGCCTGCGGTGCGGGAAGCGGCCCGTACCCCAGAAGCCCCGCGCGCGATGACGGAGCCGTCCGCGGTGCGTCCGTTGCCGCCGCCGATCACGGTGTCGACGCCGTCGACCGAGATGTATGGCAATGACGGCGCGTCACAGGCGAACCCGCCCTATACGGCCTCGGTCGGCAATGACGATCCGAACCGGCTGACGCCACCGGCCGACATTCCGGTGCCGGTGATCGCACCGCCGCTCGACCTGCGCGCCGATGCCGGCGCGACCATGCCGAGGACGAAGAAGAGCAATGTCGCCGACGAGATGCTGTCCGGCATGAAGTCGATGTTCCACGCCGTTCTGCCGAAGAGCGGGACCCCCGATTAAGTCGGCGCCTGCGCGGCGCCAAAACCGTCAGCCGCCGACGCGGGCGAGACCGCTGCGGGCGGCGTCGTCGCGTGGACGAAGAGCGACCGCCTTGTTGTAGGATGCGGCGGCCCTGGCCTTGTCGCCGAGCCGCTCATAGGCCTGACCGCGAGCGGTCCAGACCTGGGCATTGTGCGGATCGGCCTCGGAGGCCTCGTCCAGGTCGGCCGCGGCCTCCTTGAATTTGCCGAGCGCGAGATAGCTGTTGGCGCGGCCGAGCAGCGGCTCGACCTTCTGCGGATTGAGCCCGCTCGCGGCGCTGAAATCGGCGATGGCGAAATCGTGTTGGTTGTTGCCCTGGTAGATCAGGGCGCGGCCATAGAGCGCCTGCGCATTGTAGGGGTCGAGCCCGACCGCGCGATTGAACTCGTCGAGCGCAGCCGCGGTCTCGCCCGACTTGGCGAGGGACTGGGCCTTTGCGGTGTGCGACTGGGCCTCGGTGACGTTGCCGGCGCTGACCGCGCTCTCGGCAGCGGTGGCGGCCTTGGGCGCCTCCTGCGGCTTGTCCTTCTCCGGCATCAGCGATCCCAGGTCGAAGGAGCAGCCACATAGCACAACTCCCATCAAAGCCAGCGCGGGCGGCTGCTGCCAGATCTGGCGGAGTCGCGCCAAGCCGCGCTCGGGAAAAAGGGAGGCCATCTACCGTTCGCTCGCGCTAGAGCATGATCCGGAAGAGTGCGCAGCGCTCTTCCGGATCATGCTCGAACAACAATCCAAAGCGCGATGACGATTCATCCGGATCTCGTCGCGCGTCAGTGCCGCATCGGTAGTGCCCTGTCCCAGCAAGGCACCGCTCACAAAACAATAACGCGGGCCAGGGGCCCGCGTCATCGAAAACTGAGATCTTACAAGTTCGGCAAATCAGCGCGGTCCGCGCGGACCAGCACCCGGGCCGCCGCGGCCGCCACGCTCACCGCCGGGACCGGCGCCGAACACCGGCTTCGGCTTCATCGGCAGCAGGCCTTCGCGCTGCAGCTTCTTGCGGGCCAGCTTGCGCGCACGGCGCACGGCTTCGGCCTTTTCGCGGGCCTTCTTCTCGGAGGGCTTCTCGTAATGACCGCGGAGCTTCATCTCGCGGAAAATACCCTCGCGCTGCATCTTCTTCTTCAGCGCCTTGAGGGCTTGATCGACATTGTTATCGCGAACGAGAACCTGCACGCGGCATCCTCTTCAGTGGATCGGATTTGAATTCTGGTAAGTCAAAGGGGATGGCAAAACGCACAAGCCCTTAACCTGAGGGCGCGGATGTATCAGACAAAACCCCTGATGTCCACCGGCCAAGCGGGTTTTCGGGCCAAGTTCAGCCATTAAATGCGGCGAAAATGCCCTATGCGGCCCTATTTTGGGGTGATTTGGCGCCCAGGACGGGCCGCTTTCCGGAAGTTGATCCGGAGATCTTGCAATCAGGGGAGACGCCACATGGATATGAAGAAATACGCCGCCGAGGCCATCGGCACATTCTGGCTCACATTCGCCGGCTGCGGCAGCGCCGTGATCGCGGCCGGGTTCCCCCAGGTCGGCATCGGCCTCGTCGGTGTCTCCCTGGCGTTCGGCTTGAGCGTCGTCACCATGGCCTATGCGATCGGCCACATCTCGGGCTGCCACCTCAATCCGGCCGTCACCATCGGGCTTGCCGCCGGCGGGCGCTTTCCGGCGGGCCAGATCCTGCCTTACGTGATCGCACAGGTCTGCGGTGCGATCGTCGCCGCCGAGCTGCTCTATGTGATCGCAAGCGGCGCCCCCGGTTTCGACATTACCAAGGGATTCGCCTCGAACGGCTATGACGCGCATTCGCCCGGCCAGTACAGCATGGTCGCGTGCTTCATCACAGAGGTGGTGATGACGATGATGTTCCTGTTCGTCATCATGGGCTCAACGCATGGCCGCGCGCCCGCGGGCTTTGCGCCGCTCGCGATCGGGCTTGCGCTGGTGATGATCCATCTCGTCAGCATCCCCGTCACCAACACCTCGGTGAACCCGGCGCGCAGCACGGGCCCGGCGCTATTCGTCGGCGGCTGGGCGCTGGCGCAGCTCTGGCTGTTCTGGGTCGCACCGCTGATCGGCGGCGCGCTGGGCGGAGTGATCTATCGCTGGCTCAGCGAGGAGCCCGCCGGCGTCGTCGCCGGCGTGAAGACGGCCTAGCCGACAGGCGGGATCGCAGCATTCGCTGCGGTCCCGTTACTTGAACTTCGGCGGCCTGACTTCGGTGACATGGCCCATCTTGCGGCCCGGGCGCGGCGCGCCCTTGCCGTAGACGTGCACGGTCGCACCCGGCACGCTCAGCCACTTCTCGTAATCGTGGATCTCGTCGCCGATCAGATTGGTCATGGTGACGACCTCGCCGTGACGCACGGGCTTGCCGAGCGGCCAGCCGGCGATGGCGCGGATGTGCTGCTCGAACTGCGAGACTGAGGCGCCGTCGAGCGTCCAGTGCCCGGAATTGTGCACGCGCGGGGCGACCTCGTTGACCAGCACCTTCGGTCCGGTGCCGTTGGCGAGCACGAACATCTCCACCGCCAGCACGCCGACATAGTCGAGCGCGGTTGCGATCTTGCCGGCAATGCTGCGCGCTTCCTCGGCGAGCGTATCCGGGATCGGCGCAGGCGCGCGCGAAATCTTCAGGATGTGGTCGCGGTGCTCGTTCTCGGTGACGTCGAAGCACTCGACCTCGCCGGTGGCCGAGCGCGCGGCGATCACGGAAATCTCGCGCTCATAGGGCACGAAGGCTTCCAGGATCGCCGATTTGGTGGCGAGGCTGGTCCACACCTTGGCGATGTCGTCGCCCTCGCGGATGATGGCCTGGCCCTTGCCGTCATAGCCGAAGCGGCGGGTCTTCAGCACCGCCGGCAGGCCAATCCTCAGGATCGCCTCGCGCAGCGAGGCCACCGAGGTGACGTCGGCATAGGCCGCGGTGCCGATGCCGAGCTTGGTCACGAAATCCTTCTCGGCGAGCCGGTCCTGCGTGGTCTCGAGGATCTTGCGGTTCGGCAGCACCGGGCGGCGCGCGTTCAGCACCATTGCAGCCGCGGACGGCACGTTCTCGAATTCATAGGTGATGACGTCGACGTCGCCCGCGAACAACTCCAGCGCCTCGACGTCGGCATATTCGGCGCAGGTCGCGTTCAGCACCACGTCGAAGGCCGGCGAATCCGGATCGGGCGAGAATATCTGGCAGCGCAGGCCAAGCCGCGCGGCGGCCATGGCCAGCATCCGCCCCAATTGTCCGCCGCCGAGGATTCCGATGGTGTCGCCGGGCTTCAGCTTCACCTGCTTTGCGTCAGTCACGCCTTGTCCTCCGGGCGCTCGGCAACCGCCTCGGTCTGCGCCTTGCGCCAGGCGGCGAGGCGATCCGACAGAGCCGGGTCGGACAATGCCAGCACGGAAGCGGCAAGCAGCGCCGCGTTGATCGCGCCGGCCTTGCCGATGGCGAGTGTGCCGACCGGGATGCCTGCGGGCATCTGCACGATCGAATAGAGCGAATCGATGCCCTTGAGCGTCCTGGATTCGACGGGAACGCCGAACACCGGCAGTTCCGTCAACGCCGCGGCCATGCCGGGCAGGTGGGCCGCGCCGCCGGCGCCGGCGATGATGACCTTGTGGCCGGCCGCCTTGGCGCCCTTGGCGAAGGCAAACAGCCGGTCGGGGGTGCGGTGCGCCGAGACGATGCGGGTGTCGGCGGCAATGCCGAGCGCTGCGAGCGTGTCGGCGGCGTGCCGCATCGTCTCCCAGTCCGACTGGCTTCCCATGATGATGGCGATCGGCGCGGTCATGACGTCAATTGTGCTCGGAAAACAGAAAGATAGGCCAGATTAATGGTTCCGGCCGGCGGCTCGCAAGGCGGTGGCAAGGAGAAGGGAATGCACTATCCTGTCTTGGTGAATCCCCGCAAGCCTTCATTGAGCAGGATGCCCATGAAGAAACCAAAAAGGGCGCGTGCTGCGAAGGCCAAAAGGGGCCCCAAGACCAGTGCCAGCCGATCCAAGGCCGCTCCCAAGCGCGCCGCCAGGCATTCTGCCAAGCCGGCGCGGCGCGGAGCGTCTGACGGCGGCGCGACGGAGAACGCAAAAACTATCCGCGACCTGCGGGGCAAGCTGAAGGCGGCCTTGCTGCGGGTTGCGGAACTCGAAGCCGCTGCCGATACCGATTTCCTGCTCGAGATTCCGAACCGGCGCAGTTTCGAGCGCGAGCTGGTGCGCGCCATCGCCTACATGAAGCGCTATCGCGCCAGCGGCGCGCTGATCGTGCTCGATGTCGACCGCCTGAAGCCGATCAATGATTCCTTCGGCCATGCGGCCGGCGACGAGGTGCTCAAGGCGATCGCGGCCACGCTGACGCGGCAGGTCCGCGCCTCTGATGTGGTTGGCCGGCTCGGTGGCGACGAGTTCGCGTTGCTGCTCTGGAATCTCAGCGAGACCGATGCCCAGGCCAAAGCCGCGGCCCTGGAGCAAGCGATCGACGAATTGTCCTTCAGCTTTCGCGGCCAGGGCGTGACCGCCGGCGCATCCGCCGGCGTTGCATTGCTCGGAGCACAGTCCGATGCAGGCCGCGCCCTGGAGGAGGCCGATGCGGCCATGTATGTGCGCAAGGCGCGCCGGCGGCACGAGCCGCGCATCAGGCTTGTGGGCAGCTGACTCTACAGCGTCGCGAGATCTTCCGGCACGTTGCCGAATTTGCGCAATAGCGTGGCGTCGCCGAATTCGCCGGTCATGGGATCGCCGCTGCGACTGAACGCGACCGCGCCGATATGGCCTGCAACGTGCGCCATGATCTCGGCGCGCCGCAACGCGGCCGTCGAGCTCTGGCATTCCTCCGCGGTGCCTGCGACCGGCGATCCGTCGGCATCGATCAGGAAGGGCATTGCAACGTAGTAGGTCACGTCCGACATGGCGTTGCTCCGGGAATGAAAGTCAAGCGGCGCTGTTGCTCCGCATCTTGCTGCGTGAGGTCTCTGGAATGCAGCCGGCCGCAATCGCTGCCTGCAATTCCTCGAGCTCGGCTTCGAGATATTCATTGGCCATGATCAGCGCCTTGATGGTGCTGCGCAGATTGCCGTCGCACATCGCGATTGCCTGATCGCAGGCCTGTTCATAGTGGTTGTTGTCGAGAAGGGCGGTTGCCGACATCTGCGTTGTCCTCGTGTAGTCTCCTTGCGGAGTCCTTGGGCGTTTCCTGGGGGCGTAGGGTGTTTGAATGTTCCTATTTTGTTCTTTTGGAGTCAAGCGGATTCAGAGGCGCGGAAGGCCGCCGCGAAACGCAGGCGCGGGTCAGGCGATGATGTCGGGCGTGATCTGGTCTTCGATGAACGCGATGCGGTCGCGCAACAACAGCTTGCGTTTTTTCAACCGCTGCAACCGCAACAGGTCGGGGGCGGGCGATTGATGCAGTGCATCGATCGCCGCATCGAGATCTCGGTGTTCCTGCTGCAACCGGGTGAGCTCGGCTTCGAGCTCACGCTCGTCTTCATTGGTCATGTCTGCGGTGGCCGAAAACCGATGGGCTTGAGATTAAGGCTGTGGATGCCCTGTGGAAATTATCGTCCTTGCGCGGCGTGATCGCAAGCGATCTCGGGCCGCTGCTCACCGATCTCCCGCGAGATATTTCAGGCGATTCGCGGCAGCGCTGCGCAAGCGCATTGATATCATGGATTTTTCCAGCGCGGTTCCTTACTCACCGATCGTTACATATGAATTTTCAAAAATGAAGCTGGCTCGGCGGATACTTATCGACAGAACGAATCGGTGATGTAGACTTGCGCGTCCGGATCGAATCCTGAGGTTCAACCCTACCGAGGAGGTTTCGAATGACAATTCAGGCACATCTTGTTGAATTGGAGCGGAAGCACAAACTTCTCGAAAACGAATTGCACGAAGCTCTCGTGCACCTTTCAACAGACGACCTGCAAATTGTTGAGTTGAAGCGCCGGAAGTTGATGGTCAAGGACCAGATCGAGCGTCTGAAGCAAGGCGATACGCTCCACTAGTAACCCCCGTAACAGTGTAGAGTTTGACCGCACCCTTCACGCAGGGATGAGAGTTGTTGCGCTCGTCCCTGCTGGAAGGTGCGAAACCGCGCGAGGATGTTTGCGCGGTGCTTAGAGTCCTGCGAGCTCGGCGACGTGATCGGCGATCGCGAGCGACGAGGTCAGTCCCGGCGATTCGATGCCGAACAGATTGATCAGGCCTTCGACGCCGTGATCGCGCGGACCCTGCATCAGAAAATCCTGCGTGGCGACCGCGGGCGGCACGATCTTCGGACGGATGCCCGAATAGCTCGGCATCAGCGCGCCGTCAGGCAGCGTCGGCCAGTATTTGCGGATCGCCGGATAGAAGCGCTCGGCGCGTGACGGATCGACCTCGTAATTGATCGTCTCGATCCACTCGACGTCGGGACCGAAACGCGCCTGCCCTGCCATGTCCAGCGTCAGATGCACGCCTAGTCCGCCAGGCTCGGGCACCGGATAGATCAGGCGTGAGAACGGCGCCCTGGCGTTGCAGCTGAAATAGTTTCCCTTGGCGAGATAGGCCGGCGGAATCCGGTCGATCGGCATGCCGTCGATGTGGCGTGCCACCATGGTTGCCGAGAGCCCCGCGGCATTGACGAGCAGGCCGCACTGCAAGGTCATCGGCGCTTCGCCGCCGGCGTCGATCTCGATCACGCCGCCGGCCGCCTTGGCGCGGAGCAGCGGCGTGTGAAACGCGAAGGCCGCGCCGGATTCCTCGGCCTCGCCGCGCAGGGACAGCATGTAGGCGTGGCTGTCGATGATGCCGGTCGACGGCGACAGCAGCGCAGCGTCGCAGGCCAGCGCCGGCTCCAGCGCGCGTGCCGCTTCGCCTGACAGCAGCTGCATGTCGAGCACGCCATTGGCCTCGGCATGCGCCTTGATCGATTGCAGCTTCTCGGTCTCTTTCGGGCTGGTCGCGACGATCAGCTTGCCGCAATTCTTGTGCGGGATGCCGCGCTCGATGCAGTAGCGGTAGAGCGCGTGCTTGCCGCTGACGCACATGCGCGCCATCCAGCTGCCGGCGCGGTAGTAGATGCCGGCATGGATCACCTCGCTGTTGCGGGAGGAGGTGACGGTGCCGATCGCCTCGGCTGCCTCCAGCACGATGACCTCGCGCCCGGCCTGGGCGAACTTTCGAGCCACCGCGAGACCGACCACGCCGGCTCCGATGACGACACAGTCGACCCTATCCATGGTTGTGCAGCATATCCGCTGGAAGCGCTGGTGGCACCAAACCCGGCTGCGACGGCGCGGGGCCGTTTTCCATTAAGGAAGCATTTATCATGTCAGGGCAATTGCCGTATTTCACGTCACATTTTTCTGTTGCGCGTACAGGCGTTTACCCGATCCAAACGCGCGAGGCCAGACAATCCGACGTTGAAATCGCGGGTGGCTGATGGCTGAGAAGAACTGGCACGAGGGCAGCACGCTTCCGATTGCTGTGCAGGCCGTCGTGTGCCTGGCCGGCGCGGTGGCGCCCGCGCGCGCCTATGCCCTTTCGGACAGCTTCGCCCCGCCGAGCTATCTCGGCCAGCTCGATCCCAACGTGGTGTGGGAGGCCCTGATCGCGGGCATCGCGATCTGCGCGTTCCTCGCCGCGATTGTGCTGTGGATCCATTCCTCGCTGCGGCGGACCAGGCGCCTGCAGTTGCGGCGCAATGCCTTCGTCTCCTCCGCCATGAACAATCTCAACCAGGGCGTGGTGATGACCGATGCGCAGCGGCGCATCATCTTCTGCAACGACCGCTATCTCGAGATCTACGGCCTCTCGCGGTCGGATCTCTGGGCCGACATGAACGGCTACGAGCTCCTCGAGCTGCGCCGCAAACGCGGCGTGCTTGGCGGCGCCTCCGACGACGAGTTCTATGAAAAGGCGGCGAGCCCCAACGGCCTGGTCACCGAGCTGCCTGACGGCCGGGCCATCCTGGTCAAATATTTCATCCTGCCGAACGGCGGGTCGGTGGCGACCCATCTCGACGTCAGCGAGCAGCGCAAGCTGTCGCGGCAGCTCGCCTCCACCAAGCAGTTCCTGGAAACGGTGCTGGACAACGTGCCGGCCTGCGTCGCGGCCAAGAACATCGAGGACGGCCGCTACATCTTCGCCAACAGCGCCTATGAGCGCTTCTGGGGCTTTTCGCGCGACCACGTCGTCGGCAAGAACGCGCGCGAGCTGTTCGCGCCGAAATCGGCCGCGAGCATCGAGGCGACCGACCGGACCGCACTGCTGGCGCCGGACGGCCAATATCGCAACGAGTTCGAGGTCGAGCGCGGCGGCGAGCGCCGCATGGTGGCCTCGATCCGGATCGTGGTCCGCAACGAGAGCAACAAGCCCGAATTCCTGATGCTGGTGTTCGAGGACATCACCGACCGCCGCTCGCTGTCGCAGGAGCTGGAGAGCACGAAGAAGTTCTTGGAGCTCGTGGTCGACAACATCCCGGTGGCGCTGATCGTCGAACAGGTCAAGGACGGCCGCTATCTGCTCGCCAACCGCAGCGCCGAGACGATCCTCAACCGCAGGCGCGAGGAAGCCACGGGCCTGACGGCGTCCGACATCTTCAATGCCAAGGAAGCCAAGCTGATCATCGCGCGCGACGAGGCCGCGATCAAGAAGCGTGGCATGATCACGGAAGAGCATCCGATCTCCACCAAGGACGGCCTGCGGCTGTTCCTGACCCGCCGCGCCACCGTGCTGAGCGATGCCGGCGAGCCGCAATATCTGATCAAGACCCACGAGGACGTCACCGACCGCCGGCAGACCGAGTCGCGCATGGCGCACATGGCCTATCACGACGGCCTGACGGACTTGCCGAACCGCGCCGCCTTCCTCCAGGCGCTGACCCAGATGATCGAGGCCTGCGAAGGCACCGGTGAGGAGTTCGCCGTCCTCTGCGTCGATCTCGACGGCCTCAAGGAGGTCAACGACGTCTTCGGCCATGCGCTCGGCGACAAGCTGCTGATCGAGGTGGCCCAGCGGCTCCAGGATTCCGCACGCGGCGGCGTGGTGGCGCGCCTGTCCGGCGACGAGTTCGGCCTCATCATCGACGGCAAGCAGCCGGAGGCGGGGCTTTCGCTGGCGCGGCAGATCGGCGAGGCCGTCGCGCAGGAATTCCAGATCGACGGCCGGCCGGTCCGCGCCGGCGTCACCACCGGCATGTCGATCTTCCCGCACAATGGCGCTGACGCCGCCTCGCTGCTCGCCAACGCCGGTGCGGCGCTGTTCCGCGCCAAGCAGAAGTCGCGCGGCACGATCAGCCTCTACCAGCCGGAGATGGACCAGCAGATCCGCGACCGCCGCGTGCTGCACCAGGACCTGTCGATGGCGATCAAGAACGGCGAGCTCTCGCTCGCCTTCCAGCCGCAGGGCGTCGCGCGTCACAGCGTCGCCGAAAGCGACATCATCGGCTTCGAAGCGCTGGCGCGCTGGCAGCATCCGGTGCGTGGCCAGGTCTCGCCGGCCGAATTCATCCCGATCGCGGAGGAGAGCGGCCTGATCGTCGAGATGGGCGAGTGGATCCTGCGTGAGGCCTGCCGTGAGGCGGCGTCCTGGCCGAATCCGCTCCAGGTCGCGGTCAACCTGTCGCCGGCGCAGTTCATGCACGGCGACGTGGTCGGGCTCGTCCATTCGATCCTGATCGAGACGGGCCTCGCGCCCGGCCGGCTCGAGCTCGAAATCACCGAGGGCGTGCTGATCGAGGATTTTGATCGCGGCCTGGCGCTGCTGCGCCGGCTGAAGGCGCTCGGCGTGCGCATCTCCATGGACGATTTCGGCAGCGGCTATTCCTCGCTGAGCTATCTCCAGGCGTTCCCGTTCGACAAGATCAAGATCGACCGCGCCTTCATCATCAATCTCGGCCGCAATCCGCAATCGGCCGCGATCGTCCGCGCCGTGATCGATCTCGGCCACGGCCTCGAAATGTCGATCATTGCCGAGGGCGTCGAAACCGTCGAGCAGCTCGCCTTCCTCGCCAAGGAAGGCTGCGACGGCGTGCAGGGCTATCTGCTCGGCAAGCCGCTGCCGATCGGCAAATATGCCGGCCTCGTCGGCCGCGCCGAGACCATGGAGCTTGCGCTCAAGACCGGCTAGTGCGTTTTCGAGCGAAGTGGCCGCCGGTTCGCGTCAGGAAAACGCGTAAAAAGCAAAAATCTAGAGCCCCGTTCCGATTTCATCGGAACGGAAATGGCTCTAGTGATGAGAGCCTATCCTCTCATCTGACGGCTTCATGGCGGATTACGACCTTGCGATCATCGGCGGCGGCCTGAACGGTGTCAGTCTCGCCCGCGATGCGGCCGGCCGCGGCCTGCGTGTCATTCTGCTGGAACAGGGCGATCTCGGCGGCGCGGCCTCGTCGGCGACGCCGCGGCTGATTCATGGCGATCTGTCGGTGCTGGAGCGCCGCGGTTTTTGGCGGGTGCGCCGGGCGCTCGCTGAGCGGCGGATCTGGCTCGCAATCGCCCCGCATCTGGTCCGGCCGATGCGTTTCGTCATCCCCGCCCATTCCGAGGAACGGCCGCCCTGGTTGCTGCGAGCCGGCCTTTATGTTTATGACGGCCTAACGAAGCGAGGCGGCCTGCCGCCGTCAGTGACCCTCGACATCACGCATCATCCTGTCGGTAACGCGCTGAAGCGCCCGTTCGGCATGGCGTTCGAATATTCGGACTGCGTGGTCGACGATTCCCGCCTGGTGGTGCTCACGGCGCTGGACGCAGCCGAACGCGGCGCCGCGATCCGCACCGGGGCGCGCTGCGTGCGGGCCGACAGGACCGACACCTGGCGGCTCGCGGTGGTCGATCGCGGCCATCGCCGCACCATCACGTCGCGTGCGCTCGCCAACACCACCGGCGCCTGGACCCCGCTGGTCGCGGACACCGTGCTGCGGCAGCCGCAGCCTGCGATGGCGGCCACGCAGATGAGCCAGATCATCGTGCCCCGGCTATTCGAGTCCGACAATGTCTACGTCTTCCAGAACAGCGATGGACGGCTGATCTTCGCACAGCCCTTCGAGCGCGAGTTCACGCTGATCGGCACGGTCACGCATGCGTTCACCGGCGATCCCGCCATCGTGGCGATGCCGGGAGCCGACGTCAGCTATCTCTGCGAGGCGGCGAGCCGCTATTTCCGCGAGCGCGTCGCCCCGACCGACGTGGTCCGCACGGTCTCCGGTGTCAACCTGACGCTGGCGTCCGCGCGCGGGCGCGACGGCACGACGCTGTTCCACGCACGCCGGCGCAAGGCGCCGCTGATCACGATGTTCGGCGGCGACGTCACCACCTCGCGCCTGCGCGCCGAGCGCGCGGTGACGCGCCTGACGCCGTTCTATCCGATGTCGCGCCCCTGGACGGCGGGTGCAGCGCTGCCCGGCGGCGAATTCGCCTGGGATCGCTTCGACACCGAAGTCGACCTCGCCCGCGATCACTGGCGCTTTCTCACCGAGCCGCAGGCCCAGCGCCTGGTCGCGGCCTACGGCTCGCGTTTGTCCGCGGTGCTGGGCGAAGTGAAGACCCGCGAAGAACTGGGCCCCGCGTTCGGACCCGAACTGACCGGCGCCGAGGTGCGCTATTTGATGGCCCACGAATGGGCGCGCTTTCCGGAGGATATCCTCTGGCGCCGTTCCAAGCTTGGCCTGACGATGCCGGCCGCCGACCGCGATGCGCTGGCGGCGTTCATGGCGGGGTGAGCTAAAGGGATCTACGCCAAGTCGCTCGGATCTGAGCTTCGGTCGCGAATTCGCCTCGTGCCGCCGCCTCCTTGGATGCGGCGATTGCTGTCCTCTCATCATCCGACAGGATGACGGGAGGGGCCGCTTCCACGCCGGCAAGCTGAAGCACGACCACAGCGATGCCATCCTGCACTTCTGCGGGTAGACGGCGCGCGACCTCGAAGGCCTCATTGAGTAATTTGGTCATGGTCTTTTGACATCCGTTATGAAGGCCAATTTGGGACGACCCGCCCCGAACCGGTTGAGCAAAGGCCGATCGGCCGCTAGCGTGCGGCGGAATCGGGGTTGGCAGGGACCATGACGGACGAGTTGCCCAGAACAGGCGCCGCGGCGGCGGCCGGCGGAGATGCGCTTCCTGCGGGCCAGCCGCTATTGCGCATCGAGAACGTCGCGAAGACCTTTGGGACGTTCCGGGCGGTGGACGGCGTCTCGCTGGACATCAAGGCCGGCGAGTTCTTTGCGCTGCTCGGGCCCTCCGGTTGCGGCAAGACCACGCTCTTGCGCATGCTCGCCGGCTTCGAGTCGCCGGACGAGGGACGCATTTTGCTCGGCGGCAAGGACATCGCGCAGGCGCTGCCGCATGAGCGTCCGATCAACATGATGTTCCAGAACTACGCCCTGTTCCCGCACCTCTCCGTGCGTGACAACATCGCCTTCGGCCTGAAGCGCGCCGGCATGGCGCGTGCCGAGATCGCCACCCGCGTTGCCGAGATGGTCGCGCTGGTGAAGCTCGAAGGCCTGGAGAAGCGCAAGCCGGACCAGCTCTCCGGCGGCCAGCGCCAGCGTGTGGCGCTGGCGCGTGCATTGGCGCGCCGGCCGCAACTCCTGCTGCTCGACGAGCCGCTCGCAGCCCTCGACAAGAAGCTGCGCGAGAGCACGCAAGGCGAACTGATGGAGCTGCAGCGCCGGCTCGGCATGACCTTCATCATCGTCACCCACGACCAGGAGGAGGCCATGACGATGGCGAGCCGGATCGGCGTGATGAAATCAGGCAAGCTCGCCCAGGTCGCGCGTCCCCGCGAACTCTACGAGGCGCCGCGCTCGCGCTGGATCGCTGAGTTCGTCGGCGACATCAACCTGTTCGACGGCGAGACCAAATTGCGCGACGGTCATCGTCTGGTCATCGGCACGCGCGATGCGGGTCCGCTGGTGGTGGCCGAGCCGCGCGAACCGGTCGGCGCGGGAAGATTTGCGGTCGCGATCCGCCCCGAGAAGGTCAAGCTGTCGCGGCGTGCGCCCGTGAGCGAGGCTGGTCGTGAAACCGCGATCAACACCCTCGACGGCGTGATCGCCGACATCTGCTATCTCGGCGGTACCACCACCTACAAGGTGAAGCTCGACACGGGCGGGATGATTGAGGCCTCCGTCGCCAACAGCGCGCGCATCGACGTTGACGCCTTCAGCCTGAACCAGCATGTCGTCGCCTGGTTCACGCCTGATGATTGCGTGGTGCTGCCGTCATGAGCGCGCGCCGCATCTTCGCAAGGCCTGCGCGCTTCGCCGCCATCGCGCCCTATGTCTGGATGGTGCTGTTCTTCCTGGTGCCGTTCGCCTTCGTGCTGAAGATCAGCCTGTCGCAGACCGCGATCGCGCAGCCGCCTTACGAGCCGGTGTTCGACCTGACCGCGGGATGGGAAGCGCTGAAGTCCGCCTTTGGCGCGCTGTCGATCGATAATTTCAGGCTGCTCGGCTCCGACGACATCTACGTGTTCGCCTATGTGCGCAGCCTCACCGTCGCCGTCGCGGCGACCGCGCTGCTGCTGCTGATCGGCTATCCCATCGCCTATGGCATGGCGCGCTTGCCGAAGCGCTGGCAGGCGGTGGCGATGGTGCTGGTGATCGTGCCGTTCTGGACCTCGTTCCTGATCCGCATCTATGCCTGGATCAATATCCTCCAGCATGACGGTCTGCTCAACCAGATCCTGCTGGCGCTGCATCTGGTCAGCCAGCCGGTGGTGTGGCTCTCCACCGACGGCGCGATGTATATCGGCATCGTCTATTCCTATCTGCCGTTCATGATCCTGCCGCTCTACGCCACGCTCGCCAAGATGGAGCCGGCGCTGGAAGAGGCGGCCTCCGATCTCGGCGCGCCGCCCTGGCAGGTGTTCTGGCTCGTCACCTTTCCGCTGTCGCTGCCCGGCGTCGGCGCCGGCGTGCTACTCTGCTTCATCCCGATCGTCGGCGAGTTCGTGATCCCGGACCTGCTGGCCGGCTCCAATTCGCTGATGATCGGCCAGACGCTGTGGCTCGAGTTCTTCACCAACAAGGACTGGCCGGTCGCCTCCGCGGCTGCGATCGTGCTGCTCGTCGTGCTGTTGCTACCTCTGCTGCTGTACGAACGGCTGCAGAAGCGGCAGCTGGAACAGGGGCGCTGAGGCGATGCACAAGATCTCCCGCCTGTCCCGCTTCAATATCGCCTCGCTCGCGCTGGGACTGGCGTTCCTTTATCTGCCGATCCTCATCCTCGTCATCTATTCCTTCAACGCCTCGCGGCTGGTGACGGTGTGGGGCGGCTGGTCGCTGCGCTGGTACCGCGAGTTCCTCAACGACCGCGCCATGATCGAGGCGGCCTGGATGAGCCTGCGGGTCGCGGTCGCCTCCGCGACCATTGCGACGCTGCTCGGCACGCTCGCGGCCGTCGCGCTCTCGCGCGGCGAGCGGTTCCGCGGCCGCACGCTGTTCTCCGGCATGCTCTATGCGCCGCTGGTGATGCCGGAGGTGATCACGGGACTGTCGCTGCTGCTGCTGTTCGTGGCGCTCAACGCCGAGCGCGGCTTCTGGACGGTGACGATCGCCCACACCACGCTGACCATGTGCTTCGTCGCGGTGGTGGTGCAGTCCCGTCTCGGCTCGCTCGACCGCTCGCTGGAGGAGGCGGCGATGGATCTCGGCTGCAATCCGGTCCGCGCGTTCGTGTCCGTCACCCTGCCGCTGATCGCGCCCGCGATAGTCGCGGGCTGGATGCTGGCTTTCACGCTCTCGCTCGACGATCTCGTGATCGCCAGCTTCACCACCGGCCCCGGCTCGGCGACGCTGCCGATCCGGATCTATTCGGAGGTGCGGCTCGGTGTGAAGCCGGAGATCAACGCGATCTGCACGCTGGTGATCGGCCTGATCGCGGTGGTGATCGTGATCGCCTCGCTCGCCTCGAAACTGTCGAGCTCGAAGGGCGAGAGCGCAGCGCCGCTGTAGGCGTAAAACTCATCATATATATGGTGCTCAGGCACCACCTGACATAGTTAACAATTCATATAGCTTATCTGGCTATTGTCGCCTCGCTTGGGGAAGAGGGCGATGAAGCGGCTTTATATTGGTGTGGCCAGCATTGTTCTGGCGTTACTCTGTCTCACTGTTCGGCCGTCGGCTGCTGCGACGCAGATGGTGTCGCTGGTGTACAACGGTTCGCCGCAGTCGCCGCAGCAGATCGGCTCCGACGAATTCCGCCGCAGGCTCGCCGAGACCGCACAGGGCCGCATCATCCTCGATGCACGCGCCGGCAACGCGATGGGCAGCGAGACGGCGATCCTGGCCGCCATGCGCAGTGGCGTGGTCGACATGGCGACGCTGTCCGGCTCGGTGGTCAGCTCGGCCGTGCCGGAGTTCGGCGTGTTCGACGTGCCGTTCCTGTTCCGCGATGCGGCGCAGGCCAAGGCGGTCGCTGACGGGCCGGTCGGCGCGCTGTTCGCCAAGCATTTTGCCGACAAGGGATTGGTGCTGCTCGCGATCGGCAAGCAGGGCTTTCGCAACGTCACCAATTCGAAGCGGCCGATACAGACACCCGCGGATCTCAAGGGCCTGAAGATCCGCGTGCTCCCGAACGAGGTCTATCAGATGACCTTCAAGGCGCTGGGCGCCGAGGTCGTGCCGATGGAATTCACGCTGGTGTATTCCGCACTGAAGGACGGCCGTATCGACGGGCAGGAGAACCCGGTCGCGACGATTGCTGCCAGCCATCTCGAGGAGGTGCAGAAATATGCCAGCCTGACGGGGCATTTCTTCGCTCCCATTGCTTTCGTTGCCAATCGCGATGCGTTCCAGACTCTCACGCCCGCGGACCAGGCCGCGATCATCGCCGCGGCAAAGGCCGGCGCGGAGGCGACCTGGAAGAGTGGCGTCGCGGAGGAGACGAAGAAAATCGAGGAGCTTCGCAAGGGCGGCATGGAGATCATCGAAAAGGTCGACCGCCAGCCCTTCATCGATGCCGTGAAGCCTCTCGAGCCCGAGTTCGAGAAGCGCTTCGGCAAGGATCTGCTCGCCCGGATCCGGGCGACGCCGTAATCGCGCGGGAAACATCATGAACCTGTCATTGATCCTGTCACGCATCGGCATCCGCCCGCGCATCTTCGGCGGCTTCGCGCTGGTGCTGGGTTTCCTCTGCGTGCTGGCGCTGCTCGCCGTCATGCGGCTGTCCGAGATTGGCAGCACTGTCGGAGAGCTCGTGACCAGCGCCGACGGCGATGCCGGCATGGCGCGCGTGCACGCTGCGCTGCTCACGGCGAACGTCACCGTCGAGAAATTCGTCCGCACACGCAATCTCGGCGATCGCGACAGCGCCATCAAGGCGATCGACGGCTTTGGCCAGACCTTTGATCAGGTCGATCAGCAGTTCGGCCGCCTGCCGGCGATTGCCGCCGGCCGCGCCGCGCTGGTGGAGGCGCTCGGGACCTATCGAAAATCCTTCACGGCAGTCGCGGGCGCTGTCGACCGTTTGCGCAACGCAAGCGCCAAGAGCGAGGCGCTCGGTGCCACGGCTGGTCTCGATGTCGGCGCGATCAATGTCGCGCTTGCCAACCAGCCCGACCGTCTGCTCCAGCCCCTGCGTCTGGCCGGCACGGTGGATGCAATGCGGGTCTCGGTGCTGCGCTACACCATCACCCAGGCTCAGGTCGATGCCGACGATGCCGGGCTGACGATTGGCTATGTGCTGGCCGCGGTAGCCGATAGCGAGGCGGAGATCGCCAACGTCGAGGCGCCGCGACTGAAGAATCTGATCGCGGCCCTGAAGAAGGTGCTCACCGACCAATCGGCGACGTTGACGGAGCTGTCTGCCGCGATGGGCGAGCTGCGCAAGGCCCAGGCCGATCTGGTCAAATCCAGCAGCGCGATCGACGCCAAGGCCGCAGAGATCAGCCGGGCTCTGGGTGCGACGCGCACCGAGCAGAGCCGGTTGACGGCTGGATCGGTCGATCAAACCCGCAATCTCGTGTTCACGGTCGCAGCGTCCGCGCTCGTGCTGGGCGCATTGCTGGCCTGGTTGATCGGACGCAGCGTGTCGCGGCCCATCGGCCAGATGACCATGCGCATGCAGAGCCTCGCGGCGGGCGAGCTCGATGAGGTGATCCCCGGCGGCGGGCGCGGTGACGAAATTGGTCACATGGCTGGCGCTGTTGAAGTGTTCCGCCAGAACGCGCAGACCGTACGACGCATGGAGCAGGAGTCTGCCGCGCAGCGTGCCGCAGCAGAGACGGAGCGTGCGGCGATGATGGCGCAGCTTGCCGATCGCTTCGATAGCGGCATGGAGGGCGTCATTGGCGGCGTCTCCTGCCGTGCCGAGGAGATGGGGCAGAGCGCCGCGAGCCTCGCCCGCGTCGCCGAGCGGGGCCGCTCGCTGGCCGAGCAGGTCGCCGCGACATCGGCCCAGGCATCCTCGAACGTGCAGACCGTTGCGGCCGCGACGCATCAACTCGCCGCCTCGATCAAGGAGATTTCGAGCCAGGTCGCGCGCTCCGTATCGGTGTCGGACCAGGCCAAGGAAGAGGCCTCGCGGACCGAGGCGCTGATGCGCGCGCTGTCGGATTCCGCCGAGCGGATTGGTACGGTGGTGCAGCTGATCCAGGCGATCGCGAGCCAGACCAACCTCCTGGCGCTCAATGCGACGATCGAGTCGGCGCGGGCCGGCGACGCCGGCAAGGGCTTTGCCGTGGTCGCCAACGAGGTGAAGAGCCTCGCAACCCAGACCGCGCGCGCCACCGAGGAGATCGCAGGGCTCGTCGCCGAGATTCAGAACTCGACCGGACAGTCGGTCGCTGCGATCGGCCAGATCGGCAGAACCATCGCCGAGATGACGGAGATCGCGACGACGATTGCCTCCGCCGTCGAGGAACAGGGTGCGGCAACCAGCGAGATCGCCCGCAATGTCGAGCAGGCGGCGAACGGCACGACTGCCGTGACCGACCAGGTCGGCGCCGTCCGCACCGTGGCGGGTGAGACCGATGCCGGCGCCGAAGCCGCGCTCACGGCCGCGTCGGCATTGCAGGATCAGGCCCGCGCGCTCAAGAAGGACGTCGCGGAGTTTCTGCAGACGGTGCGCAAGGCGGGATGAGAGCATCTCCCCGCGGCCGCCCTTCTACGGGCGCACCGCGGGAAGTGCACGTCCGACATTCAGGACTTCACCGCGCCCGCGGTGAGTCCGCCCACCATGTAGCGGCGGAAGGCGTAATAGACCGCGGCGGGCGGCAGCGCGTAGATGAAGCCGGTGGTCATCAACAGCTCCCAGGGCGAGTCGTCGGCGGCGAGGAAGTTGCCGAGCGCCACGGGAAGGGTGATCTGGCGGTCGTTCGAGAGCAGCAGGAACGCGTAGAGATATTCGTTCCAGGCCAGCAGCACCGCATAGGTGCCGATCGCGACCAGCGAGGGCATCATCAGCGGCAGGTACACCAGGCGGAAGATCTGCAGCGTGGTGGCGCCGTCCATCACCGCGGCCTCATCCAGCTCGACCGGCAACTTGTCGGAAGCCTGCTTGAGCACCCAGATCGCGTAGGGGCTGGCGATCGTCACCATCGCCAGGATCAGCGACCAGTGATTGTTGAGCAGGCCGTAATTGCCCATGGTGCGGTACATCGGCACGGCGAGGAACGCCGCGGGGATGAAATAGGTGAACAGCGCGAGGTTCAGCACCATGCGCCCGCCCGGCACCTTCAGCCGCGAGATCGAGAACGCCGCGGCGGTCGCGATGAACAGCGTCAGCACGCCGACCGCGGCTGCGATCAGCGTCGAATTCCAGAACTGCACGTAGAAGTCGCGCAGGAAGTAATGCTGCTGCTTGAACACGATCTCGAAGTTGTGCAGCGTCGGGTGGTCCGGCCACAGCTTGCCCGAGAACGCGTCCTCCTTCGGAGAGATCGCGAACAGGAACATGTGGTAGATCGGGATCATCGTCCACAGGAAGACGGGAATGCCGATCAGCAGCAGCCGCGCTTCCGTCGCGACGTCACGGAGAGAGGGAAGCTTCATCGCGACAACCGTTTCATCATGAAGTACACGAGCGGCAGGACGAACGGCATCGCGCAGACGATGGAGGCCATCGCGAGCGAGAGCTGGTCGAGCCGGAGATAGCGGATACCGAGCGTCGCCAGCACATGCGTGAGGTCGGCCGGACCGCCGCCGGTGAGCAGATAGACGCTGTTGAAATCGCCGAGCGTCCAGATCATCGAGAGCAGCGTGCAGGTGACGTAGAGCGTCTGCATCGACGGCCAGGTGATGTAGCGGAATTTCTGCCACCAGCTCGCGCCGTCGACCTCGGCGGCCTCGAACAGGTCGTGCGAGATCGCAAGGCGTCCGGTGATCAGGATCAGCGTCCAGAACGGCAGCGATTTCCAGATGTGCACGCCGATCGCCATGCTCAGCGCCACGGTCGGGTCGTTCAGCCAGTTCGGGCCGTCATCGCCGGTGAAGGAGAAGATGAGGTGGTTGATCACGCCCCATTCGGGGTTGAGCATGAAGCGCACCGACAGGATGGTCGGGATCGACGGCACCGCCCAGGGCAGGATGAAGATCACCGAGAGCCATTTGATCCAGGTGCGCTGCATGGCGAAGAAGCCGGACAGGAACAGCGCGATCAGCATCTTGATGTTGATGCCGATGACCAGGAAGATCAGCGTGTTGACCGCGGCACGCGCAAAGATCGGATCGTTGGCGAGAGCGACATAGTTCGCCGGAGCGCGCGCCAGCCATAGCCCGTAGCAGACGGGGTAGACGACGAAGGCGAGGAAAACCAGCAGATAGGGCGCGAGCAGAATGATGCCCCAGACCTGCGCCGGGGTCAGCCGCGACGACAGGGGCGGGCCGGGGAGTGCCTGATCGCCAGAGAGCGTGATCGCCATTCTTTAGGACTCTTCAAGGAGAAGCCGGCCGCGAAACGCGGCCGGTGTTGTTCTTACACCTCTCCCCGCAAAGCGGGGAGAGGGTAGCACGACTTAACCTGCGACCTGCTTGATGCGGGCGATCAGCTCGTCCACGGCCTTGTCGACCGGGACCTTCTCGCTGACCACACGGTTCATCGCCTTGGCCCACACGTTCTCGTTGTTGAGAATGGTGAACTTCCAGTTCTTGGTGAAGTCGAACGCCGCGGTGCCGCCCTTGAACTGCGCGTAGACAGCCTTGCGGTGCTTGTCAGCCTGCCAGAACGGGCTTTCCTGGCTTTCTTTCGTCACCGGGAACCAGCGGCCGAGTGCGCCCTCGATGTAGGGACGGACGTTCTCTTCCTGGAGCAGGAAGCTGATGAACTGCTTGGCCTCGGGCTTGTTCTTGGCCGCGGTGAAGATCAGTCCGGTCTTGACGTCGGAGCGGTAGCGGATGGTCGAACCATCCGGCGCCTTCGGGAAGGACGCCGTGATGATGTCCTGCTCATAGGCCTTCTTGCCGGCGTCGCGCTGCTCCTGGGTCAGAGCCTGGTTCTGCGAATCCTCGTACCACTTCGCGGCGATCGAGATCGTGAAGTTGTGGGTCATCACGATGGTCTTGTTGTGGAAGGCGACGTTGTTGTCCGGGTCCTTCCAGGTGGTCGAGGAGGGCGGGGTGCAACCCTTGATGTAGGTGTCGGTGTAGTCCTTCATCGCCTTGATCAGGTTCTCGCGCACCTGGGGATCGTCGACGAGGAGCTTGCCGTCGTTATCGACGAGCTTGACGTGGTAGGCGTCCATGAAGGTGTAGAATGACTGGAACGCGTCGGTGGATTCCACGCCCATCGGCTGGCCGACGGCATAGATTCGCTGGCCGGTGGCCTTGCGGATCGCCGGCTGCACCTTGTCGCACCAAAACGTCCAATAGCCCGACCAGTCGTTCGGGATGTCGCTCACCTTGAAGCCGGCCTTCTCCAGCATGTCGTTCCAGATCTGGACGTGCATGCTCTGCTGCTTCAGCGGGAAGCCGTAATAGGCCTTCTTCTTGGTGACGTCGTTGTACAGGATCGAGGCGTCCAGCGTGTTCTGCACGAACCGGTCCTTGATCGGCTCCATGACGTCGGTGAGGTCCTCGAGCTTGCCCTCATAGGCCCACTTGCCCTGCGCCTGCACGTCATAGGAATCGGAATAGGCGACATCTGGCACGGTGCCGGCATCGAGCGCGGCGACCGTCTTCGGAATCATGTCCTGGATCGCGTATTGCGACAATTCGACCTTGATGCCGGTCTTGGCTTCGAATTTCTTGATCGTCTCGATCAGCGCGTCGTCTTCGGAGCGGTAGAAGCCCTTGCCCCACCAGACCGTAATCGTCTTCTGCTGCGCAAAGGCGGGTGCAGTGGCGGCAAACAGCCCAGCCGCAGCGACCGCCAGTGACACTGCGCCAATAACCTTGGATCTCACGTTTTTCTCCCTCAAACGGCCGGAGTTTTTAACCGGTCGTATAAAACACTAGCGCATGGCGGTGAGCCGATCTAGCGGCATCTTGTCAGACCTAGGTCGTGGGGTCGCGGACGGGATGAGATGCTTAATGCGTGCATCGATCCAATCGCCGCATCAATTCGGCCGGATCAATTCGCAGCCGGTCGGCCGATGCCGGCCGATCCGTCCTCAATTGGATTTCGCGTTCTCTTTGGTGTTCTCGGCCGTCGGCGAGTCCGCGGGCGCGGGGCGCTTGACGCCGGTGATCTTCTCGATGACCGAGCGCACCGTGTCGCCGCTCTTGTCGTCCTTGCCCTTGAGCAGCGGCGCGGCGAAGGGCGAGCGGCGGATCAGGACTTCCGAATCGGGGAAGATCAGGGGATCGTCCCAGGGCCCCTGCACCACGAAGGGCAATTGGAAGCCCGAGGCCGTGTTGAGGCTCGCGACGCCCTTCATGTCGTATTCGCGCGTCGGCACCGACGCGGTGCCGGTCATCGTGATCTTCGCCGAAGGTCCCTCGATGCGGATGTCCTCGGCGGTCGCGACACCGTCGGCGAATTTCAACGCGATGGTGAGGTTGTCGTAAGGCGTCGAGCCGTTGCGGAAATTGCCGCCGCCCGACAGCGGCCGCCGCTCCAGCCGCTTCAGAAGCTGCTCGGCGTTGATGCCGGCGATCGCGCCGTCATGCCCGGTCACGGTGGCGGTGCCGTCGAGCGACTGCACGAGGCCGAACGGGCTCGAGCCGGAGGCGACGAGGGAGACGTTGATGTTGCCGCGGCCGGACAGCTTGTTGAGGCCGAACAGCTCGGAGGCACAGGCCTGGAGGTCGACATCGGTGAACTGGAATTGCGCCTTGACGTCGGCGACGGTGTCGGAGCGCGCGATCCCGAACGAGCCCTTGGCGATGCCGCCATAGACTTGGGCCTCGCCGACCGAAAGCGCCAGCGTGCCGTTGCGCAAATTGGCGCCGATCGCGGTACGGCCGAGCCTCGATGCGCCGACCGTCAGCCTGGCCGCCGACAGGCGCATGTCGAGGTCGGTGGTCGAGAGGCCGTTGAGGTCGAACAGCTGCCTGTTCCAGTCGCGCGCGCCGCTCGCGAGCAGGCGGAAGGTGGAGATATAGGGCGTGAAGTCGAGCGCGTCGGCGGCGAGCGTCGCCTGCAGCGTCTGCCTTCCGTTGTTGGCGTAGGTCATGACGCCCTCGGCGGTGTTGCCGTCGAGCTCGACATTGACGTTGGTGAGCGCGATCGAGGCGCCCACGACGTTGGCGCGCGCCTTCAGCGCGAAGCGGCCGAAGCCGCCGCTGCCGGGCTGCGGCTGGCCGGTCCAGCGCAGCGCGTTGCGCAAGGACGGACTGTCGATGGTGAGCGTGCCCTCCATCATCGGGCTGGTGCGGTTGGCGACGCTGCCGTCGAAGGCGAGCTTGAGCGGGGTGCTGGCGATCCGCGCCTTCAGGCCCGAGCGGTCGCCGGAGAGGGCGGCGACGAAATCGGAAAAGCTGATCGAGCCGTCGACGCGCTCGCCGCGCCAGTCGAACTGTCCGGTCGCGGCGAAGGAACGCGAGATCGAGGGCCAGGCCAGCGACAGGTCGATGTCCTCGAACTTCTCGGTGGCGTGGGTGGCGGCATCCTCGTAATTGAGCACGCCGTCCTGGATCCGGATCTCGGAGAACGAGACCTGGTTGTCGGCGCCCGGCTTCATGGTCCGCGCGATAGTCTGGATGAAGGGCGTCCAGTTGCTCTCGCCATCCGGCCTGAGGCTGACATGGATGCGCGGCCGCAGCAGCGTCAGGTCGGCGATCTCGAACCGTTGCAGCAGCAGCGGCAGCAGCCGCAGATTGGCGGTGAGCACGTCGACATGGAGTGCGGGATCGCTGGTGCCGCCGCCCTTCAGGCCGACGTCATGGAACGAGATGTAGCTCGCCGGCAGCACCGAGATGTCGATGTTGCCCGCGACATTGAGCTCGAGCCCGGTGACGTCGCGGATCTGCGCCTCCACGGCCTTGCGCAGCGCGTCGCGGTTGATGAGCCATGAGGTCGCGATCAGGGCGATCAGCGCGACGCCGAGCAGCGCCGCGATCGGCGTCCCGAGGCGCTTTATTCCTTGGGCCATGGTCAATGGCATGTCCTGGTCGGGTTGGTCGTTGGAGCCGGAAGGGCGGGCCGGGAAACCTGCGTGCCCACTCCCAACCCCCGCAACTTGATGGGTTTTCTTGTCGCTTTCAAGGCCGCGGGCGGGTCTGCCCACGGTGTGGGCAGCTTCTACCACCGGCGCTCGGAGTGGAGAACCCCGTATCATTGACGGCTTCGGACGATTTCGCCTAATAATCGCCGCCAATAAGGCGCGACGCCTGCCAGCCCAAGGTTCAGTCGAAGGTTTTTTGCATGAACAAGGTCTATCCCGACGCCAAGTCGGCTCTCTCTGGCATTCTCAAAGACAACATGATGATCATGTCGGGCGGCTTCGGCCTCTGCGGCATCGCCGAGGAGCTGTCGGACGCGATCCGCGAGTCCGGCGTCAAGGGCCTGACGGTGGTCTCCAACAATGCCGGCGTAGACGGCATCGGCCTTTCCCGCCTGCTCGAAACCCGCCAGATCAAGAAGATGATCTCGTCCTATGTCGGCGAGAACAAGTTGTTCGCCCAGCAATTCCTCGCCGGCGAACTGGAACTCGAATTCAATCCGCAGGGCACTCTGGCCGAGCGCATCCGCGCCGGCGGCGCCGGCATCCCGGCCTTCTACACCAAGACCGGCGTCGGCACGCTGATCGCCGAAGGCAAGGAAGTGAAGGAGTTCGACGGCGAGAAGTACCTGATGGAGCGCGGCCTGTTCGCCGACCT
This sequence comes from Bradyrhizobium sp. CB2312, assembly GCF_029714425.1. NCBI lineage: Bacteria > Pseudomonadati > Pseudomonadota > Alphaproteobacteria > Hyphomicrobiales > Nitrobacteraceae > Bradyrhizobium > Bradyrhizobium sp. CB2312. The sequence goes on along the minus strand of NZ_CP121668.1, from coordinate 8,868,508 downwards.
CGCCATCGTGCACGCCTGGAAGGGCGACACTGCCGGCAACCTGATCTACCGCAAGACCGCGCGCAACTTTAACCCGATGATGGCGACCGCTGCCAAGATCACCGTGGCCGAGGTCGAGCATCTGGTTCCGGCCGGTGAACTCAATCCCGACCACATCCACACGCCCGGCATCTTCGTGAAGCGCATTGTCGAGGTCGGCACGGCCAAGAAGCGCATCGAATTCCGCAACACCCGCCCGCGTACCGCCGCCTAAGCGCAGGAGACTCACATGGCCTGGACCCGTGAACAGATGGCTGCGCGCGCCGCGAAGGAATTGCGCGACGGCTACTACGTCAATCTCGGCATCGGCATCCCGACGCTGGTCTCGAATTTCATCCCCGAGGGGGTCGACGTCAGCCTGCAGAGCGAGAACGGCATGCTCGGCATGGGCCCGTTCCCCTATGAGGACGAAGTCGACGCCGACCTCATCAACGCCGGCAAGCAGACCGTCAGCGAGCTGCCCTCGACCTCGTATTTCTCGAGCGCGGACTCGTTCGGCATGATCCGCGGCGGCCACATGGATCTGTCGATCCTCGGCGCCATGCAGGTCGCCCAGAACGGCGATCTCGCCAACTGGATGATCCCTGGCAAGATGGTCAAGGGCATGGGCGGCGCGATGGATCTCGTTGCCGGCGTCAAGCGCGTCGTCGTGGTGATGGAGCATTCGGCCAAGGACGGCTCGAAGCTGCTGAAGCAGTGCACTCTGCCGCTGACCGGCGAGCGCGTGGTCGACATGGTCGTCACGGATCTTGCCGTCTTCACCATCGACAAGCACGGCGACGGCGGCATGGCGCTGATCGAGCTCGCCGACGGCGTCACGCTCGACGAGGTCAAGGCCAAGACCGAAGCTGAATTCCGCGTCGCGTTGAAGAACACGTAAGGCGATCGCGAAGGGGGCGCGTATGACGATACGGTCTGCGCGTCCCGAAGACGCCGATTTCATCGCACTGACCATCCTGCGATCGATGCGCGGCTACTGGCCGCAAGGCTGGTTCGACGTTGCGCTCGGCTGGCCCGAAGCGGAATGCCGCGATTTCATCGCGCGTGTCGCGGTCGCGCGCGCCGTGTCGATGTGGCACGTCTCGCAGTTCTGGATCGCAGAGGTCGATGGTAAGCCGGGCGCGGCGCTTTGTTCCGTGCCTGCGGCTGGCACCGGTCCTGCCGCCTGGCGCGCGATCGAGGAGGTCGCTTCCGCGACCGGGCTCCCTGCTTCCGAGCTCGCCGCCATCCGCCAGCGCGGTACCTACACGCGCGCCTGCTGGGTTCAGGGCGGCGAGGGCGACTGGATGATCGAGCATGTCGCAACCGATCCCGCCTATCGCGGCCGCGGCCTCGTGCAGGCGCTGATCGCGCACGCGCTGGATCAGGGACGGGCGGCCGGATTCAAACGGACGACGATATCGTTCCTGATCGGCAACATGCCTGCCGAGCGCGCCTACGCCAAGGCCGGCTTCGCCTTCGCGGAAGAGAAGCGCGATCCGGCCTTCGAGGCGATCATCGGCGCGCCCGGCTTTCGCATGTTCGCGCGGGCGATTTGAGTGGGGCACGGGGCTGTCTCCACATCGTCATTGCGAGGAGCCCTTGCGACGAAGCAATCCAGGCTGTCTCAAAGGAGAGATTCTGGATTGCTTCGCTTCGCTCGCAATGACGGAGTGCGCGGCGCTGCCGAGGTTCATTTCACGCGGTAGTCCCGCTACGACCTCGCCGCCCACACCTTGCCCCAACGCGCCGACACGCTGGCGACCCACGACGGCTCTTCGCGCACCAGACGGAAGCCGAGATTGGCGGGCGGCACGCCCTGCGCGCAGCCGCCGGCGCGGGCGTCGCGGATGAAGTCGGTGACGTAGGCACGGTGCGCGCCTTCGGCGACGCGCACGCCGCAGTTGACGGTCGGGCGGCCGGCATTGCCGGCTTCGTCGATCCGCGCGCGCACGAAGCAGGTCGAGGTCCATTCCCAGACATTGCCGGCGAGATCTTCGATGCCATGCTCGTTGGCACCGAACCTGCCGAACGGATGAGCCGCGGTGTCGAAGGGGTCGCGCTCGGACTCGCGCTCATAGCGGCTGATCCAGCGCTTCGAAGGATTGTCCTGGTCCACCGGCGCGCCATCGTCCTTGAATCGGGAGCCCGCTGTAAACGCCCATTCCTCGTCACTGGGCAGGCGGTAATGCTTGCCGGTCTTGCGCGACAGCCAGCCGGCATAGGCCTCGGCGTCGTGCCAGTTCACCTGCACCGCGGGACGATCGATGGCGACCGCCACGCCGCGATCGAGCGCCCGGCAGGCGCCGTCCTGCACGCAGATCTGATAGTCGGATGACGAGACCTGATTCCGCATGATGTGCAGCGGCCTCTCGAACCGCATCGCGCGCAGCGGTACTTCCGCCTGCTGCCCGGCGCGGGTGAAGTCGCCTGCCTCGCGATAGGCGAAGCTGCCCGGCGCGACCCTGATGATGGCGGGCTCCGTCGCCGTGCCGTGCACCGCCATGTCCGAGACCAGTGGCGCCATCGCGATCGGCCCTGCGAGTCCCGCGGCGCAAGCGAGTAGCAGTTTCAGCTTGAATGCGATCAACATCGTCGTCCCCCGAAGGAAAAAGGGGCCGGTGATGACCGGCCCCTCGTCGCCTCTAGTTGGTGGCGGCCGGGATTTCCGCAGGCGCCTTCACCTGCATCATCAGATCGTCGTTCCACTTGCCTTCGACCTTGAAATGCGCGGTGGCGCCGAGATCGGCGGCCTCGATCAGATTGTGCGTGACATAGGCGTAGATGCCGGGCTGCTGGAATTTGTAAAGCGCCGCTCCCGCCGAGCCGCCGCGGATGAACCAGGTCTCGAGCCCGACCTCGGGTGCATTGCCGAACTTGCCGGTCTCCCAGACATAGTCGCCATGGCCGCCGATCAGGTGCGGACGGCTGTCGCGATTGGCCTGCGAGTGCACGATCAGCACGTTCTCGCCGACATTGGCGGTCAGCGCGTTCTTGCCGGTGAGTGCGCCGACCTTGCCGTTGAACACGACGTGGGTGGGCGTCAGCTTCTTCATCACCTCTTCGGTGTCGGTGAAAGCCTCGCCCGGCGAGTCGTAGGACTTGAAGTTGCCCTTCTCGTCGCGCGGCACATACATGTCCTGCTCGCCGATATAGTAGACCTTGTCGTACTTCAGCGCGTGGCCCTTGCCGTCGTTCAGTCCCTCGCGCGGCAGCACCATCACGGCGCCGTTCATGCCGGAGACGACGTGCCAGGGGATCATCGGGCCGCCCGGCGCGCAGTGATAGACGAACACACCGGTCTTGGTCGCCTTCCAGCGCAGCACGACCTGCTCGCCGGGATTGATCAGGGTGAGCGCGCCGCCGCCGAGCGCGCCGGTCGCGGAGTGGAAGTCGATGTTGTGCGGCATGGTGTTGGTCGCGGGATTGACCAGCGTCGTCTCGACGTAGTCGCCCTCATGCACGACCATCAGCGGGCCCGGCATCGAGCCGTTGAAGGTCATGGCCTGGAAGGTCGTGCCCTTCTCGTCGATGACGACCTTCTTCTCCTCGATCGTGAGCTTGAACTCGATGATCTTGGGACCCTGCTTGGTCGCCTGCTCGTGCGCATGCACGAACGGCGGAGCGACCAGCTCGACCTTTTGACGCGGCAGTTTGAGATCGTCGGCAGCCAGGGCGGGTGTCGCCAGCATCAGGGCGGTCGCGGCGGCGCTGATCAATGCGGCTCTGCGGGTGAACATCGGAAAGCATCCTTCATGTGAAAGGGTTTTGATGACGGATGCAGTTTGCGCCTGTTATGGCAAGAGTGTTTGCGCTGCGACAAGCTTTTGCCGGATTCGGCTCCGGTGAATTGCTTAAGCGGTCCGCCGAAGCGATGTCGGCGATGCGAAGAGCACGACGGCGCACGGGCGCGACATCAGCCGCGCCAGCGGCAAGTCGTTCGCATGTTCAGTCGCGTCTGATCGCGAATGTTTGGATGCGCCGGCTAAAGCATGATCCGGACCCGAAGGGCCCCGTTAGCGCAAAGTGCGCAGCGGCTTTCCAAAAAGATCATGCGCAAACAACAAGCTAAAGCGATGACGATTCATCCTGATCTCATCGCGCTTTAGAGCAGATGGATCGCAATCCAGACCGTGCCCCAGACCGCGACGGAGAGCGCGGCGAAGACCGCCGCCATGACGGCCAGCACGCGCACGAGATGATTTGCGCCGGCAGCGGGCGCGGCCGGCACGGGACGAAAATCGTCGAAGCGGGGGATATGGCCGCGAATGCCGGTCAGCCAGAGAACGAGATCGAGCGCGAACGACGCCATGGCCTATCTCCAGAGGGTAACGATCAAACGTCACCATGGACCCGATCAGGCGCTCGGACTTTGAGGAAGCGCAAGGTGGCGCCTCCGGAAACGGGTAATCCAGTGCCATTCGGGTTTTGCCGCCCCATCGTGCGGCATCGATCTACGCATGGGTACGACATGAGGACCGATCTCGCAGCGAGTTATGGCGAAGAACGCCTGCCGCGCTACACCAGCTATCCGACCGCGCCGCACTTCTCGTCGGCGATCGGCGCGGACACCTACGCCAGATGGCTGTCCGAGCTGCCCGCGGGCGCCAGCGCGTCGCTTTATCTGCACGTGCCGTTCTGCCGCGAGATGTGCTGGTATTGCGGCTGCCATACCCAGATCGTCCGTCGCGACGGCCTGATCGCCGCCTATCAGCGGACGCTGCGCAGCGAGATCGCGGAGGTCGCGAAGACCATCGGCCGTCGCATCAAGGTCGAGCACATCCATTTCGGCGGCGGTACGCCCACGATCATGGCGCCGGAGGCCTTTGCGGAGTTGATGGCGGCGATGCGCCATTCGTTCTTCGTGCTGCCTTCGGCCGAGATCGCGGTCGAGATCGATCCGCGCACGCTGACCACGGAGATGGTGGAGGCCATGCGGCTGTCCGGCGTCAACCGCGCCAGCCTCGGCGTGCAGAGTTTTGATCCGGTCGTGCAGCGCGCGATCAACCGGGTGCAGAGTTATGAGCAGACGGCGTCCGTGGTCGACATGCTCCGGCAGGCCGGTATCGCGGGAATCAATTTCGATCTGATCTACGGGCTGCCGCATCAGACCGTGGCCTCCTGCCTCGACACCGTGCGGCGCGCGCTCGAGCTCGGGCCCGACCGCTTCTCGGTGTTCGGCTATGCGCATGTGCCCGCTTTCAAGAAGCATCAGCGGATGATCAACGAGGCGGCCTTGCCGGACGGCCTTGCGCGTCACGATCAGGCCTGCGCGATCGCCAATGCTTTGAAAGAGGCCGGCTATGTCCAGATCGGCCTCGACCATTTCGCGCGCCCCGACGACGCCATGGCCGTCGCCTTCGAAGAGCGGACGCTACGCCGCAATTTCCAGGGCTACACCACCGATAAGGGCGAGGTCCTGATCGGCTTCGGCGCCAGCGCGATCGGACATCTGCCGCAAGGCTACGTCCAGAATGAAGTGCAGATCGGCGCCTATGCGCAGAGCATCACATCGGGCCGTCTTGCCACCGCCAAAGGCTACGGGCTCACCGACGACGACCGGCTGCGCGCCGATATCATCGAGCGCATCATGTGCGAATTCAGTGCCGATCTCGGCGACATCTGCGCGCGCCATGGCGCCGAGCCCAAGGCCATGCTGCAATCGGCCTCGCGCCTGAAGCCGCTGATCTCGGACGGCGTGGTCAAGCTCGACGGTGACCGCCTCGCGGTCGCAAACGACTCGCGCTTCCTGGTGCGCAGCGTCGCCGCCGCGTTCGACGCGCATCTGGATCCGGGAAAGCAGCTGCACAGCCGGGCAGTGTAGTTTCACCTCTCCCCGCCTGCGGGGAGAGGTCGGAATTTGCGTAAGCAAATTCCGGGTGAGGGGGTACAGGTCTTTCGACGGTCTCATCTGCGGAGAGAGGTCTCTCACCCCAACCCTCCCAGCGCGAGCGTCGCTCGTCGCGGCCCCGTAAGAACGGGGAGAGGGAGAAGCAATCACCAGCTTGCGCTCCAACAAAGAAACTCAGGTCAGCTCCGCTATGGTCACTTCGGAACGGAGTTGTCCATGCCCTTCCGATCTGACGATCTGGTCGACGACATCATGCGTACGGCGCCGCACTCGATCCGCGTGTTCCTCGCTTTCAGGATGGCCTGTGTCGGCTGTCCGATCGCAACCTTCCATACCGTGGAGGACGCCTGCCGCGAGCATGGTATCGACCAGGACAAATTCCTCGCCGCGCTGTGCGAATGCGTGCCGGCGTGAGGTGGGTTGGAGTTCGCGCGTGTCACGCGAATTCCTGGGTGAGGGCGGTCTTTCGCCGTAAGCGGAAGCGCCCTCACCCCTATTTTCATGAGGGCCCGCTGTCCGCCGTCCGTTCCGCCAGCACCACGATCCGGTGCGGATCGCGCAGGATGATGCGCTGGCGGCCGCTCTCGACGAGACCCTGACTCTCCCAGCCGCTCAGGATGCGGCTCACGGTATGCAGCGTGGTGCCGGTCATCTGCGCGATGTCCTGGCGGCTGATCGGGAAGTCGATCTCGATGCCGTGGTCGAGCTTCTTGCCGGATTGCTTGGCGAGCCGCAGCAGCGCATGCGCGACGCGCTGCTCGACCTGCTGGGTCGACATTTCCAGGATGCGGGTGTGGCTCTCCTGGAGCCGCGCGCCGACGGTCTGTAGCGTGTTGGCGGCGAGCGAGGGAAATCGCTCGACCAGCCGCGGCCAGGCTGAATTCGGCCAGATCAGGACCACGCTGTCATCGACCGCCATCGCGGTCGCGGGATAATGCGCGGTGCCGATCGCCATCGCGAGCCCAAAAGTCTCGCCGGGCGCGACATAGCGCACCACGATCTGCTCGCCGGTCGGGGTGGTCTTGGCGGCGCGGACATGGCCGTGCAGCAGCAGGAAGAACGATTGCGCGTCCGCGCCCTGCTCGAAGATGGCGGTGTTCTTGGGATAGCGCGCCGAGCGGGCCTCGCGCAGGATCTCCTCGAGGTCCTCCGGCCTGACGCCGGCGAACAGCGGCAAATGCGCAACCAGCGATGTGTCGACCTTGGCCATTCTGCCTCCTTGGCATCAGGGAGTGTGATGGCACCTGCAATCGTCAGGCAGTTTGCGATAGCGCAAAACGGGCCGGCCGGACGGCAGTATTTTTCCAGACAAAGGTCCGAATTCACAGGAGTTGCCCCATGGCTGGCGCCCGATCCCGTAATTTTGAGGGCTGGCCGCTGTTTGCGAACAGTTTTCGGCCCTTTTTCCTGCTCGCTGCGATCCAGGCCGCACTGTCGATCTTGGCCTGGCTGCCGATGTTCTATGGCGAGCTATCGGTGACATCAGCTTTCGCACCGCGCGACTGGCACGTCCACGAAATGCTCTACGGCTTCCTGCCGGCGGTGATCACGGGCTTCCTGTTCACGGCGATCCCGAACTGGACCGGGCGGCTGCCGATCCAGGGCACGTCGCTGGGCGCGCTGCTGGTGGTGTGGCTTGCGGGACGCCTTGCAGTGACCCTGTCCGCCGAGATCGGATGGGCGTTTGCCCTTGTCGTCGATGCCGCCTTCCTGGCGCTGGTCGTCGCCGCCGCAACGCGCGAGATCATCGCGGGCGGCAATTGGCGCAATCTGCCGGTGGTGCTTCTGGTGCTCGTGCTGCTCGCGGGCAATGTCGGCTTTCATCTCGAAGCGCATTATGAGGGCGCCGCCGATGTCAGCATCCGCGTCGGCATCAGTGTGGTGATGCTGCTGATCGCGCTGATCGGCGGCCGCATCATCCCGAGCTTCACCCGCAACTGGCTGGTCAAGTTCAAGCCCGGCCGCCTGCCGGTGCCGTTCGGCCGCTTCGACGGCGCGGTGATCGGATTGAGCGCGCTCGCGCTCATCGCGTGGATCGTGACGCCGTTGAACATGATCACCGGCGCGCTGATGGCGCTCGTCGGCGTGCTGCACCTCGTGCGCCTTGCGCGCTGGGCCGGCGATCGCACCACGCGCGAGCGGCTGCTGCTGATCCTGCATGTCGGCTATGTCTTCGTGCCATCAGGCTTCATCCTGAATGCGCTGGCCGCCTTCGGCGAACTGCCGCCGAGCGCGGGCATTCACGCCTGGATGGCCGGCGCGGCCGGCACCATGACGCTCGCGGTGATGACACGGGCAAGTCTCGGCCATACCGGACAGGCGCTGACGGCTTCGCTCGCGACGCAAGGAATCTATGTCGCGATCATCGTCGCGGCGCTGGCGCGGGTCGCGGCCGTGGTGTTGCCCGCGCATGGCGATGTGCTCCTGCACATCGCCGCCTGCGGCTGGATCGTCGCCTTCCTCGGCTTTGCGGTCGCGTTCGGGCCGTTGCTCGCCGGCAGCCCGCGGCGCGCACTCGCCATCATGGGCGTGCCGGCTCCCGCCCGCTGAGGTCTAGGCCGCGCTGGCCGACGGCACGCCGGCCGGCTTGCCCAGCGGCCGCACGCCGCGCCGCCATTCGGTGATGCTGCAGCCGAAATGGCCGCGAAACCAGCGCGCCATCGCGCTCTGTGCGGAGAAGCCGAGCTGGGTGGCGATGTCGGCCAGCGGCCGGTCGGGATCGTCGATCAGCTGGATCACGAGATCGGCGCGCTGCGCGTCGAGGATCGCCGAGAAGCTGGTGCCGGCTTCGGCAAGGTGACGGTGGATGGTACGGCGGGTGCAGGCGAGGTGCTCGGCCACCCGCTCGACCGTGCAGTCACCGCTGGCGAGCAGGCTGCGCACGACCTCGTCGACCTTCCCTTCCCAGCTCGCCGGCCGGGTCTCGATCGCCTCGATGCGCTTGCGCAAATAGCTCGCGATCAGCGGATGCGCGCTCGGGATCCGCCGCTCCATGTCGTGCGCGGACAGCAGGATCGCATCCTCATCGGCATTGAAGACCACGCGGCAGCCGAAGAAATCGCGGTAGCGCTTGCGGTCATGCGGCGGCGGATAGTGCAGATGCACCTCCTGCGGCCGCCAGTCGCTGCCGAACAGCGACTGGATGATGCGATGGATGCTGCCGAGCGCCATGTCGATCGACTGCCGCGGCGCAGTCGGCCGCCTGCCGCGCAGATGCAGCGTGAGGGTCACCGTCTGCTTGTCCTTGATGACGTCGAGCTTCATGCCGTCATGATGGACATGGATGAAGCGCGAGAATGCCGCGATGGCCTCGCGGACGGTCGCCTGCTCGCGCACGATCAGGCCGACAGCGCCGAAATTGGTGAGGCCGCCGCGCTCGGCGAGCCGCAAGCCGAAATCTTCGGCACCCGACGCCTTTGCCGACAATTCGAGCAGCCGGCGCAGGCTCGTCACGGCAATGGGCGTATCGGGCTTGTCCAGCACGGCCAGCGGCAGCCTGACCTTGCGCATCATCTGCTTAGGGTCGAGCCCGACCGACCGGGCGACCTCCGCGTAGTAGCTCAAGCCTGCGCTGCGAATGAGATCGGTCATGTGAACCGCTCGTGCCAGCCATTCCCGCAGATGTCCCGAAATGTAAAGTTTCTGTCCCGATCCGTCAAATCCGGGAACATGATGGAACATACATAAGAGAAACCGAAGCACCGGCGTGAATGCCGTGCTCACGACGGCGTGGCTGGGCGATGGGGCCCGCCTCCGTCTCGGACCCATTTGACCAAGACATTGCTGGATCGGGATTATGCCTGGGAACATGCTTTCCAAGGGTGAGGTATTCGTCATCGACACCGACGCCGCCTCCCGCGAACAACTTGCCAACGCGCTCCAGCAGAGTGCGTATGACGTGATCTGCTTTGCCGATGGCGCATCGCTGCTGTCGGAAGCCAAGGCGCGGATGCCGGCCTGCGTGCTGCTGGAGATGCCGCCCGATCGCTCCGCCCTCGACGTGCTCAAGCGCCTGCGCGAGGAGAACTGCATGGCGCCGGTGCTGGTGACCTCGGCCAACGGCAGCATTTCCATGGCGGTCGACGCCATCAAGAGCGGCGCGGCCGACTTCATCGAGAAGCCGTTCCGCACCCACGACATCGTCGGCCGGATCGATGCCGCCATCGACGAGTTCGGCCAGCCTGCCTCGAACCGCCAGCGCTGGCTGCCGGGCTGCGAGCCCCTGACCGGGCGTGAAGGCGAGGTGCTCGAGCATCTCGCCGCCGGCCTCACCAACAAGGAGATCGCCCGGCGCATGCACCTGAGCGCGCGGACGATCGAGGGCTACCGCGCCAGCATCCTGAAGAAGGCCGGCGCCAAGAACGTGACCGATCTGCTCCGCCGCATCTTCGGCCAGGGCTCGCCCAATCAGGGCTGACGGCCTTCCGCCGCGGGACGACTCGTTCCGCGGCCATGGTGCCGCCGTAGCGGTGCCCCATGGAAACCTCAATCGAACCGGTTCCTTCCCCGCCGCGTCCAACCATGTTGGCGAGGCATTTGATCGCGCGCGTCCGGCTGGCGGCGCGGCGATACCGGCAGAGAGGAATTTTATGCGCATCACCGCAAGATTTTTGGCAACGACGAGCCTGGTTCTGGTGACCACGGTCTTCGCGTCGCATTCATGGGCCGCCGATGTGGACGCCACATCGGCCATCGACGCCGTCACCGTCTATCCCGATGGCGCCACGGTCACTCGGATCATCTCGGTCGACCTGCCGTCCGGCGACACGACCCTGGTCGCCAAGGACTTTCCACTTGGTCTCGATAGCTCCTCCATCCGCGTCGAGGGTGAGGGCGGATCAAAACTCACCATCGGCACGATCGATGCACGGACGCCGCGCGCGGCACCGGTCAACCTGCCCGAGCTGGACAAGCGCATCGAGGCCCTGAACGACCAGCGGACCGACCTGCAAGGCGCGATCGACGCGGCGAATGCGCGACGCAAGTTTGCGGAACACTTTGCGGAAGCGTCCCCCGTCGGCATCGGCGAGAAGGGCGAGGCGCGGCCGATCGCCGAATGGCGCGCGGCCTTTGCCGCGGTCGGCGAGGAAATCGCGAGCGCCGATACCGCCGTCCGCGACGCCACGCGCAAGCTGCGCGAGATCGATCGGCAGATCGCCCAGCTCGAAGTCGAACGCAAGGCCAAGCCGCCGAGCAAGCTCGAAGTCCGCATGGACATTGCTTCGCCCGCCGCCACCAAGGCGACGTTGCGGGTCACTTACAATGTGCGCAATGCGCGCTGGCTGCCGCTCTACGACGCCCGGCTCGACACCGGCGCCAAGGACCGCAAGCCGCAGCTGGAGCTGGTCCGCCGCGCCGAGGTCACGCAATCGACCGGCGAAGACTGGTCCAACGTGACGCTCGGCGTCTCCACGGTCCGCATCAGCCGCGGCGGCAGTGCGCCGGAGCTGGGTTCGCTGGTGGCGCAATATCCGCAAATTCCCAAGCCGATGGCGCTCGGCGCGGCGTCAGACCTGGCGCGGCCCGCTCCAGTAGCGCGACAGATGCAGAGCCCATCCTTCGCAGCCAAGGTCGCGGAGTCGCCCGAGCCGCGTGAGCGGGCCGACGAACAGCAGGCCGTCGCGGAGATCGGCGACTTCCAGGCCACGTTCAAAATTCCCGGCCGCGTCAGCCTTGGCGCCGCCGAAGGCGCCAAGAGCCTGCGCATCGCCTCCATGAACGTGCCCGCCGATCTTGCCGTCCGCGCGGCGCCTGTGATCGACCCGACCGCCTTCCTCGAAGCCAGCTTCAAGCAGACCGACGACACGGCGCTTTTGCCGGGTAAGGTCGCGATCTATCGCGATGGCGTCTTCGTCGGCCGCGGCAAGCTCTCGGCGTCGGCCAAGGACGACATCGTGCGGCTCGGCTTCGGTGCCGACGACAAGGTTAGAATCGAGCGCGCCGTGCTCAAGCGCAACGAAGGCTCGGCCGGCCTGCTCGTGACGACGTCGAAGACCGACGAGCGTTCGTTCAAGACGACGATCCGCAACGGCCACGACTTCCCGATTCGCGTGGCGATCGAGGATCAGCTGCCGGTCAGCGAGAACGAGGACATCGTCGTCGAGATGCTGCCCGCGACCACGCCGCCGACAGCAAGCAACATCCGCGACAAGCGCGGCGTGCTGGAATGGTCGTTCGACGCCAAGCCCGGCGAAGTCAAGGACATCAACTTCGCCTGGCGCGTCCGCTGGCCGAAGGACAAGGGCATGGTGATCGCGCCGGCGGGCTAGGATGCTAGCCGCGCTCCCTCTCCCGCTTGCGGGTGAGGGCTCTGTCCTCTAGGAGATTGTCCCGTTGCGGAGACACCCTCTCCCCAACCCTCCCCCGCAAGCGGGGGAGGGAGCGCAGCTTCACCGCGGTGGCAGTTCAGCTTGCACCGCCGCCCGCATCGATTGTGGCAGCACATACGGCACACCGTCATCGCCCCTGTGCACGGCGGCGTCGATCTCGAAGATGTCGCGGATGATCTCGCGCGTGACGATGTCTACGCGCGGGCCGTCGGCGGCAAGCCGGCCGCCGTTCAGCACGTTGAGCCGATTCGCAAAGCGGATCGCGAGGTTGAGGTCGTGCAGGATGGCGATCACGGCGGTGCCGGTGCCAGCGCGGCGGCGCGCCGCTTCGACGAGGTCGATCTGGTGACGCAGGTCGAGGCTCGAGGTCGGCTCGTCCAGCAATAGAAGTCCTGGCCCGTGCTCGGCCTCGCCGCAGGCGAGCTGCACCAGCACGCGGGCAAAATGGGCACGCTGCTGCTCGCCGCCTGATAGCGTCGGCAATTGCCGGTCGCGGAAATGCGAGAGGCCAACCTCGTCCAGCGCCGCGTCGACGAGCGCGCCAGCATCGCGCGGGCTGCGCTCGCTCGCGCCCATCAGCACGATCTCTTCGACGGTAAACGGGAAGGTGACGTTGATGTGCTGGGACAGCATGGCGCGGCGCGCGGCGAGCTCGCGCGGCGTATAGCTGCTGATGTCGCGCTGCTTCAGCCGCACCTCGCCCTCGCTCGGGCGGAGATCGCCGGAGAGCAGCCGCAGCAAGGTCGATTTGCCGGCGCCGTTCGGGCCGATGATCGCGACCATCTCGCCGGCCGCGACCGTCAGGCCGACGCCGTCGAGCAGCGTCGCGCGACCGGCGCGCTTGCTTAAGCCCCGCGCCTCGATCACGGCGGTCATAGCGAGGCGAGCCCGCGCTGCCGCAGCAGGATGCCGAGGAAGACCGGCGCGCCGACCGCCGCGGTCAGGATGCCGATCGGCATCTCCGCGGGCGCCACGATGGTGCGCGCCAGCGTGTCGGCGCCGACCATGAGCATCGCACCGAGCAGAACTGATGCCGGCAGCAGCAGCCGATGCGCCGGCCCGATGACGAGGCGCAAGAGATGCGGCACCACGATGCCGACGAAGCCGATGACGCCGCTGATCGACACCGCGACGCCCGTCATGGCGGAGACCATCACGATCGAGATTTTCTTGAGACGCTCGACATCGACCCCGCCGTGAAACGCGTCGGCTTCGCCGAGCACCAGCAGGTCCAGACCGCGCGCGATGAACGCGCAGGCGGCAAGCCCGATGACGAGGACCGGCGCGAGCACGGCGGCCTTGGTCCAGGTCGCGCCGCTCATCGAGCCCAGCATCCAGAACGTGATGTCGCGAAGCTGGCGGTCGTCGGCGATGAACACCAGGAGCCCGATGCCGGCATTGGTAATGGCGGTGATGGCGACGCCGGCGAGCAGGAAGATCGCGATCGAAGTCCGTCCCGCGCGGCTGGAGATGCCGTAGAGGATCCCGGTGGTGGCCAGCGATCCCGCGAAGGCCGCGAGCGGCAACAGCTCGGTCTGGGAAAAGCGCAGCGTCTCGCCGAAGCGCGAATCCGTGAAGACGATCGCGCTTGCAGCCGCCAGTGCGCCGCCGCTGGAGACGCCGACCAGCGCGGGATCGGCCAGCGGATTGCGGAACAGGCCCTGCATGATCGCGCCAGCTGCGGCGAGCAGGCCGCCGACCATCGCGGTGGCCGCGATCCGGGGAATGCGGATCGACCACAGTACGAGCTGGTCGCGCGCCGTCATGGCATCGGCGGGTGTGCTGCCGGAAAAACCGAGCGCCGCAGACAGACGAGTGAGAGGAATGCCAGCCGCACCGACCGTCAGCGCAACGATGGCGGTGACGACCAGCACGGCGAGAAGGAGGGGAATCGCGACCGATGTGAACCGACGGCCTGCACCGGCGCGTCGTGGGCTCCGTCCCTCGGTGCCGACCGCCACGCTCATTGCCGGCAATTCGCCGACGACAGGGTCGATGTGAACGTGCCGCCCTCGGCCAATGCCGGATAGAGCTTTACGGAGAGATCACGCGCCGCCGCCGCCGTACGCGGCCCGAAGCCGAGCAGATAGAGCCCGTCCATCGTGACAAAACTCTTGTTGGCGGCGACCGACGTCAGCGCGAAGCCGGGATGGGCATAGACCGCGTCGGCCTGCAGCGAATCCTTGCCGCGCTCGATCGAGAGGACAACATCGGGCTTGGCTGCCACGATCGCCTCGTCGCCGATGATCTTGTAACCGTCGTAATCGTCGACGGCATTGGCAGCGCCGGCGAGCTGGATGATCTCGTCGGCCGCGGTCTTGCGGCCGGCGACCATCGCCCGCCCGTTCTGGAGCGACATCACGAACATCACGCGCACCGGCTTGGTCACCTTGGCGCGCAGCGCGCGGAGTTGGGCGAGATCGGCGCCGACCGCGGCGCTCAGGCATTCGGCGCGCGCATCGACGCCCATGGCGTGGCCGACCAGCCTGATCTTTGCGAGCAAACCGTCTTCGGAGAAGGTCTCGGGCACCAGCACCAGCGGCACCTTCGCGGTCTCCAGGATGTCCATGGTCTCGCGCGGGCCCGAGCCCTGGATCGCCAGGATCAGCGTCGGGTTGAGGCCGAGCACGCCCTCGGCCGAGATCTGGCGCATGTAGCCGACATTGGGTTTGTCGTGCAGCGCTGCCGCCGGATAGAGGCTCGTGGTGTCGACGCCGACCAGCCGGCTCTCGAGCCCGAGCGCATAGAGGATCTCGGTAATGGCGCCGCCGATCGAGACGGTGCGCGCGAAGTCGGCAACGGTGACATCGCGATTGCGCGCATCATGCACGGTGATGCCGGCGGCGTGCGCCGAGGAGCCGAGCGCGATCGTGCCTGACAGCAGGAGGTTTGCGAGGGTGCGACAAAATGCCATTGCGATCTACTTCGTCAGGATCAGCTTGTTTTGCGAGGTCAGACGAAGGCGATAGCTGTCCTCGCCATGCGTGATGATGATCTCGCGCTCCGCCGCAAACAGCTCGCGGCTGTCGATCCGGCTTCCTCGCATGGTCAAGGTTCTCGTTGTTGCAGAAGGGCTTTGTGTCGGCCCTGCCGCATCGCCGCTATTGTCTCCGGACGCTGCCGACATGGTCGTGTGATGCGCTTTCGAATGCTTGAGTGCTGCCTGTTTGTATAAGCGGCGCGAAGCGCATTCCAACGGCCGCAATTTACAATCGATATAAACTGCAACCTGACGTCATTGACCGCCTGAGTGTTGCCACGTAACCAATTGTGACAGCGGACAGCAGGTCCGCGACTCGAGAAAATCAGCCAGCCAGCCAGTCGTTCGCTTTGCGAACGCACGCCAGCCAAACGACTCCAAAAAACTGAAGTGAAGTGCAGGCTGGGGCTGATATGGCTGACGGGGCTAGGTATTCGCGCGCCCTGATTTTGGGCGCGTCGGTGGTTTCAATGACGGCCGTGGTGACGGAGAGCAGTCTCGCGCAGACCGCTCCGCCGCAGGTCGAAAATGCGTCGTCGGAACGCACCAAGCAGGCCAGGCGCAAGCCGGCCAACCCGCAAGTTGCGCAGCAGGCAACGGCTGATGTCATGAATGCCCGCGCGCAGGCCGGCGGCACGGCGCCGGTTCAGGTGCTTGATACTATTACTGTCGCCGCAACGAAGACTAAGGAGCGCGCGATCGACGCGCTCGCTCCCGTCAGCTCGATCTCGCTCGATCAGATCCAGGGGCTTCAGCCGAACCGGCTGTCGAACATCTTCTATGCTGTGCCCGGCGTGTCGTTCCAGGAGCGCGGCGACGATCCCGCGACAGTCATCAACATTCGCGGCTTGCAGGATTTCGGCCGCGTTGCTGTCGTCGTCGACGGCGCGCGGCAGAACTTCCAGCGCACCGGTCACAACGCCAACGGCTCGTTCTTCCTCGATCCTGAATTGATCGGCGGCGTCGACGTCGTGCGCGGACCCACAGCCAACATCTACGGCTCGGGTGCGATCGGCGGTCTGGTCTCCTTCCGCACCAAGGACATCAACGACGTGCTGCGTCCCGGCGAGCGCTGGGGCGTCGATCTCTCCGGATCCTACGGCACCAACAATGCGCGCGGCCTCGGCTCGGTGTTTGGCGGCGTGCGCGCCACGCCCGACGTCGACATCTTCGGCGGCGCGGTCTACCGCACGCAGGGCAATTACAAGGACGGCAACGGCACCGAGATCGGCAACACCGGCAACCAGGTCGAAGCCGGGTTACTGAAGCTCACGGTGCGCCCGGCGCTCGGTCACGAGGTCAAGTTCGGTGCCACCTTCCAGGACTGTCAATACAATATCGGCCAGTTCAACACCGGCCCGGTGGCGACCGCGGCCCAGCGTGCGCTCTATCAGGGCTCGTCGGTCTATGCTTCCGACGTCAAGAACTACGCCGGTACGGTGACCTGGAACTACTCGCTGCCGAGCGACAATCTGTTCGACACGCACGTATCGCTCTACGGCAACCGCACCGACCAGGACCAGACCAAGACCTATCACTATTCGACCTCAGGCGCGGCCTATTGCGGCGCCGGCAATTTCGGCAACAACATCTCGGGCTGCGTCGGCGACAAGCGCGGCTACACGCTCAACACCGTCGGCTTCGACGCCAACAACACCACACGCTTCAATGTCGGTGACTGGCGCAATGCCGTGACCTACGGGGTCGATGCGTTCCAGGACGACGTGATCACGACCGACAGCCGCGGCAACTCCAACATCACGACGCCGAGCGGCATCCGCACCGTGTCGGGCGGCTTCCTGCAGCTCAAGCAGAATTACGACACATGGTTCGAAGCCATCAGTGCGATCCGTTACGACCGCTATAATCTGCAGTCGGGCACGACGAATACCGGTGGCGACCGCTTCTCGCCGAAGATCACGCTCGGCGTCACGCCGGTCGCGGGCTTCCAGCCCTATGTCAGCTATGCCGAAGGCTATCGCGCGCCCTCGATCACCGAAACCGTGATCTCCGGCGCGCATGCGACCGGCGGCGGACCGGCCTTCTTCGTCTGTCCGAACGGCACGACCGGTCTGTTCTGCTTCCTGCCCAACCCGAATCTTCGCCCCGAGGTCGGCAAGAACAAGGAAATCGGCATCAACCTGAAATACGACAACATCTTCACCGCCTCCGACTCCTTCCGCGGCAAGATCAATCTGTTCCGTAACGACGTCAGCGACTACATCGACCTCGTCGCCTCGACGCGGGTCCCGACCGGGTTTGGCTCGTTCAGCCAGTTCTACCAATACCAGAACGTCGCGCAGGCCCGCATCGAGGGCTTTGAGGCCGAGACGATGTACGATGCCGGCGACTGGTTCGTCGGCCTCGCCGGCCACTACATCAAGGGCAAGAACGTCCAGACCAATATCGGGCTCGCGACCATCACCCCGACCAAGGTCGTGACCACAGGCGGTGTCCGCCTGCTCGATCGCAGCCTGGTCCTGTCGGCGCAGTGGGCGTCCTACGGCCCGAACAACGACATCCCCGCCGGCTATGTGCCTTCGACCGGATACGACCTGATCAACCTCTACATGACCTACGCCGCGACCAAGGACATCGTGTTCTCGGCCTCGATCGACAATCTGCTGAACCAGTACTACCGGCCTTATGCCATTCCCGGCAGCTCGACCGACGGCACCACGCAGAACGACGTGCTGTGGACGAGTCCGGGTCCGGGCAGGGTCTACAAGGCCGGCCTGAGGATCCACTTCGGAGGTGCGTAAGCCCTGGGGCGCCGCAACACCACAAACTTCCGCCGGGCCGCGCTGATGCTCCAGCGCGGCTTCGGCGCACTTTCGTCTTGAGAAGAAGGAGAGACTTTTATGTTCATCGCCATGAACCGGTTTCAGGTGAAGAAGGGCGCGGAGACCGCGTTCGAGACCGTCTGGGCTACCCGCGAATCCTATCTCGGCAACATGCCGGGCTTCGTCGAATTTCATCTGTTGAGGGGCCCGGAAGCCGAGGACCACACGCTGTATTCGTCGCACACCACCTGGGTCGACAAGGCAGCCTTCGAGGCCTGGACGCGCTCGGAGGAATTCCGCCGCGCTCATGCCCGCGCCGACAACAGGACCGGCGAGAGCCTCTATCTTGGTCACCCCAAGTTCGAAGGCTTTGAAGTGATTCAGAGCGAGCGCAAGGCCGCGGCCGCTTAGATAGCGCGGGAGAGGAGCCGGACATGCTGAGTACCGATCTCGCCGAGCTCAAGGCGTATATGGCCGACAATCCCGGCGCGGTGATCGAGGACGTCGCACGCGAGCGCAAGGTCAGCCCGCGCGCCGTGATCGAGGCGTTGCCGCCGTCCATGGTGCGCATCGGCGGCGGCGAGCATTTCGCCGCCGCCATGCAGGACATCGCGGAGTGGGGCGAGGTCACGCTGATCGTCCACACGGATGATGCGATCTTCGAGTTCACGGGCAGCATTCCCGCGGGCGAGATCGGCCGCGGCTATTTCAACCTGATGCAGCCGAAGGGACTGCACGGCCATCTCCGCGACGAGCGTTGCGCGGCCGTTGTATTCGTAGAGCGTCCCTTCATGGGCAAGACGTCCGCCTTCATTGCCTTCGTCGATGCCGACGGCGGCATCATGTTCAAGGTGTTCGTCGGCCGCGACGAGACCCGGGCGCTGCGCAGCGATCAGCTGGCGCGCTTCCGGCAGCTTGCGGACCGCATCGCCGCGTAGCCACTTTCTATCGACGGGAGATCAGGATGCAGGGCATTTTCAGGCTTCGGCACATGATCGTGACAATCGCGCTGACGCTTGCGCCGGCGCCGGCCTTCGCGATCGACGAGGCGCTGCTGCCGCGCAATTTGTCGCCGTGGGGCATGTTCCTCGGTGCCGATCTTGTCGTGAAGGCGGTGATGGTCGGGCTCGGCATCGCCTCGCTGGTGACGTGGACGGTGTGGCTCGCCAAGAGCATCGAGCTGCGCCGCAAGGGTGCGCTTGCCCTGCGGCGCACGCGCGCGCTCGAAGGCAATATCAGGCTTGCGGAAGCCGCCGAACGGGCCGGCGATGCGCACGACGCGGTCGCCCAGTTGATCCAGTCCTGCGCCAAAGAGGCGGAGCTCTCCGGCGGCGTGCTCGATGACGGCCTTCAGGAGCGCGTCGCGCTGCGGCTGGAGCGAGTCGAGGCGGCGATGTCGAGGCAAATCGCGCGCGGCACCGGCGTGCTCGCGACCATCGGCGCCACCGCGCCGTTCGTCGGCCTGTTCGGCACGGTCTGGGGCATCATGAATTCCTTCATCGGCATTTCCGAGAGCCACACCACCAGCCTTGCGGTCGTCGCACCCGGCATCGCGGAGGCGCTGCTTGCGACCGCGCTCGGCCTCGTCGCCGCGATCCCGGCGGTCGTGATCTACAATCACCTCGTCCGCGGCATCGCCAATTACCGCGCGCTGCTCGGGGACGCCTCGGCGCAGCTGATGCTGCTGGTCAGCCGCCAGCGCGATCACCGAGATTTCCGTTTGGCTCGGGCGGCGGAGTAGGCCATGGCTTCCAAGCTCGGTGCACGCACCGGATCGCCGCTGAGGCGCGGCGACCCCGACGATCTCGACGTCACCCATGAGATCAACGTCACGCCGTTCATCGACGTGATGCTGGTGCTCTTGATCATCTTCATGGTGGCAGCCCCGCTCGCCACTGTCGATATCGGCGTCGAGCTGCCGGCGACCGCCGCCGAGCCAGCTCCGCGGCCGGACAAGCCGACCTTCGTCACGGTGAAGCCGGATCTGACCGTCGCCGTCGGCGAGGACACCATGGCGCGCGATGGTCTCGCCGCGGCACTCGATGCCGCCACCAAGGGCCGCAAGGACGAGCGCATTTATCTGCGCGCCGACAAGGCGGTGAGCTACGGCGACCTGATGGAGGTGATGAACACGTTGCGCAATGCCGGCTATCTCAAGGTCGCCCTCGTCGGCCTCGACGGGCGCAGCTGATGACGGCCAACGCCTTCGCCCTGCACGAGCCGCTTCATGAGCGCGAAACCGCGCGGTGGGGCGTCTCGGCGGCGGTCATGGTAGCGCTGCATATTGCCGCTGCGTTGCTCGCGATGAACTGGATCAAGTCGCAGCCGGAGCAGGGCGTCAGCCTGCCGGCCATCATGATCGACATGACACCGGAGACCTCGGCGCCGCAGTCGACGGCGCTCGATATCGCGCCTGGACCTGTCATGGAGCAGGCCGACGCCTCGCCGCCGGAGCCGGTGCAGCAGCAGACCGTCGAGGAGATGCTTGCGCCGACACCGCCGCAGGAGAAGCCGGATGTGGTGGCGCCGCCGGAGCAGAAGCTCGAGCCGACACCGGCGAGGCCCGAGCCGGCGAAGATCGTGCCGGTCGAAAAGCCAGCGCCCGAGAAGCCCAAGGTGGTCCGCCGCGAGGCGAAGAAACCGTCGGACGCAACGCCTGCGCCGCGCACCAGCGCCCCGCCGCGCGCCGCGCGCGCGGCGCCGATGGCATCGGCCATGAGCGCCGGCGCAGTCGCTTCAGCCATCGCGTCCTACAATCAACGCGTCCGCGCGCATCTGATGCGCTTCCACTCCTACCCGTCCGGCGGCAACGGCCAGCGCGGCGTCGCAAGGCTCAGCTTCACCGTCGGCCGCAGCGGGCAGGTGACATCGAGCCGTCTCGGCGGCTCGTCCGGCGTTGCCGCGTTCGATGCCCAGGCGATGTCGATGGTCCGCCAGGCCTCGCCGTTTCCGCCGATCCCCGAGGAGATCAAGAACGGCGCGATGAGCTTTTCGATCCCGGTGGAATTTACGGTGAGGTGACGACGCTGTCTCACTCCATCTCCCCGTTCTTACGGGGAGAGGGTGGGGTGAGGGGCTGTCTCAGCAAACTCATCGAGAGTGCGGGAATGGAATTCTATCCTCGTCATTGCGAGCGCAGCAAAGCAATCCAGAATCTTTCCGCCGAGACAGTCTGGATTGCTTCGCTGCGCTCGCAATGACGGAGGGTGAGGCGCCGCTGTCGGTTCCAACCCTCTCCCCGTAAGAACGGGGAGAGCGCCTCGCCTTACTTCGCCTTCAGGAAATCCGCGACTTCGAGCAGCATGAACTCGTCGTCGTCGGCCTTGTTGGGATCGCGGCTGGAGGAGAACGGCAAATTGTTGTCGTTGCCGACGATGATGTGGGTGTCGTCGACGCGATCGACGTTCTCGATGGTGAAAAACGGGAAGGTGTAGACGCCGTCGTTGAGCGGCTTCCGCGCCTTCTTGTCGGGGTCCTGGATCTTCAAGAGGTCGATATAGCCGATCTTGCGCACGGGCTTGCCGACATTGGCGTCCGAGAGCTCGATCTTGTAGACGCGCTTGAACTTGGCGATGTCAGGGAAGCAGTTCTCGCCGCGCTGGCCTTGCGGGCAGGCCTTGTCGGCGGTGCCTTCGCCATTGTCGCGCTCGATGATCAGGCCGGCCGTCGGGTCGATCATGTTGAAGTCGCCGATGGCGTTGCCGTTCTGCTCGAACACATACTGCCAATAGCGGCCGGTGAATTTTTCGGCGGCGACGTCGAATTCGAGGATGCGGGAGGCTTCCTTGCCGTCGACCTTCTCCCAGTCCTTCTTCTCGGCATCCCACAGCGGTCCCTCGAGCAGGCCGTAGAGGAACTTGCCGTCCTTCGAGGCGGCAAAGCCCTCATAGCCCTTGGAGCGGCGCAGATTGACGTTGGTGTAGGTCTGGCCCGGCGCGCCCGGCGTTGCCACCGCCCAATTGTCAGGCGAGCGTACCGGCTTGCCGTCGGCAACCGTCTCGAACACGGCGAGGATCTTGCCTGATTTGTCGGCCTTCAGGATGTAGGGGCCGAACTCGTCGCCGATCCAGAAGACGTCGCCGATGATCTGGAAACCTTCGGTGTCGAAGTCGGAGCCGGTCAGGTAGCGCTTCTGGGTGTCCTCGTGCACGATGCGGAAGGGGACCTTCTTGTCGGGATCGTGCAGGAAGACCGTCTCCTGGCGCTCGATCTTGCCGCTGGCCCAATCCATCTTATAGCGGTTCAGGTACAGCATCGAGTCCGGCGAGTTGGCGCGCGCGCCCATGCCGTTGTCGGTGATCACCCAGTAGCTGCCGTCGGCCATGTGCTTGATGCCGGAATGGCCCTGCAGCGGCTGGCCCTTGAACGGCAGCGAGACGCCGGTCGGACGCTCATAGGACTTGCCCATCACGGTGCCGAGCGCGTCGACGCGCTTGCCGGTGGTGTACTTGCCGGAGGTCTTGAGATCGGCGGGCGCGTCGGCCGGCGCGTCGATGTAGGTGGCGGCCGGCATCACCACGTGGCCGGCGAGCTTGGCCGGGAATTCGCCCTCGCTCTGCGCGAGCGCGGTGCTCCCTGTGAGAATGATCGTTGCGACGGTGGCAAGAAAAGTCGCGCGCATGTGCGTCTCCTGTTAAGCGGACGACGCCTTATGCGGATTGCGTGTTGCAGTTTTGTGAAACCGGGCGAATGGCCGCAGGGCCCGGTTACTCCCTTACCGCGCGGGTGAGTCGCAGCGCATCGCAAGCGCTGCAGCCGGCATCACACGCCCTCATAGACCAGCCTGGTGAAGTAGCCGGGATCGACGAGGAACTGCCCAAATTTCGCATCGAATGCGGCCGTGGGCTTGGCAGCAACAATCTCGTCGCGCGACTTTCCCTGCTTCTTGAGATTGCCGACATTGTCCCTGATCGCGACCAGCATGTCGCGGAATGCCTGCAGCTCCGCCTTGTTGCTGACGGGCTTGCCGTGACCGGGAATGATGATGGTGTCGTTGTTGGCCGCCGCCAGATTGGCATCCGACGCCGCGATCATGCCGTTGATGCTGCCGCCGGTCGAATAGTCGATGAACGGATAGATGCCGTTCCAGTAGGTGTCGCCGACATGAAGGACGTTGGCCTCGGTAAACATCACCGAAATGTCGCCGTCGGTATGTGCCGGCCCGTAGTACCTCATCGCAATCGATGCGCCGTTGACCTTGAGATCATGCTCCTTGGCGAACACCTGGGCCGGGACGGCGCTGGCGGGCAGGGCGAGGAAGTTATAGTCCCAGTCCTCGACCCGCTGAACGACGGAGAGGTGCTTGCGGGTATTTTCGTGCGCAATGATCTTGGCGCCGGCCGCCTGCAGCCATTCATTGCCGTCGGCATGGTCGAAGTGCCAGTGCGTATTGATGAGGTGCGCGATCGGCTCCTTGCCGAGCTCGGCCATCGCCTTGGTGAGCTGAGGGCGCGAGACGCCGATGCCGGCGTCGACCAGAAGCTTGCCGTCAGGTCCCGTGAGGACGGCGATGTTGCCGCCGGATCCTTCCAGCACACTGATATTGTTGCGCAGCTTGTAGGTCGTGATCGGGGACGTTGCCGCACTGTCCTTGATCAGGCTGACGAGGCCGCGCGCCTCTGCGAAGGCCTGTCGCGGCGTGAGCCAACCCGTTGTCGCGGCAAAGGCGCCGCCGACGCAGCACAGACAAAAGCCCCGTCGGGACAACGAAGGGAGTTCTGGCGATCCCATGCAATGCTCGCTTTCTTCGATGCTTATTGGCGGCGCCAACGATCGAACCGGCCGCAGGGACGGGTGGTAGCACCAAAGAAGGCAAGCGATCTACCACGATAGCACGATAAGCCGTGGTCGCGCGGACGCTGCTACTCCTTGACCGCGCCGGTCAGCGACGACACGTAATAGTCCACGAACAGCGAGTAGAAGATCGCGACCGGCAGCGAGCCGAGCAGCGAGCCCGCCATCAGCGCACCCCATTGGTAGACGTCGCCGGTAACGAGCTCGGTCAGGATCGCGACCGGAACGGTCTTGTTGGCGCCGCTCTGGATGAAGGCGAGCGCGTAGATGAACTCGTTCCAGGACAGCGTGAAGGAGAAGATGCCGGCCGAGATCAGGCCGGGCACCGCAAGCGGCAGCGTGATCCGGCGCAGGATCTGCAGCCGCGTCGCGCCGTCGACCAGCGCGCATTCCTCGAGCTCGTAGGGGATCGACTTGAAATAGCCGATCAGGAGCCAGGTGCAGAACGGCACCAGGAAGGTCGGATAGACCAGGATCAGGGCAAGCGGCGAGTCGAACAGGCCGAACTGCACCACGACGGTGGCCAGCGGAATGAACAGGATCGACGGCGGCACGAGGTACGCGAGATAGATGCCGAGTCCCACATAAGGACTGCCGCGGAAGCGCAGCCGCTCGATGGCATAGGCCGCCAGCGTGCTCGCGAGCAGCGACAGCGTGGTCGAGCCGATCGCGACCAGCATCGTCGTCTTCAGCCAGCGCGGATAGGAGGTGTCGAACAGCAGATGCTTGATGTGCGCTAGCGTCGGCGAGGAGATCCAGAACGGATTATGGTCCTTGTAGTTGAGCAGCTCCGCGTTCGGCTTGAACGAGGTGATCGCCATCCAGTAGAACGGAAACAGCAGGATCAGCACGAAGCAGCCGAGCGGCAGGTAGATCATCATCAGCCGCCGCAGCCCGGAATCCCAGGCCATGGTGTCGGGAGCGGCCTTGGCGACGGCAGAGCCTTGCGCGACGGTGTCAGTCATTGCTCTCTCCCTGCTGCCATTTGCGGCGCGCCAGGCCGAAATAGGAGAACACTGTCGCGAACACCAGGAACGGGATCATCGATACCGCGATCGCGGCGCCTTCGCCGAGCTCGCCGCCGGCGATGCCGCGCTGGAACGCCAGCGTCGCGAGCAGATGGGTCGAGTTGACGGGCCCGCCGCGGGTGATGGCATAGACCAGCTGGAAGTCGGTGAATGTGAAGATGATCGAGAAGGTCATGACGATGGCGAGGATCGGCATCATCATCGGGAAGGTGATGTAGCGGAAGCGCTGCCAGGCGCTGGCGCCATCCAGCATCGCGGCTTCGTACAACGAGGGCGAGATGGTCTGCAGGCCCGCCAGCAGCGAGATCGCGACGAAGGGAATGCCGCGCCAGATGTTGGCGGCGATCAGCGAGAACCGCGCCGGCCAGGGCGAGCCGAGGAAGTCGATATTGCTCGATCGCCAGTGCAACACGTCGACCAGCAGATAGGAGATGATCGAGAATTGCGGATCGTAGATCCACCAGAACGCCAGCGCCGACAGCACCGTCGGCACGATCCAGGGCAGGAGCACGATGGCGCGCAAGAGGCTTTTGAACGGAAAATGATTATTGAGCAGCAGCGCGAGCCAGAAGCCGAGCGCGAACTTCCCGAAGGTCGCGACCGCCGTGTAGAACACGCTGTAGAACACCGCGTTCCACCACAGGGGATCGGTCAGCAGATACTGGAAGTTCTCCAGACCGACGAAGATGCCGCGCCGTCCGATCGTGGTGTCGGTGAAGGCGAGCCAGATGCCAAGGCCAAGCGGATAGGTCAGGAACACCGCGAGCAGCCCGAGCGCCGGTGCAAGGCACATCGCGATCAGGAACGGCTTGTAATCGAACAGCCGCACGACCCAGTTCGGCTGCCGCTGCGCCAGTGCGGGGGAGGAGAGGGTAGTCACGGACATCAGGGCGTTGTCCTGTCTTTGAAAGTCACCACACCGTCATTGCGAGCGAAGCGAAGCAATCCAGTCTGTTTTCGAAGGGATAGTCTGGATTGCTTCGTCGTTTCAGTGCAAAATTGCTTCGCAATTTTGTCACGTGCTCCTCGCAATGACGATGGCTCGATCGTCGCGCACTACTTCTGCCGCCGGAAGTACCGCTTGCAGCGCTGCTCGGCCTCGGCCGCCGCGGCCTCCGGCGTGGCAGCGCCGGTTGCGACGGATGCGCACATCTGGATCAGCACATAATCGGCGCTGACCGCGCCGGTCGCGGTCGAGATCGGGCCCTTGTAGCCGTCATAATAGGTGCTGTTCATCGTGTCCTTGAACAGCCTCACCTTGGGATCCTGCGACCACACGGCCGCCTCGGCATAGGCGGCCAGCGGCTGGGACCAGTAGCCGGAGTTGGCATTGAGCCAAGGCTCGTACTGGTCCTTTTCCATCATGTACTGCAGGAAGGCTTTTGCGGCGTTGGGGTACGGGCTGTGCTTGAACACCATGGCGTTCAGCGTCAGGCCGGCCATCGGAGAGACCTTGGCGAGGCCCTTGGGCAGCAGCTGATGCTCGCTATCCTCGGCGATCGCCTTGGTCGCGGGGTCGTTCTTGAGCGAGAAGTACAGCGAGACGCCGTTGGCCGTCAGCGAGATCTCCTGCGAGGAATAGGCGCGGTTGTTGCTGACGTCGTTCCATGACGGCGTGCCGGCGATGAAGGTCGGGTACAGCTCCTTGACCCAGTTCAGCGCGGCGATCGTCTCCTTGCTGTTGATGGTGACATTGCCCTCCTCGTCGAGCAGGGAGGCGTTGTGCGACCACAGCGCCCAGTTGGCGAAGCCGTTGCCGTCGCCCTTGGCGTTGCCGAGTGCGAAGCCGGCCGGCTTGCCGGCCTTGTGGAGCTTGCGGCACAGGTCGACCACGCCGGCATGATCTTCCGGAACCTTGTCGAATCCGACCGATTGCAGGGCCGACTTGCGGTAGATCAGGGGACCGGCAGTGGCGCCGAACGGCAGTCCGATCCAGGCATCGCTCTTGTTCTTCTTGCCGTAGCGTTGCGCCAGCGGCAGCCAGCCGCCATAGCGCTTGCCGAGATAGTCGGCGACGTCGGTGAGCTCGATCAGCTTGTCGATATAGATGTGCGGCGCGTCGGAGAAGCCGATGATGATGTCGGGGCCGGCGCCGGAATTCGAGGTCACCGCGGTCTGCTGGTTGATGTCTTCCCAGCCGACGAAGTCGACCTTGACCTCGACGCCTGTCTCCTTGCTGAATTTCGCCGCGTTGGCGCGGAACACGTCCTCGTCGGCCTGGACGAAGCGCACCGGGCGCAGCATGCGCAGCGATGCGCCCTTCTCGATCTCGAGCTTGGGTGCCGGAACATCGGCAGCTTTGATAGTGGATGTTTGCGCTGCAGCACCGGTGGCAGCAAGCGTTGCGGCGGACAGGCCCAGCGCCAAGGCGTCACGACGTGTAAGGTCGTTCCTCATCAGTTCCTCCCTGTTGTCGTCCCCTCCCGGCGTTGATCGCCGGTGAAGGGTCTCGTCCGTCTGTGGCGCCTTTGCGCGCCGTCCGCCTAGCTGTTCGGTCCGCGATCCATGCTGACAGGCTGCCAGCGGCGGAGCGCGGTGTCTTGCAGCACCGACGGATTGACACAGCTTACCGGCCACATGCCCTGAAGCACCAGTGACAATTCGTAGCCCACGCGGCGCTTGCGCGCCTCGTCGAACCGTGCCGAGGCCGAGGCGACATGGGCGGTCAGGGTGACGTTCTCCATGCCGAGCAGCGGGTTGTTGTGCGAGGGCGGTTCCTTCTCCAGCACGTCGAGCGCGGCATGCGCGATCCACCCCTCCTGCAGCGCCTTGATCAGGCTCTCCTCGTCCACCGTGGCGCCGCGCCCGGTGTTGATGAAGACCGAGCCTTTCTTCATCTGCTGGAAGTGCTTCTCGGTCAGCATGTGATGCACTTCGGGTCTTGCCGGCGCGTGCATCGAGACGAAGTCGGATTGCGACAGCACCTCGTTCAGCGTCGCCGGGATGACGCCGTGATCGTACATCAGCGTCTCCTGGATGAAGGGATCGTAGGCCATCATGCGCAGGCCGAAGGGCGCTGCGCGTTTCGCAACCGCGCGGGCGACACGGCCGAACGAGATGAAGCCGAGGGTCTGGCCCATCAGCCGCGGAATCTTCAGGAGCGCTGGCCGGCCCTCGGCCCAGCGGCCGTCGCGCACCATGCGGTCCTGCTCGACCAGGCGGCGGAAGCCCGCGAGCAGCAGCATCATGGCGTGGTCGGCGACCTCCTCGATGAAGGTGTCGGGGATGTTGGTGACGGGAATGCCGCGGGCGGTGGCGGCCTTGACGTCGACGCTGTCGACGCCGACCGAGCCGAGCGTGATGACCTTGCAATTGTCCAGCGCGTCGATGATCGACTTGGTGATCGGGATGCCCTTGGCATAGATGGCGTCGGCGGTCTTCGCGGCGGCGATGAACTCGGCCTCGTTGGCGGGGGCCTCGACGATCTCGGCGTCGATCGGATCGAGCGCCTCGCGCTCGTAGGAGTAATCGCTGCCCGCGACCGTGAAGCTCGCGCCCTTCGGCGTTACCACCCTGTATTTCGGCATTTCTGGCTCCCGATTTGGTTTGTCGGTTCTTGTTGCGGGCCCGGCCTTCTGGCGGGCCTTTGCGTCTTTTACGCGAAATCGATGCGAGCGCGTACAATTCCCGGTTGTCCCTCGCGAGGATATTTGCCGATTTCAACGGCATATTCCGGGCTTCTACGGAGGCACGTAAGTAACTTGCTAAGGGGTCTCACACTAAAAGTTGATTCAATTTGTATCGATTCACTCGCTTGCCGTATCCCTTTCTCGCCGGAGTCATCCCGTGAAGTTGAGCAATCTGAAGATCGCCCCCAAGTTGGGCATCCTTGTCGGCGTCACCCTGTTCGGTCTGTGCATCTCCGGCGTTCTGGCCGGGTACCTGATGAAGCAGGAGATGGTGAATGCCCGCATCGACCAGACCAAGGCGATCGTCGAACTGGCCCGCAACTATGCCGCGACGCTGATGAAGCGGGTCAATGCCGGCGAGATGACCAAGGACGCCGCGTTTGCGGACCTGCGTCGCTACGGCAGCGCGATGACTTACGACAAGGGCTCCGGCTATCTGTTCGGCACCAGCTATGACGGCATCACGCAGATTGCGCCTGATCCGAGGGTGATCGGCCAGAACCGCATGGATGTGGAGACGAACGGCCGCAAGCTGTCCCGCGAGTTCATGGACGGCGTCAAGGCCAACGGTGAACTCCTGCTCTTCTACGAATACATGAAGCCCGGCCAGGAGAAGCCGATCCGCAAGCTCGGCTACGCGGTCGCTGTCCCCGGCTTCGAGATGTATCTCGGCACCGGCGCCTATCTCGAGGACATCGACGCCAAGATGGGACCGGTCTACTGGATGCTCGGCTTCGCCATGCTCGGCATCGTCATCGTCGCCGGCAGCGTCGCCTGGATGATCGGCCGCAGCATCAGCCGTCCGCTCGCGTTGCTCGGCGCCCGCATGAAGGATCTCGCCGACGGCAAGCTCGAGGGTGAGATCCCCGGCGTCGGCCGTGGCGACGAGGTCGGCGCGATGGCGTCCACCGTCCAGATCTTCAAGGACAACGCAGTGCGCATCCGCGACCTTGAGAAGACCGAGGCGGACGCCAAGGAGCGCGTCGCGACGGAACGTCGCAGCGCGATGGAGGGCATTGCCAACGATTTCGAACGCAGCGTCAACGGCATCGTCCGCTCGGTCTCCTCGGCCGCGGCCGGCATGCAGTCGACGGCGCAGTCGATGACCGCGACCGCGAGCGATGCCTCCTCGCGCGCGGCCACCGTCGGCGCGGCCTCGCAAAAGGCCTCCGGCAATGTCGGCACGGTTGCCGCCGCCGCCGAAGAGCTGTCGAGCTCGGTTGCGGAAATCTCCCGCCAGGTCACCCGCTCGACCGAAGTGGCGAGCAAGGCGGTCAACGATGCCGAGCGCACCAATGCCACCGTCCAGGTGCTCTCCTCCGGCGCCGAGAAGATCGGCGAGGTCGTCAAGCTGATCCATTCGATCGCGGCGCAGACCAACCTGCTCGCGCTCAACGCCACCATCGAGGCGGCGCGTGCCGGTGAGTCCGGCCGCGGTTTCGCCGTCGTCGCCTCCGAGGTCAAGGCGCTCGCCAACCAGACCGCGAAGGCGACCGAGGAGATCTCGGCGCAAGTGGCGGCGATGCAGACCTCGACCAGCGACGCGGTTGCGGCCATCACCGGCATCACGCAGACGATTGCCGAGATGAGCGAGATCACCGCCGGCATCTCCGCCTCGATCGAGCAGCAGGGCGAAGCCACCCGCGAGATCGCCCGCAACATCCAGTCGGTCGCGGCCGGCTCGAGCGAGATCAACGCCAATATCGGCAGCGTCACCTCGGCCGCGGAAGCGACTGGTGCGGCAGCCACCGACGTGCTCACCAACGCCCGCGAGCTGGACAGCCAGTCCGGCGCCCTGCGCAGCGCGGTGGACAGCTTCCTCGCCAAGGTGCGAGCGGCGTAGCTCAACGCGCGAGCACTGCTACCAACCACGACGTCATGCCCGGGCTTGTCCCGGGCATCCACGTTCTTGAGCACCTCATCCGCGGACAGGCGTGGATGGCCGGGACATAGGCGAGCGGAAGCGACGCCGTCCTTCGAACGGCTATGCCCGGCCATGACGGAGAATGCCGAATTCGTAGGGTGGGCAAAGACGCGAACGTCGTGCCCACCTTTCTTTTCGAGTTTGCGGTGACGTCTCGGTGGGCACGCTTCGCTTTGCTCACCCTACGAAACCGTCCTACTGCTTCTCGATCCCCGCGTCGCGGATCAGCCGTTCCCACAGCACGAGCTGCTCATTCACGAACGTGCCGAGCTCCTCCGGCGTGCCCGAGAACGCATCCATGCCCAGCGTGGCGAGCTGGGCCTTGATCTCCGGCTTCTCGACGATCTTGCGGATCTCGGCATTGAGCCGTGTCACGATCTCCCTGGGCATGCCTGCGGGGCCGAAATAGCCCTGCCATGAGGAGATGTCGAAATCAGGCACGCCGGCTTCCTGCATTGAGGGCAGGTTCGGGACTAGCGGCGTGCGGTCCTTGGTGGTGACGGCGAGCGCGCGCAGCGCGTTGCCCTGGACGTGGGGCAGGCCGGTGAGGATGTCCACGAACATCATCGAGACGCGGCCGCCCATGACGTCGTTGAGCGCCGGCGGCGAGCTCTTGTAGGGCACGTGCAGCAGGTCGAGCCCGGCATTGTGCGCAAAGGTCGCACCCGACACGATCGCCGAGGACGAGCCCGAGGCGTAGCTCAGCTTGCCCGGATTGGCCTTGCCGTAGGCGACGAGCTCGGCGACGCTCTTGGCCGGCACGTCGGGGTGAATGACCAGCATGAAGGGCAGATCGCCAGTGCGCGCGATCGGCGTGAAATCCTTGACGGGGTCGTAGGTCAGGCTCTTGAGCAGATAGGGATTGGCCGAATGCGTCGTGTTGGTCGTCACCAGCAGCGTGTAGCCGTCGGGCGCGGCGCGCGCGACATAGGTCGCCGCGATCATGCCGTTGGCGCCCGCCTTGTTCTCGATCACGATGCCGACGCCGAGCGCCTGCGACAGATGCTGCGAGATCAGCCGCGTCGTGGTGTCGGTGCCGCTGCCGGCGGCAAACGGCAGCACCAGCGTGATGTTGCGGCTCGGCCACGTATCGGCCTGCGCGGCGGATGCGGTGGCGAAGCAAAACAGAGCCGCGCCGGCGGTGCGCAGGGCCCGGATCAGTGATGACAGCATGTGCGGACGTTCCCTCTTTTTTCGTTGGCGGGGAACCTAGCTTCTCTTCGCTCAAATCGGAAGGCGGGAGTTTGTCGCCCACCTCGCGGAATTACTTCACCGCAGAGCCCTGACGCGAGGCGATGACGACGCCGGCGAGCACCAGGGCGTAGCCGATCAGATGAAACGGCTGCAGCTTTTCGCCGAGCAGCAGGATTGCCATCGCCGAGCCGAACACCGGCACCAGATGGAAGAACGGCGCGGCGCGGTTCGGGCCGATCAGCGCGACGCCGCGGTTGAAGAAGAGATAGGCGAGCGTCGAGGGGAAGATCAGGATGTAGCCGAGCGTCATCAGCGTCACGGTGTCGAGTTGCAGCACGCTGCCGCTCCAGGTCTCCCAGATCGCGGCCGGCAGCAGCATCGTCGCGCCGCAGCAGGTGGTGAAGGAGAGAAAGGAGAGCTGGTGGATCTTCGGCCGGCGCGGGATGAAGGCGGAATAGAGTCCGAACGCCACCAGCGAGGCTGCGAACATGAGGTCGCCCCTGTTGAAGCTGATGCCGGCGAGCGCGGCGAGATCGCCGCGCAGGATGATGATCAGCACGCCGAGCAGCGAGATCGCGATGCCGGCGAACTGTCCGCCGGTCAGCCGCACGCCGAACAGCACCAGCGACCACAGCGCCACGAACAGGGGACCTGCCGACTGGATCAGCAGCGCGTTCAGCGCCTCCGTGTACTGCATCGCCCAGTACGAGATCGCGTTGTTGAAGGCAAAGCCGACCAGCGACAGGAACAGCATCAAGGGAAGGCTCGCGCGCAAAGCGGGCCAGTCGCGCTTCAGATGCGGCCAGGCGAATGGCAGCAGGATCAGGAACACGCCGAACCAGCGGATCGTGGTCACCGTCAGCGGCGGCACATGCGCGCCGACATGGCGCGCGAGCACGATGTTGCCGGCCCAGAACAGCGAGCTCAGGCTGAGCAGCAAATAAGGCTGGTTGTTGAGCCAGCTGGCCGGATTGGCGGCCGGTGGCGCGGGCGAAGCGATCGTCATGGGCGTTGGATACGAGCTTGCGCCGGACCGCCGTCACGGCACAAGTCACGCCGCCGCAATGCTACAATGCGCGCACCAGCCGAGGAGGTGTCATTGGCGGTTAATATGTTGAACATCGAAGGGCTGGAACGGCTCGACCGGAACGCGCCTGTGGCGATGCTGAACCTGATGCGTTTCCACGCCCGCGCGCGCGACGGCGACGGTTCGGGCTGGGATGCCTATCTGCGCTACAGCGCGGTGACAGTGCCGATGATCAAGACGCGTGGCGGCACGCTGCTGTGGACCGGCGAGGCCAAGGCGATCGCGCTCGGCCCGCATGCGGGCAACGATTGGGATTTTGTCGCGCTGGTCTATTATCCGACCGTCGCGGCGTTCCTGGACATGATGACGTCCGAGGCTTACGAGCGTGAGGCCGACCCGCACCGCGTCAACGCCTGCGCCGAGCACGTCATCATCGCGACGAGCGAGGCCTACAGCAAGTTCAAGACGAAATAGCGATGTCAGTCGCGGGGGGCGCTTCTTCCCCTCTCCCCTTGTGGGAGAGGGTGGCTCGCCGCGACAGCGGCGAGACGGGTGAGGGGTCTCTCTCAGCGAATCCAACTCTCATTGAATACGCGGAGAGAGACCCCTCATCCGGCGCCATAGCCGAAGCTCTGCTTCGGCGTTCTCAGGAACGGCGGCCAAAGGCCGCCTATGCCACCTTCTCCCACAAGGGGAGAAGGAAGAAGAGGCGGCGCCGCAATACCCTCATTTCCTCCGCTCCTCCGCCAGCGCATCCACGGCGTCCCGACACGCCTTCTGCAACAGGCGGCAGACATCTTCCACCGATCGCTGCCGGCTCAGCGCCGCAAAGGTCGGATAGCTCGTCAGCACGAAGATCAGATCGACCGCATCCTGCACGGCGCCCTTTGCGGCCTGCTTGCCGACGATCCGCGGCAACAGCCCGGTTAGCAGCTCGCGCCGGCGTTCGTTGCGTTCGCGCAGCGAGTCGCCGAATTCGGGATCGGTCGCGATCGCCTGATTGAGCCCGCCAATGGCAGGATCGTGCGACCAGAATCGACAGAAGATCGCGACCACGCGGTCGAGCGCGGCGTGCGGGTCCGCCATCGTCATCACCTCGGCCAGCTCGAACAGGCCGCCCTCGCGGGCAATGTGGTCGAACACGGCTTCCAGCAAGCCGCCCCGCGATCCGAACTGGTTGTAGACGGTGAGCCGCGTGACGCCGGCCGCCTTCGCCACGACGTCGAGGGAGAAGTTCGCGATGCCGGCGTCCTTGCGCAACAGACGCGCGCCGGCTGCGATGATGCGCTCGCGCGTCTCCGCGGCCGCAGAGGCCCTCGCCGGGCTGACGTAGTTGCGCTTCGTCACGGCCTTGCGGTGTCCATAAATTGACTATACATTATGTATATCAAAATTGGAAAGCCGGAGCTTGCCATGCAGACTGCCCTCGTGATCGCGCTGTCGCTTCATGTGTTGTCGTCCGTGTTCTGGGCGGGATCAAGCTTCGCACTGGCGCGCACCGGCGCTGCCGGCGGGGAGCAACTCGTCTTTCCACAGCTTGGCGCAGCCACGATCGCAATCGTGACCGGAGGCTATCTCGGCCATCTCGTTCATGCCGGCAGCTTCGGCACGACGGAGCAGGTGCTGGCGCTCGGCGCGGTGTGCGCATTGATCGCCGTCGGCGTTCAGGCGGCGATCGGCCCTCGCGCGGTCACCACCTTGCGTCGTGGCACCGGCGATCTCCAGGGCGTGCGTTCGCGCATTGCGACCGCGCAGCGAGTGGCGGCGGGGCTGCTCGGCATCACCGCGCTCTGCATGGGCGCCGCGCGTTATATCTGAGGGCGATCTTACGTCGTCTGCTTTCGCGACGCCACGAACACGCCCGACAGCACCAGCGCAAATCCAATGAAGTGGAACGCCTGCGGGTGCTCGCCGAGGAACGCCATCGCCATGATCGAGCCGAACACCGGCACGACGTGGAAGAACGGCGCGGCGCGGTTGGCGCCGATCAGGCGGACGCCACGATTGAAGCAGAGATAGGCGAGCGTCGAAGGGAACACGGCGACATAGAACAGCGTCAAGAGGTTCGGCCCGTCGAGTTTCATGACGGGACGCGCCGACAACTCCCAGATCTCCAGCGGGATCAGACAGGCCGCCCCAGCGCCGAAGGTGAAGGCGAGGAACGACAGGCCGTGCATCGGCGGCCGCTTCAAGGTCAGCACTGAATACAGCGCGAAGATGATGAGCGCGACGATGAAGATGAGATCGCCCTTGTTGAATGCGATGTTCGACAGCGCGGTGAAATCGCCTTGCAACAGGATGGTCAGCACGCCGCACATCGACAGCAACACGCCGAACGCCTGGCCTGCAGTGAGGCGGACGCCGAGGATGGCGAGCGACCACAGCGCCACCAGCAGCGGCGCGGCCGATTGCAGCAGCAGCGTGTTGAGCGCCTGGGTATGCTCCAGCGCCCAATATTGCAGCGTGTTGAAGGCGCCGATGCCGATGATCGAGAGCGTGATCATCAGGCCGAGCCGCCCCCGGATCGCGGGCCAGTCCTGGGCGAGATGCTTCCAGGCGAACGGCAGCACCAGCAGGAAGGCGAAGGTCCAGCGCAGGAACGACAGCGTCACCGGCGGGATGTGGCCGGCGGCGAGCCGCCCGACGATGGCGTTGCCGGCCCAGCACAGCGCGGTGATGCTGAGCAGCAGATAAGGCTGGTTGGCGATCCAGTTGTGGCCGGAGGTCTCCGCGCCTGTGGTCTGGCCGGTGGCGGTCATTGTGATTGTTATGGCCCCGCGTCATGCGCCGAGGCCCCGGCCCGGCGATGTCCAGGCCGGCTGATAGCCCGGCCTGGCTCAAAGACACGGAAATCGCGGTTGCATCAACGGGGGGCGGATGCATCGCGACCATGCAGCGACGAAGGCGGCTTCTCACGCTTTGGTCGAAGCCATGGCGCCGGCCGCCAAGGTTGCGAGATTTTAAGGGTATATCAAAGGCTTGGAAGGGCTTTCGAGCCGCGAAAAAGCCCCGTTCTTGCTTGCCTAGAGGGGCCGCTTCCTTTATCCGGTGGGGCTGCCTCGCGTGCGAACGGCCTTGGGCCGGGAATTGGGCTGGGCGCAGGCACGATCTTAGGAAAAGCGGATTCCGGTTTTCCGTTCGGATCGTGCCACCTACAGAGAAATCTTCGAAGGATTACCCGCGAATGGCCAATGTTGTCGTCGTCGGCGCCCAGTGGGGCGACGAAGGAAAGGGCAAGATCGTCGACTGGTTGTCGGAGCAGGCGGATATCGTCGCGCGCTTCCAGGGCGGCCATAATGCCGGCCATACGCTGGTCATCAATGGCGAGACCTACAAGCTCGCGCTGCTGCCCTCCGGCGTGCTGCGCTCGTCGAAGCTGTCGGTGATCGGCAATGGCGTCGTGTTCGATGCGCAGGCCTTCCTCGACGAGGTGACCAAGCTGCGCGGCCAGGGCGTCTTGGTCGGCCCGGAGAATCTGCGCGTCGCTGAGAACGTGACCCTGATCCTGCCGCTGCACCGCGAGCTCGATGCGCTTCGTGAATCGTCCAATTCGGCGACCGCGATCGGCACCACGCGTCGCGGCATCGGACCTGCCTATGAGGACAAGGTCGGCCGCCGTGCGATCCGCCTGATGGACCTTGCCGATCTCGACACGCTTCCGCACAAGATCGACCGGCTGCTGGCGCACCACAACGCGCTGCGTCGCGGCCTCAACCTTCCGGAGTTCGACGGCAACGAGATCCTGAAGGAGCTGAGCGCGCTGGCGCCGCAGCTGCTGCCTTATGCGGAGACCGTCTGGCGCCTGCTCGACACCGAGCGGCGCGCCGGCAAGCGCATCCTGTTCGAAGGCGCGCAGGGCGCGCTGCTCGACGTCGACCACGGCACCTACCCTTACGTCACCTCGTCCAACACGGTGGCGGCGCAGGCTGCGACCGGAACGGGCCTTGGCCCGAGCGCGGTTGGCTACGTGCTCGGCATCTGCAAGGCCTATACGACCCGCGTCGGCCAGGGCCCGTTCCCGACCGAGCTGCTGAACGAGATCGGCGAGGAGATCGGCCGCAGGGGCCGCGAGTTCGGGGTCAATACCGGGCGCAAGCGCCGCTGCGGCTGGTTCGACGCCGTGTTGGTCCGCCAGACCGTGCGGACCTGCGGCATCACTGGCCTCGCGCTGACCAAGCTCGACATCCTCGACGGTTTCGACACCATCGAGGTCTGCACCGGCTACAAGCTCGACGGCAAGGAGATCGACCATTTCCCGGCCGGCGAGGGCGCCCAGGCCCGGGTCGAGCCGATCTACGAGACCATCGAGGGTTGGAAGGAGCCGACTGCCAATGCACGGTCGTGGGCACAGTTGCCGGCCCAGGCCATCAAATATGTCCGCCGGATCGAGGAATTGGTGGGGTGCCCGGTGGCGCTGCTTTCCACCAGCCCCGAACGTGAAGATACTATCCTGGTGCAAAATCCGTTTGAGGCTTAACGAAATCTTACCGGGACGCGCGTATAGTTGAGTAGAAATGGCTGATTACTATCCGCTAATCGCCCGCGCTATTGCTGCCCTGGACCCGAACGCTCCCGGCGAGAGCCGTCGCGCGCTCTATGAGCGCGCGCGCACGGCGCTGATCGCGCAGCTGCGCAGCGTGCAGCCGCCGCTCTCCGAGTCCGAGATCACCCGCGAACGGCTGTCGCTGGAAGAGGCGGTTCGCAAGGTCGAATCGGAGGCCGCCCAGCGCGCCCGCGAGGCCTCCCGCCCCGGCGGGGGCGGCGGTGGGCGCGGCGGCAGTGGCGATGCGTTCCGGAGAGCCAGCACCCGCGCCGCCGAGGGCAATCCGGCTGCACCTCAGCCCGGTGCCCCGCCGCGCACCCGTCCGGCCCCGCCACCGCCGCGGGCAGATCGTCCGTCCTTCAACGTCGATGACCAGGGCGATGCCCAGCGTCCGCCGCGGGCGCCGCGTTTCGACGCCCCGCGCCAGCCGGGTCCCCCCGCTCCGCCGATGCCGGAGCCGCCGGCGCCTCCGCAGGCCGGGCGCGACCGCGCCGGCGGGCGCCGTCCGCCGGACATCGGACCTCCGCCGCCGCTGCCGCCAGCGCCGGGCGTGCGCGGCTTCCGCGACATCACCGCCGACGCCAACGATCTCGGCGGCGCCGCCGCGCAGGCCAATCGCGCCGCGCGCCGCACCTACGCCAACGTGCCCTCGCCCTCGCCGGAATTCGACCGGCTGGAGCCGAGCCTGGAAAACCGCGCCGGCGAGCAGGACGCACCCTATTCCTACGACGAGTCGATCGAGGAGGCCGAGCGCTACGCGGCGCAGCCGCCTTCGCCGCGTCCGCGCATCGCGCCCGAGCGCGAGGCCAAGAAGCGTGCCCGCACCGGCTCGATGTTCCCGTTCAAGAGCGCGATCGCTGTCGGCATCGTGCTGATCCTGGTCGGCGCCGGCATCCTCTGGGGCAAGCAGCTGGTCCAGACCGCGACCAATCTGTTCAAGTCCTCGCCGACCCAGGTGGTGGAGGCGCCGAAGGATTCGTCGCAGCCGCAGAGCAAGCCGAAGATTCCGGATCGCGTCGGCCAGCCTTCGGCCAGCGATCAGCCGGTCGCGCCGGTGGCGCAGAAGGTCGTGCTCTATGACGAGGATCCGTCCGATCCGAAGGGCAAGCAATATGTCGGCTCGGTGGTGTGGCGGCTCGAGCCGATCAAGGCGTCGGGCAACCAGAAGGCCGACGTCGCCGTGCGCGCCGACATCGAGATTCCTGACCGCAAGTTCAAGATGACGATGTCGTTCCGCCGCAACACCGACTCCTCGCTGCCGGCGAGCCACACCGCGGAGCTGACCTTCATCCTGCCGCCGGATTTCCCGGGCGGCAGCGTCTCCAACGTGCCGGGCATCCTGATGAAGTCGAACGAGCAGGCGCGCGGCACGCCGCTCGCCGGCCTCGCGGTCAAGGTCACCGACGGCTTCTTCCTGGTCGGCCTCTCCAACGTCGATGCCGACCGCGCCCGCAACGTCCAGCTCCTGAAGGAGCGCTCATGGTTCGACGTGCCGCTGGTCTACGCCAACCAGCGCCGCGCCATCATCGCCATCGAGAAGGGCGCCCCCGGCGAGCGCGCCTTCAACGACGCCTTCGCGCAGTGGGGCGATTAGCCCATTACCTCGACGTCGAGCCGATCGGATTCTCCGGAGAGCCAAGGCCCGAGCCGGAGCTGCCGATCGGCTGCCCGTTGGCGGTATGGCCGACGCCGACACCGGCCGCGCCGACGGCGCCCATTGATTGATCCGCTCCCGGTGCCGTGTTCGAACCGTTGATGGCCGTACTCCTCTGAGCGGACGCCGTCGCGCTTGGACCAACGAGCGATGGATCGGACGGCACGAAATAGTTCGTCGCCTTCCTTGGCGTGAAGATTGGGCCTGTGGTGGTTCCCGTCGTGCGGCCTGTGGTTCCGACCGTGCCGCCGGTTATTCCCAAATTGGTCGCCGGCCTGATGGTGTTGGTTCCGCTGTATGCGCCGTAGCCACCCGCCCCATAGGCCCCGTTCCCGTAGGCGCCCGTCGAACCCGCTGCAGCGGCGGCGCTCGCGGAACCGGTGCCGCCCGAGCCGGCAGCAGCTCCGCTCGTGCCTTGCGCGAGGGCCGGCGTGACGATGCCGGCAAGGACGATCGCGACCAGCGTTCCACATGTGCGTGAAGCCATGATCCCCTCCGATGCTCGTTCGAAAGGATCAATGTCGGGAACCGAACAATGGTTCCCGTGATGTTGAGCACGCGGCGAGCGCGTTGTCGCACCCGCCGCTGTTCGAGGCTGTCGGCGGCCGAGCGCTTATTGCGCCGCAGCTTCCCGCTTGCGCGCGGCTGCGGCCGCCGCGTGCTCGCGGTCCATCACGGCGCGGCAGCCGGGGCTGACATGCGACTTGTTCCGGACCATGCAGGCAGTGATCCTGGGGATGTCAGGGATTTCACTGGAGCACAGCCGCATCGCGTCGGCGGAGCACATCTGCTGTGCTTCCGACGAGAAGGCGAGGCCGGGTGATGTCTGGAGTGCGATGGCGGCGGTGAAGGCCAACAGCGAAACGATGGTGTGATAGCGTGACATGCAGATACGTCCCCGAGTTCCCTTGGGCTTGAGCCATTTTGATTTTGGGGCGCCGCACGCGGCTTGATCTGCCGCATGTCACAGCCTTCACGCCGGGAGCCTGCTCCCGCATGTAGTCGCTCGATTTCCTGATGTCCGAATCGAAAAGTGCTGCGCCGCCCGATTCGAGTATGCGCCATTGTCACGCAGCTGCAATGGTCAACGTGAAGGAATTCGCGATTGTTGCGCGCGCGTCACGCGGAAAGCAGCAACGCGCGGTCAGACCCGATCGGACGATGCGCTCGCTTCGTCCGCGTCATCAGCGCCGAGCGCAGCCGCGTGTTCCTCGACGGCGCTGATGCCCTTTGGCGTGAGCTCGAACAGATCGCCGTCCTTCATCACGTAGCCGTCGGCGATCAACTCGCCGATCTTGCCGTGCCGGTCATCGGCGAAGGCAACGGATTGGCTGATGTCCCTGAGGATCGAGAGTTGTTCGTCGCGCAGCATGTCTGACGTCTCCGATCTCCGCGGGGGCGCGATCCTCACATGCCGTGGCTCTGGAAGACCTTGGCGCAGGCGCGCGACAGCTTGGCGCGGTTGGCCTGCAGGCAGCTCTGCACCGCACCGTCATTGCCGAGGTCCTTGCGGCAGAGCCGCGATGCGTCCCGCGAGCAGGCGTTCTGCTCTTGCTGCGTGCCCATGTGGCCTTGTGCAAGAGCGGCGGATAGGCCGCTCATGGCGACCAGCGTGATCGTCGCCAGAACAAGTTTGCGGGACATCGGCGGCTCCAATCCGGCAGGAATGTTTCAGGTCCTGTCTGAACTCGGCGCCTTGCCACTTGTTCCCCCTCGAGGCCGCGCCCGCGCCCGCTGTTCAAGGTTCCCGCGGCGCTGCTATAACGGGGGTGGAGTAACGAGGGTGTTCGATGAAACGCTATCTGGTGTTTGCGCTGGTCGGTCCGTTCGTCGGCGGATTCCTGCTGCTGCTGACCACCACCTACCAGTCCGGCTACTGGGCCCAGACCAATCTCGGCGAGGTCGGCAAGCTGTTCGTGGTGTTCTTCAAGACCCTGCAATACAGCTACCTGTTCGGCTTCCTGCCCTCGCTGATGATCGGCGCGGTCGACGACATCCTGCTCCATGTCAGGCGGATCGGCCCGGTCGTGCGCATGCTCCTGGTCGGCCTGTTCGCCTTCGTGCTGGCCTCGCTGACCTACAGCTCGCGCGGGCCGGACTCCGGCGCAGTTCAGTTCATCCTGTACGGCCTGGTCGGGTTCGTGCCGGCGGTGCTTTCGTCCTGGCTCGTGCATAGATATGTCGAGGAGCCGCGGCCGGCGGCGGCCCCGACCTGAGCACGCGGCCTTTGGGCGCGGTGCAGCAACCCTCGCCGCGGTGGCGCGTTCTCCAGAGACCATGACCATGTCCGACGACGACATCCTTGCTCCGCGCAAATCCCGTTCGGGGGAGCGCTCGCGCGCGCGTTTTTCGGACCGCGAGGCGCGCGGGCCGATCATCGACCAGGAGGGGCACGAGATCCGCCCCGAGACGCTGGATCAGGGGTTTCGCGAGTTTCGCTTCGAGTTCGGCAAGGACAATCCGTTCACCGGTAGTCCATTCGGCAATCTCACCCGCGAGCAGCGCATCGCGCGGCTCGAGGCGATCGCCAAGCTGCTCGACGTCGCCTTCATCCTGCCCGGCACCAATATCCGCTACGGCATCGACGGGCTGATCGGGTTGATCCCCGTCATCGGCGACATCATCACCACCGCGATCTCGCTGTGGCTGGTGCGCGAGGCGCGCGCCTTGGGCGCGCCCTGGTACATCACGGCGCGCATGCTCGGCAATGTCGCGGTCGACGGCGTGGTCGGCATGGTGCCGTTCGCCGGCGATGCCTTCGATGTCATGTTCCGCGCCAACATGCGCAACGTGCGCCTGCTCCGCCGCTGGCTCGACAAGCAGCCGCGGATGTGAGGCTCTGTTTCCGCATTCAGTATTGGTCGTCATGCCCAGGCAGAAGCGCGAAGCGCGTCTTCGCGCTAGATGTCCCGGGCATCCACGTTCTTCGTTCCGCTAGGCAAGGCGTGGATGGCCGGGACATAGGCGAGCGGAAGCGACGCCGTCCTTCGGACGGCTAAGCCCGGCCATGACGGATAAAAGCAACCATCGCCCTCAAAAGCAAAAAGCGCGATGACCTCCAGGCCATCGCGCTCCTGCGCACATCGAAGTTTTGCGAAGAAACTTACGCCGCGTCGGCGTCGGTCTCGGCGGGCGCCGGCTTGGGACGGCGGGGCAGCGGGAAGGCTTCGCTCTCATAGAGCGAGCGGATGCCGTTCTGGTCGAAGCGCGCTTCCTCGACCTGGAGATAGGCGCCGTTCAGCGAATCCGTCGGCAATTGCTCCATCGCGAACTGCACGGCTTCGGCCGCGGTGCCGAACCGGCGATAGGTGAAGCCCGCGCGCTTCTTCTTGCGGATTGCGGCGGGGAACAGTTCGGCGGAAGTGTTGAAGTTGAACGGACGCAGTGGACGCATGGTCAAAGACCTCGTGATCTTCTCTGGGGCTTTAAGCGCGTGGGGTTTGGGAGGGCAGGGGCCGCAATCGAGCGGGCCCGCCGCACATGTCATTTTCGCCCACTAATATAGGCCGATTTGACAAAATTGCGACCCCTGCGATGGGAGATGATGAATCCATGCATGGCAGCCCCGCAGGCGCGATAAATCAAGTAATTTCAAATACTTGTATGGTTTACAGTTTGCCAAGAAGCAGCAGCACGATCAGCACCACCAGAACGACGCCGCCG
Organism: Bradyrhizobium sp. CB2312; assembly: GCF_029714425.1. Lineage (NCBI taxonomy): Bacteria > Pseudomonadati > Pseudomonadota > Alphaproteobacteria > Hyphomicrobiales > Nitrobacteraceae > Bradyrhizobium > Bradyrhizobium sp. CB2312. The sequence goes on along the minus strand of NZ_CP121668.1, from coordinate 8,826,092 downwards.
ATCCCCATGCCGGAATGGCCCATGCCATAGCCGTAGCCGCCGATCCGGCCGGACCAGCCGCCCAAGAGATAGATGATCACCAGGATGATCAGGATGGTCCCAAGCGTCATGGCATCCTCCCTGGCGGCCGCCGGACTGTGCGCATCGGCCGCACCGCCAGGAGAGAAAACCATATGAGTGCCATCGGGTTCCATCATGGAACCCGATGGCGCGTAATATTATTTCGGCTCGAGCTTCAGCGCCGCCGAGTTGATGCAGTAGCGCAGCCCGGTCGGCCCGGGACCATCAGGGAAGACATGGCCGAGATGGCCGCTGCACTTGGAGCACAGCACCTCGGTGCGGATCATGCCGTGGCTCACGTCGCGCTCCTCGTCGATATGGCTCTCGACGGAGGGCTGGGTGAAGCTCGGCCAGCCGCAGCCGGAATCGAACTTGGCGTCGGATTCGAACAGCACATTGCCGCAGCCGGCGCAGACATAGGTGCCGGCACGGGGGTCGTGCTCATATTCGCCCGTGAAGGGACGCTCGGTCGCCTTCTCGCGCAGCACTGCGTACTGCATCGGCGTCAGCTCGCGCCGCCACTGCTCCTCGCTCTTGATGACCTTGTCGTCGGTGGTTTTTGCCTTGGTGTCGGGCATGGGTCTCCCGTTTCTTCTGTGAACTCGCGATCAGTTGGTGGCCTTGCTGGCACTCACCAGCGTCGGCTTCTCAATGTAGTTATCCGCGAACAGCTTTTTCAGGTTCTCGACCTTGGGAAGGTCGTTGTAGGCGATGTAGGGCTGGTTCGGGTGCAGCGTCAGATAGTCTTGGTGATAGGCCTCGGCCGGGTAGAACGCCTCCAGCGCGCCGACCTTGGTCACGATCGGCCTATTGAACACCTTGGCGCTGTCGAGCTGGGCGATATAGGCCTCCGCCACCTTCTTCTGCTCGTCGGAGGTGGTGAAGATCGCCGAGCGATATTGCGTGCCGGTGTCGGGGCCCTGGCGGTTGAGCTGGGTCGGGTCGTGCACCACCGAGAAGTAGATTTGGAGGATCTTGCCGTACGAGATCTTCTTCGGGTCGTACTTGATCTCGACCGACTCGGCGTGGCCGGTCCGGCCGCTCGAAACGGTCTGGTAATCGGCGGTCGCCTTGGTGCCGCCGGCATAGCCGGAGACCGCGTTGACCACACCTGCTGTGTGCTGGAAGACGCCCTGCACGCCCCAGAAGCAGCCGCCGGCGACCACGGCGGTCTGGATGCCGGTTGCCGGCCCTGCGTCCATCGCGGGAGCGGGGATCACGACCGCGTCCTCGGCGGCCCGCGACGGCATGGCAAGGGCCAGCGTCGCGGCGGCGGTGGCGGCGAGCAGGGACAAAAGGACAGGTCGGCGCATGGCGGATCCTCTTTCGGAAGGGCTGGCAGTCTAGGGCGCTTGGCGGCGGGCGAACAGTCCGCCCGGCCGCGTTTTCGCGTCATCCAAGATACGGGCACAGCCGGCGATTGTTACGCCGTCAGGCACACGAGGCTGTGAAGACCGCCGACTGAGACGGCCGGCTTGGCGAGATGTGGAACTCCGGGCTAAGAGCATGATCCGGAAAAGTGTGAAGCGGTTTTGCGCAAAGATCATGCTCAAACAACAGATGAACCCGCGCGATCGACGATCGACTTAGAAAAGTGGTGGCTGGAGCTGACCTGACAACATGCTGCGCGTCGTTTCCCTGACCCTCGTCGTCCTCGTCGCGGGGGCCGCGATCGCCGCGGCCGAGCCGCAAGCCGGCGACGATCTCGCCATTTGCCGCGACCGCCAGGGCGAGGCCCAGGCACGCGCGACAGCCTGCGACAATCTGCTCAATGCCGACCGTGTCACCGGCAAGGACAAGGCCATTGCGCTGTCCGTGCGCGGCAATACGCTGCTCAACAAGCGCGACTACGTCCACGCGATCGAGACCCTGTCCATGGCCATCGACCTCGATCCGGACTACGTCATCGCGCTCAACCTCCGCGGCCTCGCCTATGAGCGCAAGGGCCAGGATGATCTCGCGATGGCCGACTACAACCTCGCGCTCCAGAAGCGGCCGACCTACGGCGTGCCCTACAACAATCGCGGCGTCATCCAGTTGCGCCGCGGGGCGATACAAAGCGCAATCGACGATTTCAACCTGTCGATCAAGTACACGCCGAAATTCCTGCTCGGCTGGACCAACCGGGCCCGCGCGCGCACCTTGATCAAGGATTACAACGGCGCGATCGCCGATTTCGCCGAGGCCGAGAAGATCGATCCGGCCGCGCCGCAGATCGCCAGCAACCGCTGCATCACCTATGGCCTGATGGGCAAGTACGACCAGGCCTTTGCCGATTGCAACGCCCTGATCGAGCGGCAGCCGAAAAACGTCTACGCGATCAACAATCGCGCCGACGTCAGCATGATGAAAGGCGATCTCGACGCCGCGCTGAAGGACTTCAACACGGCGATCCAGATCAATCCGAACAATGTTCGCGCCCATTCCGGCCGCGGCCAGATCTACGAGCGGAAGAAGGATCTCGCCCAGGCCCGCGCCGACTATCGCTCGGCGGCCTATTCGCTGACGAATTTCGACGAGATCGACGTCGCGCGCGCCCGCGCCATCGCGCGGGAGCGGCTCGCCGCGCTGACGCCGCAGGCGCCCGCCGGCGTGGGTGGGCGCCGCGTCGCGCTCGTGATTGGCAACGGCGCCTATAAGAACGTCCACGCCTTGCCCAATCCGCCGCGCGACTCCAAACTGATCGCGAACGCGCTGCGCGATGTCGGCTTCCAGACCGTGATCTCCGTCAGCGATCTCACCCGCGACAAGTTCTTCGAAGCGCTGCAGAGGTTCGCAGCCGAAGCGGAGAAGGCTGACTGGGCCGTGGTCTATTACGCCGGCCACGGCTTCGAGATCGGCGGGGTGAACTATCTCGTTCCCGTCGACGCCAAGCTCGCTGCCGACACGGACGCCGAGAGCCAGGCGGTTGCGCTTGAGCAGGTCATCGCCGCCGTCGGTGCTGCGCGAAAGGTGCGCCTGGTAATGCTTGATGCCTGCCGCGACAATCCGTTTGCGCCGACCATGCAGCGCACGCTGTCGCTGAAGCTGGTCGACAAGGGCTTTTCCAACATCGAGCCCGGCGCCGGCTTCATGGTGGTCTACGCCGCCAAGCACGGCGAGACCGCGATGGACGGCGACGGCGGCGCCGACAGCCCCTTCGCCACCGCGCTCGCCCGCGAGATCAAGGAGCCGAAGGTCGAGATCCGAAAGCTGTTCGACATCATCCGCGACGACGTCTGGGCCGCCACCAAGCACGAGCAGCAGCCGTTCACCTACGGCTCCCCGCCGGGCCGCGAGGATTTTTATTTCGCGGCGGGAAAGTGAGGACGGCGTGTGGGATGGCGGAGCGTCAATCTCCGCTGTCGTCCCTGCGAACGCAGGGACCCATAACCCCAGGGAGAAGTGCGGGGCAAGGCGCCCACTCCGAGTCGTCGCAAAACATCTTCCTGTGGGTATGGGTCCCGGATCTGCGCTTCGCTTGTCCGGGACGACAGCGGAGATTGAGGCAGCGGCGCCGTAGGGTGGGCAAAGCGAAGCGTGCCCACGCATTTTATCGTTTATGAGAGAAACGGTGGGCACGGCGCTGCGCGCCTTTGCCCACCCTACGCCAGCGTCACACGACGATGCTCAACCGCTTCGCCGCCCGCGTGATGCCCGTGTACAACCACCTTGCCCGGCTGTCCTGAAACGCAAAGCTCTCGTCGAACAGCACGACGTCGTCCCATTGCGAGCCCTGCGACTTGTGCACGGTCAGCACATAGCCGTAGTCGAACTCGTCGTAGGGCTTGCGCTGCTCCCAGGCGATCTGCTCGATGCCGCCCTCGAAGCAATCGGCGCGCACCGAGACCTTCGTCACCTTGTGCCCGAAGTCCTCGTCCGGCGACAGCCGCATCGAGAGGATGCGCGATTTAGAGCGCGAGGTGTTGCGCGACTTGACGCGCCAGAGGCCGCCGTTGAACAGGCCCTTCTTGCGGTTGTTGCGCAGGCACACGAGCTTGTCGCCAGCGACGGGAAACTGGTCTTCGATGTTCTGCCGCTGGCGCACCCGCATGTTGTAGGCGCGCCTGGTGTTGTTGCGGCCGACCAGCACCTGGTCGGCGCCCATGACGCGATCGGGATCGAGCTCTTTGCGCGACACCACCTCGCTCTCGCCATAGCGGCCGATGTCGAGCTCGCGGCCCTCGCGCACGTCCATCGACATCCGCACGATCGGATCGTCCTGCGCCTGGCGGTGCACCTCGGTCAGCATCGCGTCGGGCTCGGAATTGGTGAAGAAGCCGCCGCCCTGGATCGGCGGCAGCTGCGCGGGATCGCCCAGCACCAAGAGCGGGCAGTCGAACGACATCAGGTCGCGGCCCAATTCAGCATCGACCATCGAGCATTCGTCGATCACGATCAGCTTGGCCTTGGACGCCGGCGCGTCGTCCCACAATTCGAAGCTCGGCTGCTCCTCGCCGGATTCGCGGGCGCGGTAGATCAGCGAATGGATGGTCGAGGCCTCGTCGCAGCCCTTGTTGCGCATGACGAGCGCCGCCTTGCCGGTGAAGGCGGCGAATTTCACCTCGCCGTCGACGCCCTCGGCGATATGCCGCGCCAGCGTGGTCTTGCCGGTGCCGGCAAAGCCGAACAGGCGGAACACCGGCGGGGTGCCGCCTCGTCCGGGTTTTGCTTTCAGCCAGTCGCCAACGGCCTTGAGCGCGGCGTCCTGATGCGGGGTGAAGGTGGCCATGTCTGTCTTGAGGAGGGGCGAAACGAGGCGATTCGCCGTCTCCCAAAACTAACCATTCGCCCCGCCCGTTCAAGCGCGGGGCTACTCCTACTATTAGCAGGCAATCCCATATATGCCGGCGCAAGAGGTCGTCATGCCCGGGCTTGTCCCGGGCATCCACGTTCTTGGTGCGGCGTGGCTAGGCGTGGATGGCCGGGACATAGGCGAGCGGAAGCGACGCCGTCCTTCGGACGGCTATGCCCGGCCATGACGCGGTAGAGGCTTTGGCCGCGATGCGGCTACTGCCAGCCGGGAACGCCACGCATGTCGGGCAGGTGGTGCGCGATGCCCTTGTGGCAATCGATGCAGGTCTTCTCGCCGGTGAACAGGAAGCGCTGGTGCGCGACCGATGCCCGCGGCGACTGTTTGGTGATGTCCATGGAATCGGCGCTGTGGCAGTTGCGGCATTCCAGGGAATCGTTGGCCTTGAAGCGCGCCCATTCATGTGCGGCGAGCTCGAGCCGGTGATCCAGGAATTTTTCGCGCGTATTGATCGTGCCAAAAATCTTGCCCCAGACCTCCTTGGAGGCCTGCATCTTGCGCGCGATCTTGTCGGTCCAGTTGTGCGGCACGTGACAATCGGGGCAGGTGGCGCGCACGCCGGAGCGGTTGGTGAAGTGGATGGTCGACTTCAGCTCGGCGTACACGTTGTCCTTCATCTCGTGGCAGCCGGTGCAGAATTTCTCGGTGTTGGTGAGCTCCAGCGCGGTGTTGAAACCGCCCCAGAAGATCACGCCGGCTATGAAGCCGGCGAGCACCAATGTGCCCAATGCGAACACCGTGCTCGGCCGCGTCAGCACGCCCCAAAGCTCGAGCGCGAAGTCCCAGCTTCGCGCGATGAAGCCGCGCTTGGCCTTCTCCTGCTCCAGCTTTTCGTTGGGCCCGTCAGCAGTCGTCGTCATCGCCGGCCACCCGGGCTTGCGCGCGACAGCAGCGTGTCGATGTCGGTGAAATCGTTGCTGACAGGCGGCGTCGCGGTGTTCTGCGGCACGTGGCATTCGGTGCAGAAGAAGCGGCGCGGCGAGATCGAGGCCAGGAACTGGCCGTCGCGATCCATGAAATGCGTGATCGAGACCATCGGCGCCTGCGATTCCGCCGTGCGCGCCCGCGCATGGCAGGACAGGCATTTGTTGCCGTTGAGGTCGATCTGGTAGCCGTCGATGGTGTGCGGAATGACCGGCGGCTGCTCCGGATAGTTGCGCGACTCCCGCTCGGACGTGTTGCGGTTCGGCAGCATCGGCGGCGCCGGGCCCTCGTCATTGAGCGGGGCCGGGCCGCGCAGGCCCGACGTCACGGTCTGCGCGGTCAGCGAGCTCGCGCCGGCCGCGATCGCGACCGCGAGCAGCGCTATGCCAAATCGTTTCATCATGACTGGGTCACCCGCTCGATGCGCACGGCGCATTTCTTGAAGTCGGTTTGCAGCGAGATCGGATCGGTGGCGTCCAGTGTCACCTTGTTGATCAGCTTGGATTCGTCGAACCACGGCACGAACACGAGACCCTTCGGCGGCCGGTCGCGGCCACGCGTCTCGACGCGGGCGCGGATGTAGCCGCGGCGCGAGACCACCTTCACCTCGTCGCCCCGCCGCACCTTTATGTCCTGCGCGTCGTCAGGATGCATGAAGCA